>NZ_JBEXNM010000046.1:0-74980 GCF_040611095.1 Streptomyces sp. NPDC003077 | reverse complement strand
CCGGTATTAGACCCCGTTTCCAGGGCTTGTCCCAGAGTGCAGGGCAGATTGCCCACGTGTTACTCACCCGTTCGCCACTAATCCACCCCGAAGGGTTTCATCGTTCGACTTGCATGTGTTAAGCACGCCGCCAGCGTTCGTCCTGAGCCAGGATCAAACTCTCCGTGAATGTTTTCCCGTACTCGGGAGAAACACACACGAGAGCGGAACCAGCAGCGGAATAAGCCGCTGGTTCACAGCGTCCTCGCTGTGTGTGCCACCCCAACCGCATGGGCCGTGGTGGACTTTTCAAAGGAACCTCGTCCACGAGTGGACGGGGTATCAACATATCTGGCGTTGACTTTTGGCACGCTGTTGAGTTCTCAAGGAACGGACGCTTCCTTCGATCCCGTCTCACCGGGTTCTCGGGGCGCTTCCCTTCGGTCTTGCGTTTCCGACTCTATCAGATCCTCGCGGCCCTGATTTTTGCCGGTTCGCGGTCCGGGCTGCCTTTCGGCCGCCTTTCTCGCGGTTTCCACTTTACCAGATCCGTTTCGCGTTTCCGCTTTCCGTTTCCGGCCCCGATGGGCGGGTTTTTCGCGCCTTCCGGCGTGGTCACTACTTTAGCGGATTTCCTGTCCGGCGCCTAATCGGCCCGGTGGAAAAAATTTCGGCATGCCGAAATTCATCCCGTTCAGGAGTCGTGCGGTAGTGGGTGCCGCCGGTGCGGCGTGAACGTTGCTTCGGTACCTGTCGGCGCCGCGGCAACTCGGAGAACAGTACATGACGGCTGGGGGCCCTTCAAACCTGTGTGGCGGCTTCAAACCTGTGCCGGGGGGCTCTGTAGGGCGTACGGTGGGTGGCATGACATCGCGTGCGCTCGTACAGAAGTGGTGGGCCGCCTGACGGCGGCCGACCTCAGCGCGCGTAGGAACACGGCCGCCGCCTCCGGCGGCCGTTCGCGTATCTCCCTCTCGTAACCGGCCGGCGGGTGCGGCGGCTCCGGCAGAGCGAAGAAGCGGAGACGAGAGAGATGACGCGGATCTTCAGTGGTGTGAAGCCGACGGGGCACCTGACCTTGGGGAACTACCTGGGGGCGCTGCGGCGGTGGGCCGAGGAGGACCAGCACCGGGCGGAGTCGCTGTTCTGTGTGGTGGATCTGCACGCGCTGACGGTGGAGCACGATCCGGCGCGGGTGCGGCGGCTCAGTCGGCAGGCGGCGACGCTGTTGCTGGCCGTGGGGCTCGATCCCGAGTTGTGCACGGTGTTCGTGCAGAGCCATGTGGACGAGCACACGCGGCTGGCGTACCTGATGGA
The DNA here is from genome assembly GCF_040611095.1 of Streptomyces sp. NPDC003077. NCBI lineage: Bacteria > Bacillati > Actinomycetota > Actinomycetes > Kitasatosporales > Streptomycetaceae > Streptomyces > Streptomyces sp. NPDC003077. Next base: position 73,684 of record NZ_JBEXNM010000046.1, on the reverse strand, counting down.
GTGCACGGCGTCGGACGGCGAGATGCGGCGCATGATCCAGTACAAGGAGCAGGCGCGCGGGGGAAGCGTGCGGCTGTCGCTGCTGACCTATCCGGCGCTGATGGCGGCGGACATCCTGGCGTACGGGGCCGACGAGGTGCCGGTCGGGGAGGACCAGACGCAGCACGTCGAGCTGACGCGGGATCTGGCCGTGCGGTTCAACCAGCGGTACGGGCCGACGTTCGTGGTGCCGAAGGCCACGCCTCCGAAGGTCGCCGCGCGGGTGATGGACCTCCAGGACCCGACGTCGAAGATGGGGAAGTCACACGACCGGACGGCCGGGATCGTCTATCTGCTGGACGAGGCGGATGTGGTGCGGAAGAAAGTGATGCGGGCGGTGACCGACGGGGGGTCGGACGTCGTGTACGACCGGGCGGAGCGGCCGGGGGTGGCGAACCTGCTGGACGTGCTGGCTGCCTGTACGGGTGAGCTGCCGGAGAAGCTGGCCGAGCGGTACGCGTCGTACGGGGCGCTGAAGAAGGACACGGCCGAGGCGGTGGTCGAAGTGCTGCGGCCCGTCCGGGAGCGGCACGCGCGGCTGGCCGCCGACCCCGGGTACGTGGACGCGGTGCTCCGGGAGGGCGCCGAGCGGGCGCGGGCGCTGGCCCGGCCGCGGGTCGATGCCGCATACCGGGCGGTGGGGCTGATGCCCGCCGTGGGGGTGGAGTAGGAGGGGACCTTGAGCAGGAGGGGACCTTATGTGACCGGGCGGTTTTGAGTCGGGGCGTCCGCCGACCGTTCGTTTTCGGGTCGTGTCGAGTTGCACGAGGGCCCGGTGGCGAGGGCCGCCACCGGGCTCCGTGGGGCTCAGCCGTTGCCGGAGGCGAGTTCGCGGCTGCGGTCGCGGGCGGCTTCCAGGGCGGCGATGAGGGCCGCGCGGACGCCGTGGTTCTCCAGCTCGCGGATGGCGTTGATCGTCGTGCCGGCCGGTGAGGTGACGTTCTCGCGGAGCTTGACCGGGTGTTCGCCGCTGTCCCGGAGCATCACGGCGGCCCCTATGGCGGCCTGCACGATCAGATCGTGGGCCTTGTCGCGGGGCAGGCCGAGGAGGATGCCGGCGTCGGTCATGGCCTCGACGAGGAAGTAGAAGTACGCCGGGCCGGAGCCGGAGAGCGCGGTGGCGGCGTCCTGCTGGGCCTCCGGGACGCGCAGCGTCTTGCCGACCGTCGCGAAGATCTCCTCGGCGCGGGTCAGGTGCCGGCCGGTGGCGTGGGTGCCGGCGGAGATGACGGACATCGCCTCGTCGACCAGGGCCGGGGTGTTCGTCATGACGCGGACGACGGGGGTGCCGCCGGGCAGCCGTTCCTCGAAGAAGGCGGTCGGGACGCCCGCCGCGCCGCTGATGACGAGGCGGTCGGCCGGGACGTGCGGCGCCAGCTCGTCCAGCAGGGTCCCCATGTCCTGGGGCTTGACGGTCAGGATGAGGGTGTCAGCGGAGGCGGCGGCTTCCTTGTTGCCGACCGCTTCGACGCCGTAGCGCTCGCGGAGCTGCTCGGCGCGTTCCGGGCGCCGGGCGGTGACCAGGAGGTCGGAGGGGGCCCAGCCTCCCCGGATCATGCCGCTGAGCAGCGCCTCGCCGATCTTGCCGGTGCCGAGTACGGCGACCTTCTGGGTCATGGGTGCGTTCACCTCGCCGGTGGGGCCAGCGCGGGCCGGGAGCCGGGCCGGGCTGGGCCGGGTTGCGGTTGTCGGAGGAGGGGCGGTCGGTTTGGAGCGGCCGGTTTGGGACGGCCGGTTTGGGACGGACGATTTTCGGATGGGGGCGTTCGGCTGGTCTTTTTCGGTCGGCCGGTTTCGGGGGGCGGTTTCGGGATGTCGGTTTCGGGGGGCGGGGGGCGGTTTCGGGCGGGCGGTGTTTCGTCATCCTCGCATTGGGGCGGTGTGCGTCGGGGGGCGTTTCACCTGGTGGTACGGGGATGTACGGGCCCCGTTTGCCGGCAGGAGCGCCGGGCGCGGGGTGGGCCGCGATGACCGCCGGGGTGATCGGACGTGAGCGTTCCCCGTGGCCGGGTCAGGGTTAACGTGCTGGTTACACATTGACTTGTGCATGGCCACGTTCGGCTGGACAGACTGAAAGTGAGCGTCCGACGCGCCGAAGGGGGCGGGCCGATGAGGAACACCTCGGGTGCACGTCGGGCGATCGTCCTGTTCGTGGCCGTGCTCGCGGTGCTCCTCGTCCGTCCTGGCGGCGCCACCGGCCCGTACGACGTGGCCCGGCCGACCGCCGCGGCCGTCGCGTATCCGGTCCCGCAGCGCGGCGGGGCCGACCCGTCCGTGGCCCGTAACGCGCTCGACGGCGCGGACGCCACCGAGTCCGGGATCGCGTACGGCGGGCGGGGGCGGCGCGGCGGGCGGTGCGCCGTCGGGTCGGCCGCCTCGCCGCTCGCGGAACGTCCGCTCTCGCTGATCGAGCGGGACGTCGCGGCCACCGTCCCGGTCCCGCAAGCCGCCGCCGTGCTCGCCGGACGGCGGGCCGCCCCCCTGACCAGATCGGATGAACTTCCCCTGAAGCACGGTGTCTTCCGCTGCTGAGAGGTGCCACCGTCCGGGCGTCGCGCACGCCCGCGCGGTTCCGATCCCTTGGGCGTCCCCCCACGCCCACGCGGTTCGAAGGATCCAGCAATCCACCCCCCACTCGGGGCGCGCGGGGCGCGTCCCGGCGGTACGCAACGCGCTGGAGGCATCCTCATGCGGAAACTGTCGGATTGGCGCGCGGATATCACCGCGTCCATAGTCGTCTTCCTGGTCGCCGTCCCCTTGTGTGTGGGGATCGCGGTGGCCTCGGGTGCGCCGGCCGAGTCGGGGCTGGTCACCGGGATCGTCGGCGGGCTGCTGACGGGGCTGTTGCCGGGCAGCAGCTTGCAGGTCAGCGGGCCTGCGGCGGGGCTGACGGTGCTCGTCTTCGAAGCCGTCAAGGAGTACGGCCTCGGGGCTTTGGGGGCGCTGGTGCTGGCCGCGGGCTTGCTGCAGCTCGCCATGGGGGCGCTGCGGTTCGGCCGGTGGTTCCGGGCCGTCTCGGTGGCCGTGGTGCAGGGCATGCTCGCGGGCATCGGCCTCGTCCTGATCGCCGGGCAGCTCTACGCGCTGGCCGACACCGACCCGCCCGGCGGCGGCCCCGCCAACCTCGCCGGGCTGCCCCGGCTGCTCCCCGACACCCTCGCCTCCGACGCCGCGTCGGCCGCCGCCGCGGTCGGCGTGGGCACCATCGCCGTTCTGGTGCTGTGGCCGAAGTGGCGGCGGGCCGCGCGGGCGCTGCCGGCGCCGCTGGCCGCGGTGGCGCTGGCGACCGCGGCGGTGGCGGTGCTGGACCTGCCGGTGGCCCGCGTCGAGGTCGAGGGCCTGCTGGCGGCCGTCCAGCCGCCGGGCGGTGACGACCTGGCGCGGCTCGTCGAGGGGGGCGTCGTCCTCGGCGCGCTGGGTACCGTCGCCGCCTTCGCCCTGATCGCGTCGGCGGAGTCGCTGTTCAGCGCGGCGGCGGTGGACCGGCTGCACGACGGGCCGCGCACGGATTACGACAAGGAGCTGATGGCGCAGGGCGCCGGCAACGCGGTGTGTGGTGTCTTGGGCGCGCTGCCGATGACCGCGGTGATCGTCCGGAGTGCGGCGAACGTGCAGGCGGGGGCGCGGACGAAGCTGTCGCGGGTGGTGCACGGGGTGTGGTTGCTGGTGTTCGCCGCCGCGTTCCCGGCCGCGCTGGGCATCGTGCCGCTGGCCGCGCTGGCGGGCGTATTGGTGCACGCCGGGTGGAAGCTGCTGCCGGTGAAGGACTTCGTCCCGCTGTGGCGTGAGCACCGGGGGGAGGCCGTGGTCCTGGCCACCACCGCCGTCGCCATCATCGTCACCAACCTGTTCGAAGGCGTCCTGATCGGTCTGCTGCTGGCCGTCGCCAAGAGCGCATGGGAGACCTCGCACGTCCATCTGGAGACCGAGGACGATGCCCGTGACGGCTCCGGTGACGGCTGCGGTCCGGCTGCCCCGTTGCGCGTCCGGGCCCTGGGGAACGCGACCTTCCTGCGCCTGCCGAAGCTCCTCGACCAGCTCGAAGCGCTGCCCAAGGACCGCGCGATCCTCCTCGACCTCTCCGGGCTGCGCCACCTCGACCACGCCTGCGCCGCCGCCCTCACCACCTGGGCGGAGCGGCGGCGGGTGCGGCTGCCCGCGACGGCCCGGAACGGCGGCACCGGGCACCGCGCGCCCGGCGGGCAGGCCACCGGGGAGCCGTCCGCCGAGGGCGAGAACGAGGAGGGATCCGGGGGTGTGCGGCTGTTGGGGGCGCCGGAGAAGGGGTGAGCAGCCCGCTGATCGGCATGGAGCCGGTTCGGGCCCGTACTGGCGCTGATCGTGACCGTTCTTGTCACCCCCGCGCTCGTTCCTGGCGTAACGGTCCGTGACAAGCCGTCGGCAGCGAGGGGCCGGCGCCGACGGGACGCCGTAAGGTCAGGGGGCTCGCGCCCTTATGACCTGAGGAGACCCGTGAACCGCCGGCCCCTTCGCTCGTGCGGTGCGACCGCCGCCCTCTCCGTGGCCCTGCTGCTGTCCTCGTGCACGAGCGCCCAGCAGACCGAGGTGACCAACGCGGCGGACGGCGCCGGAACCCTCCACGACCCCCTCTTCCCGGGGCTCGGCAACAGCGGCTACGACGTCCGCCACTACGGCCTCGACCTCGACTACGACGTCCGCGGCGGCGACCTGAAGGCCACCGCCGAGATCACCGCGAAGGCCACCCAGGACCTGGCCTCCTTCAAGCTCGACCTGCGCGGGCTGAAGGTGACCGGCGTCCGGGTGGGCGACGAGGAGGCCGCCTTCTCCCGCAAGGGGGACAAGCTCACCGTCCGGCCCGGCAGCGCTCTGAAGAAGGGCACGGAGTTCCGTACGAAGGTCGAGTACGGCGGGCGTCCGCAGGAGATGACGGACGCGGACGGGGCGCGCGAGGGGTGGGTGCGGACGGCGGACGGCGCGTTCGTCGCCGGGCAGCCGATGGGCTCGATGAGCTGGTTCCCGGGCAACAACCACCCGGCCGACAAGGCCGCGTACGACATCCGCGTCACCGTCCCGAAGGGGTACACCGCCGTCGCCAACGGGGAGCTGCGCGGGACGCGGGACGAGGACGGCAGGACGACGTTCGAGTGGCACAACGGCGAGCCGATGGCGAGCTACCTGGTCACCGCGACCATCGGCCGGTTCGCGGTCAGGACCTCGGACGCGCGGGACGGGCTGCCGCTGTATGTGGCCGTGGACCCGGCGGAGGAGAAGCGGAGCGAGAAGGTGCTGGCCCGGCTGGGAGACGTGGTGAAGTGGGGCGAGCGGCGGTTCGGCCGCTATCCCTTCTCCTCCGCCGGGGCGATCGTCGACCACATGGCACAGGACCGGATCGGCTGGGAAGCCCTGGAGACCCAGACCAAGCCCCTGTATGCCGGCGCCCCCACGCTGTCCACTCTGGTGCACGAGACGGCGCACCAGTGGTTCGGGGACTCCGTCACGCCCAAGAGCTGGCGGGACATCTGGCTCAACGAGGGGTTCGCGAAGTACGCCGAGTGGCTGTGGGAGGAGGACGCGGGCGGGAAGACCGCCCAGAAGGCGTTCGAGGAGGTCTACAACTCGGACGGGGACGAGCCGCGCTGGGCCTTCCCGCCCGGAAACCCCGGCACCGCGCGGAACCTCACGCTCGACCCCGTCTACGACCGCGGGGCCATGGTGCTCCAGCAGCTCCGCAAGGCGGTCGGGGACGAGACGTTCTTCCGCATCCTCAAGGAGTGGCCGTCCGAGCACCGGCACGCCAACGCCGACTCCAAGGACTTCATCGCCTTCTGCCAGGACCGGGCGGGCGAGGATCTGACGGAGCTGTTCGATGTGTGGCTGTATGGGGACGAGGTGCCGGATTGGGAGTACACGGGGGGTGAGGAGTGATGGTCGAGTGATGGGGAGTGCGGGGAGTTATGGGGAGTGGCTCGGGGCGGCGCTGAGTTTTTGGCGGGACGGCTGCTGGTCGGCCTGAAGTGCCGCCGTCGGTCAGCGTCGCTTCTTGGAGCGGAACGGCTGCCGGTCAGCGCCGCTTCCTGGATCGGAGCGGCCGTCGGTCAGCGTCGCTTCCCGGATCGGAGCCGCCGTCGGTCAGCGTCGCTTCTTGGAGTGGGAAGGCTGCCGGTCAGCGTCGCTTCTTGGACTTGCTTCCGCCGGTGCTCTTGACCGTCGTGGCCTTCGCCGCCCCGGCGCCGGACGCCGCCGCCTTCCGGGCCGCCGGGTTCCCCGTGCGGGCGCTGCGGCGCCGTTCGTGGCGCTCCCGTTCGGCCTCGTACTCGGCGCGGCGGACCTTCTCGCCCGGGGCCTCGACCAGGCTGCGGCAGAAGTAGGCGAGCAGCGAGCCGATGAAACCGATCAGCAGCAGGCTTTGCGAGGACTTGTCGGTCGGGCGGTCGGCGGCGCGCTCCCCCGCCGGCCGGGTCAGGTTCTCCCAGGTGCGGCGGAAGGCCAGCGCGCTGCAGATCGCGAACCCGGCCACGATGAGGACGTTGACGAACGAGCCGACCTCGGCGATCTCCAGCCCCTGGAAGGCGACCCGCAGCACCACCGCCCCGGCCGCCGCGAGCAGCAGCGAGCCGACGGCGACGCCGGCCCGGCGCAGCCCGTACCCGCCGTCGTGCGCGACCCACGTCGTACCGAAGAACCGGATGTCGGCCGGTTCCGGTCCCCCGCGCGCGGCACCGCTTCCGGAAGCGGCACCACTCCCGGACGCGCTCCGCGCGCCCACGGGCCCGCCGTCCGGCCGGGAGCCCTCCGAAGGCGTCTGGTCTTCGCTCATGCCGTCGATTATCCCCGTACGGCGTCGAAGGACGGCGTACGGGGACGGGACCGGTCCGGACGGGCGGACGGGCGCCGACGGCGTTCCCGGGGGGCGTCCCAGGTCAGCTCGTGCAGCGCGGCGCCACCGGGCCGTTGCTGCCCGTCTTGACGTAGGTGTCCGAGATGTACTGGCCGGGCCCGATGTTGTCCCAGACGTCGGAGGTGCCCAGCGGACCGCTGACCCGCTCGCCGGAGCGCTGGCAGCGGACGGTGACCCGGGCGTTGTACGGGAGCTGGCGCACGACGCCGTGCTTGGTGCTCGGGCCCTGGCGGACGTTGACGCGGTACCCGGGGACGATCGGGTAGGAGGTGGCGGCCAGGGCGACCGCCTCGGCGGCGACGGCCCCTTGGGGCATCACCTCCAGCAGCGCGGCCTCCGGGGCGGCGGTGTCCGTGGCGGATGCGGCGACGTCCGGTCCGTTCTGTGTGGTCACTGTGTGTCCCCCGTCGTGTGTCGTCGTCTGGGTTGGGTGGAGCCGGGCCGGGTGCGGACCGTCCGTCTGCGCGGACGTCCGTGGGGCCCCCGATGGTTGCCGTCGACGTGTGGGGAAACGAGCGCGACCCGTGTCCGCGGGCGCCCTCGTACGACCGGACGGCCGCTTCCCGCGCACGGCGCCGAGGCGACGCACCCCGCACGCTAGCAAGCCCGGGCCCCACTCGTACGTACCATCGACTAGGCTCGCCGCGCCGTGCGCGGCCGACAGACACGGGGGTGGGAGCGATGCCGCCGCAGTGGGAATCCGGGCTGAGTCCGGAAGCGGAGGGTCCTGAGTACGCCGGTGAGTACCGCCTGGAGACGCGGCTCGGCTCCGGGGGGATGGGCGTGGTCCACCTGGCGCGTTCGGCGTCGGGGCTGCGGCTCGCCGTGAAGGTCATTCACAGCGAGTACGCCCAGGACCCGGAGTTCAGGGCGCGGTTCCGTCAGGAGGTGGCGGCGGCACGGCGGGTGAGCGGCGCGTTCACGGCGCCCGTCGTGGACGCGGACACGGACGGCGAGCGCCCGTGGATGGCCACCCTCTTCATCCCGGGCCCGACGCTCTCCGAACACGTCAAGCGGAACGGGCCGCTGGCCCCGGACGAGGTCCGCCGGCTGGCCTCCGGCCTCGCCGAGGCGCTGCGCGACATCCACCGCGCGGGCGTGGTGCACCGTGACCTGAAACCGAGCAACGTGCTGCTGGCCGCCGACGGGCCGAAGGTCATCGACTTCGGCATCTCGCGCCCGTCCGACAGTGAGATGCGCACGGAGACGGGCAAGTTGATCGGGACGCCGCCGTTCATGGCGCCCGAGCAGTTCCAGCGCCCGCGCGAGGTGGGCCCGGCCGCGGACGTCTTCGCGCTGGGGTCGGTGCTGGTGCACGCGGCGACCGGGAGCGGGCCGTTCGACTCCGACAGCCCGTACGTGGTCGCGTACCAAGTCGTGCACGACGAGGCCAACCTCAAGGACGTACCGGAGAGCCTGGCACCGTTGATCCGCAGTTGCCTGGCCAAGGAACCGGGCGACCGGCCGACGCCCGACGCCCTGATGCGGCAGTTGCAGGTCGACGTGCCCACCGAGGTGCACGGCGGGGTGTTCGCGGACTTCCTGACGGAGACCGGGCGGGGGACGGCGGACCGCGACGGCGGGGAGGACGGCCGTCGCGAGGGGCCTGAGGGCGCGTCGTCCGAGTCCGAGGACGCGCCCGGGGCGCGCGAGGAAACGGCCGGGAGCCGCCGCGGCGACGGCACGACCGGGCCTCGCCGCCGGGAGGACGCGGCGCGGGCCGAGGTCACCCACGTCCGGGCCCGGCCCCCGGCGACCGCGGCGCGGCGCCGGGAGGCGTCCCCGGCCACCGCGTCCGCCGGTTCCGGCCCCGGCCGCCCGGCATCCGGGGACATCACGGGCCGCCCGCGGCGCCGCGCGCGGCGGTGGGCGACCTGGACCGCCGTGACCGCCGTCCTGGTCAGCGGGGGTGTCGCCGCGAGCGCCGCGGTACTGGACCGGAAGGACCGGCCCGCGCTGCAGACCCGCCAGGCGAGCGCCGAGGCCACCTTCCACCCCTGGCTGATCCGCCTCCCCTCGCTACCGGGACGGCCCACCGCCGCGCCGCCCGTCTGCTCGTACGGCGCCCCTGGGGCGGGCGGCCCGGCCAAGGGCCACAAGGGCGCGACCCCCGCCCTCTTCTGTGCCCGGCACGGCATACAGGCGGCCCGGATCGACCCGGAACAGGGCAGGGTCGTGTGGCAGCGAAAGCAGAAGGAGCCGCCCGGGGACGCCGACGCGATCCGGCCGCTCGCCCTGTCCGGTGGCCTGCTGTACGTCCTCTCCCCCGACGGCAGCCGACTGGAGGCGCTGGACCCGTCCGCCGGGGGTGCGGGCGCGCCGCGGTGGAGCACGGACCTGACCCGGTATTTCGGCGCGGTGCGCTTCGTCGGCGACGTGGTGCTGCTGACGTCCGAGGACGGCACCACCACCGCGCTCGACGGGGCCACGCACCGGCAACTGTGGCGCAAACGTGTGCCCAGCCAGCCGCTGGGCCAGTTCGCCTCCTACGGGGACCCCGGCACCGCGTACGCCGCCATGCCCTCGGACGACGGCACCACCACCTTCGTCACCGCCCTCGACCCGCGACGGGGAACGGTGCGGTGGCAGCGGCGGCTGCCCGGCTCGCTGACACCCGCCGGTACGGGGGCGTCGGGGTCGGTGTACTTCACCGTGTCCGCCCCGGACATGGAGACCAGCACACGGGCCGTGCTGCGCTTCGATCCGGCCACCGGCCGCACCCGCCGCATCCCGCTCACCTCGCCCGTCGACAACCCGGCGGCCGTGGTGCGCGGCGAGACGGTCTACCTGCTGGGTGACGGCGGGGGGCTGCGGGCCGTGGGAGAGCGGACCTGGGAACTGGAGACCTCGGTCAGCCAGGTGTCGGCGCCGGTGGCGGCGGAACGGGGCGACCGGCTGTACTTCACCGGCGGGGACGGCCGTCTGCTGGCCGTCGACACCCGCGCCGGAGCGCTGCTCGGCCAGACCCGGCCCCGGCTGCCAGGTGGCCACAACACCTACCTGGAACTGGTCCCGGCCCCGGTCCTGGACGAACGCCGGGGGCGGGTCTACGCGACGGCTCCGGACGGGTCGGTCTTCGCGGTGCGGACGGGGAATCCGGGGCGGTGGTGAGGGGGATGGCGCCGGTCGTCCGGATGCGGGGGTGATGGGGCTTTCGGGAGGGCGGCTGGGTGCGGGCCGGGGGCTGGTGCGCCTTTTGTCCGAACGGGTCAGGTCTGTTGCGGGTGCGGTTCGGTGCGGCTTGCGCCTTTTGTTTCGTGGGGCTGAGGACTTGTCGCGGGTGGCCCCCGGTGGGTTGTGCGCCTTTTGTTTCGTGGGAGGCGGGGTCAGTGGCGAGTGCCGCCTAGTGGGGCCTACGCCTTCTCTTTCGTACGAGGTCGGGGCCGCCCCGGGGTACCTCCTCGCGGCAGTTGCGCCTCCCCGACGACATCTTGTGACGGGGCCGCCGCGCCCCAGTCCGCTGCGGGGGCACCCCGGGACGTCCCCTTTCGTCGGTTTGGCGGCTGATCGCCGGTGGGGGCGGGTGCCGACCAGACCAAACGACCCCCGGCAACAGCAAAGGGCGGGCCGCTCCCCCAGAGCGCCCCGCCCTTCACCGTCAAGCCGGTCCGGCCGTTTCATCACCCCAGCTTGCTCACATCCCGTACCGCGCCCTTGTCCGCGCTGGTGGCCATGGCCGCGTAGGCGCGCAGGGCCTGGGAGATCTGGCGGTCGCGGTTCTTGGGGGCGTACCGGCCGCCCAGGGCGGTGCGGCGGGCTGCCAGTTCGTCGTCGGGGACGAGGAGTTCGATGGAGCGGTTGGGGATGTCGATGCGGATGCGGTCGCCGTCCTCGACGAGCGCGATGGCGCCGCCGGACGCCGCCTCGGGCGAGACGTGGCCGATGGACAGGCCGGAGGTGCCGCCAGAGAACCGGCCGTCGGTGACCAGGGCGCACGCCTTGCCCAAGCCGCGGCCCTTGAGGAAGGAGGTCGGGTAGAGCATCTCCTGCATGCCCGGGCCGCCCTTGGGGCCCTCGTAGCGGATGACGACCACGTCGCCCTCCTTGACCTGCTTGCCGAGGATCTTCTCGACGGCCTCTTCCTGGGATTCGCAGACCACGGCCGGGCCCTCGAACGTCCAGATGGACTCGTCCACGCCCGCGGTCTTCACGACGCAGCCGTCCACGGAGATGTTGCCCTTGAGCACCGCCAGGCCGCCGTCCTTGGAGTACGCGTGCTCCAGGTCGCGGATGCAGCCGCCCGCGGCGTCGAGGTCGAGGGTCTCCCAGCGTTCGGACTGGGAGAAGGCGGTCGCGGAGCGGACGCAGCCCGGGGCCGCGTGCCACAGCTCGACGGCCTCGGGGGACGGGGAGCCGCCGCGGACGTCCCAGGTCTTGAGCCAGTCGGCGAGCGAGGCGCTGTGCACGCTGTGCACGTCCTCGTTGAGCAGGCCGCCCCGGTAGAGCTCGCCCAGGAGGGCGGGGATGCCGCCGGCCCGGTGCACGTCCTCCATGTAGTACGTGCCGCCCGGCGCGACGTTCGGGGCGACCTTGGCCAGGCACGGGACCCGGCGGGAGACCTCGTTGATGTCCTCCAGGTCGAAGTCGAGACCGGCCTCCTGGGCGGCGGCGAGCAGGTGGAGGATCGTGTTGGTGGAGCCGCCCATCGCGATGTCCAGGGCCATGGCGTTCTCGAAGGCGGCCCGGCCGCCGATGGCGCGCGGCAGGACGGTGGTGTCGTCCTGCTCGTAGTACCGCTTGGTGATCTCCACGACCGTGCGGCCGGCGTTCTCGTACAGGGCGCGGCGGGCGGTGTGGGTGGCCAGCACCGAGCCGTTGCCGGGCAGCGAGAGGCCGATGGCCTCGGTGAGGCAGTTCATGGAGTTGGCGGTGAACATGCCGGAGCAGGAGCCGCAGGTCGGGCAGGCGTTCTGCTCGATGCGGAGGATGTCCTCGTCCGAGACGTTCTCGTCGACCGCGTCCGAGATGGCGTTGACCAGGTCGAGTTTGCGGACGGTGCCGTCCACGAGGGTGGCCCGGCCGGCCTCCATCGGGCCGCCGGAGACGAAGACGGTGGGGATGTTCAGCCGCATGGCGGCCATCAGCATCCCGGGCGTGATCTTGTCGCAGTTGGAGATGCAGATCAGCGCGTCGGCGCAGTGCGCCTGGACCATGTACTCGACGGAGTCGGCGATCAGGTCGCGGGACGGCAGGGAGTAGAGCATCCCGCCGTGGCCCATGGCGATGCCGTCGTCGACCGCGATGGTGTTGAACTCGCGCGCGATGCCGCCCGCCTCCTTGATCGCCTCGCTGACGATGCGGCCGACCGGCTGGAGGTGGGTGTGGCCCGGTACGAACTCCGTGAAGCTGTTGGCCACCGCGATGATCGGCTTGCCGAAGTCCTCGCGCGCTACGCCGGACGCCTGCATGAGCGCGCGGGCGCCGGCCATGTTGCGGCCATGGGTGACGGTGCGGGACCTCAGCTCGGGCACGTGGATCCACTCCCTCGGGTACGTGTGTGCGGGGGCCGGAATCCTGCGAGCCTACGCCCCGGCTCCAGGGTTCGGACACGGGTTTCGGTATGCGAGACGGGGGACCGGGTGGTGGACGGGTCCGGTGGGGGTCGGGTGGGGGCCCGGTGGGGGGGTCGCGGCGGACGGGCCTCCGGCGGGCGGGCGCGCCCGGGTGGGTTCCGGCGGGCCCGGGTCGGCTCGGGGGCGGTTCCGGGCCGGTTTCGGCGGGCGGCTCGCTCGCGTCAGCTCCTGGCGGAAGCCACCGTCACGTCCCCGGTACCCGCGTCGGCGACGCCAGGTGCAGCCGCGTGAAGGCCAGCGCCTCGGCGAGGTCGGCCTCGCGCTCGGCCGCCGACATGGCGCGCCGGGTGTTGACCTCCACCACGACGTGGCCGTCGAACCCGGTGGCCGCCAGCCGCTCCAGCAGCTCCGCGCAGGGCTGCGAGCCGCGGCCGGGCACCAGGTGCTCGTCCTTGTTGGAGCCGTTCCCGTCGGCGAGGTGGAGGTGGGCCAGCCGGTCGCCCATGCGGTCGACCATCTGGAGGGCGTCGCTGCGGGCGGTCGCGGTGTGCGAGAGGTCGATCGTGTAGTGGCGGTAGTCGTCCTTGGTCGGGTCCCAGTCGGGGGCGTACGCGAGCATCTCGCGGTCCCGGTAGCGCCACGGGTACATGTTCTCGACGGCGAACCGCACGTCCGTCTCGTTCCCCATCCGCCACACGCCGCGCACGAAGTCCCGCGCGTAACCGCGCTGCCACCGGAAGGGCGGGTGGACGACGACGGTGGAGGCGCCGAGCTTCTCGGCGGCGTTGCGCGCGCGCTGGAGCTTGACCCAGGGGTCCGTGGACCACACCCGCTGCGTGATCAGCAGGCACGGCGCGTGCACGGCCAGGATCGGCACCCCGTGGTAGTCGGAGAGCCGGCGCAGCGCCTCGATGTCCTGGCTGACCGGGTCGGTCCACACCATGACCTCGACGCCGTCGTAGCCCAGGCGCGCGGCGATCTCGAAGGCCGTCGCGGTCGACTCCGGATACACCGAGGCCGTGGACAGGGCGACCTTCGCATCCGGGATGCGCACCACAGGCTCCGTCACGGAACACAGCGTACGGGCCGCCGCCGGACCGGGGGCAGGTGGTCCGGACACCGGGGGGATCGGGGAGATGGGCGGTAGGGAGGCAGGGTAGGCGGGCCGGACGGCGGGCGGGTCCTTATGGGGAGGCCAGGCGGACGGTCGCGGGGCCGGGCCCGCCCGGCGGGCCCGTGACCGCCCCCTCACACCTCCAGCAGATGATCCAACCGCCGCAGGATCACGCCCTCCCGCAGCGCCCACGGACAGATCTCCAGGACCTCCACCCCGAACAGGTCCATCGCCCCCTCCGCGACCAGCGCCCCCGCCAGGAGCTGCCGGGCGCGGCCCTCGGAGACGCCGGGCAGCGCGGCCCGTTCCCCCGTGGTCATCCCGGCCAGCCGCGGCACCCACTCCTCCAGGGCCTTGCGGCTCAGTTCCCGCTGCGTGTACAGGCCGTCGGCGGAGCGGGCGGCCCCGGCGATCCGGGCGAGCTGCTTGAACGTCTTGGAGGTGCCCACGACGTGGTCCGGCGTGCCGAAGCGGGCGAACTCGCTCACCACCCGACCGATTTCGGCCCGGACCCGCTTGCGCAGCGACCGGATGTCGGCAGGATCCGGCGGATCGCCCGGCAGGTCGGTGGCGGTCAGCCGGCCCGCGCCGAGCGGCAGCGAGACGGCGGCGTCCGGTTCCTCGTCCAGCCCGTAGGCGATCTCCAGCGAGCCGCCGCCTATGTCGAGCACCAGCAGACGGCCCGCGGACCAGCCCAGCCACCGCCGCGCGGCCAGGAAGGTGAGCCGCGCCTCGTCCTCGCCGGACAGCACCTGGAGGGCGACGCCGGTCTCCTGTTCCACCCGCCGCAGCACCTCCTCGCCGTTGGACGCGTCGCGGATCGCGGAGGTGGCGAACGGCAGCACGTCCTCGGCACCCTTGTCCTCGGCGACCTGGAGCGCTTCGCGGAGGGTGGTCAGCAGCCGGTCGACCCCGGCGTCGCCGATGGCGCCGTCCTCGTCGATCAGCTCGGCCAGCCGGAGTTGGGCTTTGTGGGAGTAGGCCGGCAGCGGGCGCGCACCCGGGTGCGCGTCCATGACCAGCAGATGGACCGTGTTCGAACCCACGTCAAGGACACCGAGTCTCATAACGGGAAACCTACTGCGGCCGATCCCCGACCTGATCGCCTTAGTCTGGAGAGGTGGCAAAGACGAAAAAGGCGAAGCACGAAAAAGGCCTGAAGAAGGCAGAAAAGCGTCGCTCCGCGGGCACGCCGGAAGCGCGGGCCGAGGAGGTCGGCCTCGACTTCGCCCGCGCCTGGGTCACCTTCCCCGACCCGGACGACGACGAGCAGGTCTTCCGCTGCGACCTCACGTGGCTGACCTCCCGCTGGACCTGCGTGTTCGGCAGCGGCTGCAAGGGCATCGAGGCGGGCCGCGCGGACGACGGCTGCTGCACCCTGGGCGCCCACTTCTCCGACGAGGACGACGAGCAGCGGGTCGCCGGGCACGTGGCCCGGCTCACCCCCGAGATCTGGCAGTTCCACGACGTGGGGACGGAGTCCGGCTGGGTCCAGGAGGACGAGGACGGGGAACGCCAGACCCGCCGCTGGAAGGGCTCCTGCATCTTCCAGAACCGCCCCGGCTTCGCCGCCGGCGCGGGCTGCTCGCTGCACATCCTGGCGCTGCGCGAGGGCCGCGAGCCCCTGGAGACCAAGCCGGACGTGTGCTGGCAGCTCCCGGTGCGCCGGACGTACGAGTGGATCGACCGGCCCGACGACACCCGCGTCCTCCAGATCTCCATCGGGGAGTACGACCGGCGCGGCTGGGGCCCCGGTGGCCACGACCTGCACTGGTGGTGCACCTCGGCACCCTCGGCGCACGGCGCGGGCGAGCCGGTGTACGTCACCTACCGCCCCGAACTGATCGAGTTGATGGGCGAGAAGGGCTACGCGCGGCTCGTGGAACTGTGCGAGGAGCGAATGGCGACGGCGCCGCTCCTGGCCCCGCATCCGGCGGATCCGGTGCGAGTGGCCGCGTCGGGCTTTCCGTTGCTTCCGGTCCTGCCGGTTCCGCCGGTTGAGTCGAAGTGATCGGCGGGGTGGGTGTGATCGGCCGAGTGGGTGTGATCGGCTGAGTCGGTGGGGTCGCTGAGTCGGTGGGGCGGGGTGGCTTGGTGTGGCCGGTGGGCTGCTCGGTGCGGGCGGGCTGCTCGGTGCGGGCGGTGCGTTTGATGCGGGCGTTGGGCTCGGCACGCCCCCGGTAACGCGCATATCCGGCGAAGCCGACGAAGGGGCGTGCCGCGAGCCGCGCCTTTTTATTTGACGCAATTTTTCCCTTACCGCGCCGGGGAATGCGGCAAAACGGACCGGTCGCGATCATATGAACGGTCCGTCTCCGTCCCGGGTGAGCCGTCTCGGAGGCCGGGTGGTCTCCGTCCCGGGCGGGCCGTTTCGGAGGCCGGTTCGTCCTCGTCCGGGGACGGGCCCTCTCGGAGGCCGGTCCGCGCTCCGGGGCCCGGCCCTCACCCCTTGGGCCCGACCTCGCCCGGGTGCGGGGTGGGCATGGGGCTGTCCGAGAGCGTCGTCGAGTCGGTCGGGGCCGGGGGGGCCGTGGGGCGCGGGCCCGGGTCGGACGGCCGGACGGGGGCCGACGCCGTCGTTGACGCGGGGGCGTACGGCCCCGACGGCAGACGGGTCGCGGAAGGCGAGGACGAGCCGGAGGTACGGGTGCCCGGTCCCCGGCCGTGACCGGCGGCGCCCCGGCCCTCCAGTGCCACGGCCGTCCCTCCCGGGTCGAAGAGGATCCGCGTGCGCCAGTGCCCGGCGGGCTCCCGTTCGTGATCGACGCGCACCGTGAGCGTCGTGACCTCCCCAGGCCGCAGCTCCCCGTCCGAGGTGCTCAGCCGCAGCCAGGGCGCGTCCGACCGCGCCGACCAGTGGACCGGGGCGCCACCGGACGCGGTGAGCACGACGGCGGTGGCGCCGCCGACCGCGTGCGCGGCGACGGCCAGCCGCCCGGGGCCGCTCCGCGACCGGAGCGGCTCCGCCTCCCCGAGCGGCTGCCCGTCCGCGCCGAGCACCGCCACCGCGAGGTCGGGGGACCGGCTGCCCGCGGTGAAGCGCGGATCGGGGGTGGAGTGGGCGCTGCCGGCGTTCTCGTACGGGGCGCCCTCGTAGCCGCCGCGGTCGTTCGTCTCGTTGGCCGTCACCGAGGGGGTGTCGCCGCCCGCCTCGTCCGTGGGTGCGGTGCCCCGGTAGGCGGCCCACAGGGCGAGCAGCGGCGCGGCGAGGACGGTGGCCACGACGGTGGTGGTCAGCACCCGGCGGCGCAGCCTGCGGCGGCGGGCGGCACGGTCCCGGGGGCCGAGGGGGAAACCGCCCCGGTCGTAGCGCGGGGCGTCGTCCGCGCCACGCTTGCCCGCCGCCCGCGCGACGCGGCCCGCGCGGCTGCCGGTGACGGCGCCCGGCACCCCTTCCGCCCGGCCCGAGCGGGAGTTCCACGCCGCCGACATCGCCGCGCCCACCTCCGTCCGGGGCACCGCCACCAGGGGGAGGGCGTCCTGCGCGGCCGGGTCGGTGCCCGGCCAGGGGCCGCCCGCCGTGACCCGCTCGGCCGTGCGCCGGCATTCGGCGCACTCGTCCACGTGCCGGACCAGCTCCCGGCGCAGCGCCGCGCCCAGCAGCATCTGGGTGTCGCCGCCGAGCTGCGCCACGTCCGGGCAGCGCCCGACCTCCACCACGGCCAGCGCCGCCCGCGTCCGCTCCACCTCGCAGGACGCGCTGGACAGCAGCTCCCGGGTGGCCTCCGTCCCGGTGCCCAGGATGGCCGCGACCTCCCCGCACGAGAGGTGGTGGCGCACGGACAGCTCCAGGGCCTCGCGCTGCTCGGAGGAGGTGCCGGCCGCCTCCGGCCAGGCGAGGGCGGCCAGCTCGGCGCGCCGGCGGGCCGCCTCCCGGTCCTCGTCGGGGGCGAGGGGCGCGCCGGGGTCCGGCCGCCCGGACGCGGACGCGCGGACGGGGCGCCGTTCGGCGAGGCGGCGCAGGCAGGCCCAGCGGGCGAGGGCGTAGAGCCAGGGCCGGTAGAGGCCGTCCTCGGTGGGCCGCCGTCCGTGGTGGCGCTCGGCCAGGACCAGCACCTCGCCCAGGACGGCGGTCGCCGCGTCGTGCTCGCACAGCACCGACAGGCAGTAGGTGAACAGCCCGTCCAGATAGGGCTCGTACCGCTCCGGTGGCCGCTGGTGCGTGCGGCCTGACGCGCTCGCGTCCACGGGGTGGGAGCCGGTGGTGTACGGATGGGAGTCGGGCCTGCTGCTCATCACCCGGCGACGGTAGGCGGATGATGCAGACCTTCTCGCGTCACTTGGGCAGTTTTAATCCCTACGGGTGACCTTCTCCCTCAAAAGGGGACAGGAACCCCGCGAATAGCCGCTGTCCTTCCTCCCTCCGGGGTGTTATTCCGCATCCGGGTTTCGTTCGCGGGGTGCCCGTTCCGTGGGGGTTGGTTTGGTTGGTTCGGTTGGTTCCGTAGGCATCGTTCTTCGTTGTTCTTCAGGTTTCGGCCGCTTCGTTCTCGGGGGTACGGGAGCTTCGCCCCGCCGGGGGCACGGGACCTTCGTCCCGGGTTTGTCCCGGGTTTCGTGAGCCGTGCGTCATAGGGCGACCCAGGCCCGTCCCCACCCACCCCGCGCAGCCCGCTCCCACCCGCCCTCCCGGCGTTGTCAGACCCCGCCATTACGGTGAACCCCATGGCGACCCGTAAATCCCCGGCCAAGGAACGGCCCTCCTACCGCTGCACCGAGTGCGGCTGGACGACGGTGAAGTGGCTCGGCCGCTGCCCCGAGTGCCAGGCGTGGGGCACGGTCGAGGAGTTCGGCGGCGCGCCCGCCGTGCGCACCACCGCCCCCGGCCGCGTCACCACGGCCGCGCTGCCGATCGCCCAGGTGGACGGCCGCCAGGCCACCGCCCGCACGACCGGGGTGGACGAGCTGGACCGCGTGCTGGGCGGCGGTCTGGTGCCGGGCGCCGTGGTGCTGCTGGCCGGGGAGCCGGGCGTGGGCAAGTCCACGCTGCTGCTGGACGTCGCGGCCAAGGCAGCGGGCCCCGAGCACCGCACGCTGTACGTGACGGGTGAGGAGTCCGCGAGCCAGGTGCGGCTGCGCGCCGACCGCATCGGGGCCATCGACGATCACCTCTACCTCGCCGCCGAGACCGACCTCTCGGCGGTCCTCGGGCATCTGGACGCGGTCAAGCCCTCGCTGCTGATCGTGGACTCCGTCCAGACGATCGCCTCACCCGAGATCGACGGCGCGCCCGGCGGCATGGCGCAGGTCCGCGAGGTGGCCGGGGCCCTGATCCGGGCGTCCAAGGAGCGCGGGATGGCCACGCTGCTGGTGGGCCACGTCACCAAGGACGGCGCCATCGCCGGTCCCCGGTTGCTGGAGCACCTGGTGGACGTGGTGCTGAACTTCGAGGGCGACCGGCACGCCCGGCTCCGCCTGGTGCGCGGCGTGAAGAACAGGTACGGCACCACCGACGAGGTCGGCTGCTTCGAGCTGCACGACGAGGGCATCACCGGCCTCGCCGACCCCTCCGGCCTCTTCCTGACGCGTCGCGACGAGCCGGTGCCGGGGACGTGCCTGACGGTGACCCTGGAGGGCCGCCGCCCGCTGGTCGCCGAGGTGCAGGCGCTGACGGTGGACTCGCAGATCCCCTCGCCCCGCCGCACCACGTCCGGGCTGGAGACCTCCCGGGTGTCGATGATGCTGGCCGTCCTGGAGCAGCGCGGCCGGATCAGCGCCCTGGGCAAGCGGGACATCTACAGCGCCACGGTCGGCGGCGTGAAGCTGACCGAGCCCGCGGCGGACCTCGCCGTCGCCCTGGCGCTGGCCAGCGCCGCCAGTGACACGCCGCTGCCGAAGAATCTCGTCGCCATCGGCGAGGTGGGGCTGGCGGGCGAGGTGCGCCGGGTCACGGGCGTGCAGCGGCGGCTCGCCGAGGCGGCCCGGCTCGGCTTCACGCACGCCCTGGTGCCCGCCGATCCGGGGAAGATCCCGCCGGGGATGCGGGTGCGCGAAGTGGCCGATGTCGGCGAGGCGCTGGGGGTGCTCCCCAAGCGCGTCCGCCGCGAACCGCCCCAAGAGGACGCCCCCCGTCCGGAGTCCGGCCGCCGGTAGACTTTGCCCAGGTCTCGCCCGTCCAGGGAGCGGTGCCCCCGGCACACGTACGCGACTCGTACGCACGTTCCCACGTGACCAAGGCTTCGGCCGGGCGGCCCGCGGCACCGACAGACCTTGCGACGGAGGAGTGCAGTGGCAGCCAACGACCGGGCAGCGTCTCCCGGCAGGTCCAGGTCGGGGGAGAGCGGCACCGATGGGCTGATGCGCGCCTCGCTGAGCGCGGTGGCACCCGGCACCGCGCTGCGCGACGGACTGGAGCGCATCCTGCGCGGCAACACGGGCGGCCTGATCGTGCTCGGCTTCGACAAGACCGTCGAGTCGATGTGCACCGGTGGCTTCGTGCTGGACGTGGAGTTCTCCGCGACCCGGCTGCGCGAGCTGTGCAAGCTGGACGGGGCGCTGGTCCTGGACAAGGACATCACCAAGATCCTGCGCGCCGGGGTCCAGCTCGTCCCGGACGCGTCCATCCCCACCGAGGAGACCGGCACCCGCCACCGCACCGCGCAGCGCGTCTCCATCCAGGCCGGGTTCCCCGTCGTCTCCGTCAGCCAGTCGATGCGGCTGATCGCCCTGTACGTGGACGGCGAGCGCCGGGTCCTGGAGGAGTCGGCCGCCATCCTCTCGCGCGCCAACCAGGCGCTGGCCACGCTGGAGCGCTACAAGCTGCGCCTGGACGAGGTCGCCGGCACCCTTTCCGCCCTGGAGATCGAGGACCTGGTCACCGTCCGCGACGTCACCGCGGTGGCGCAGCGGCTGGAGATGGTGCGCCGGATCGCCACCGAGATCGCCGAGTACGTCGTCGAGCTGGGCACGGACGGCCGGCTGCTCTCCCTCCAGTTGGACGAGCTGATCGCGGGCGTCGAGCCGGAGCGCGAACTCGTCGCCCGGGACTACGTCCCCGAGCCGACCGCCAAGCGCTCCCGCACCGTCCCCGAGGCGCTGTCCGACCTCGACGCCCTCAGCCACGCCGAACTCCTCGAACTGCCCATCGTCGCCCGCGCCCTGGGCTACAGCGGCTCACCGGAGACGCTGGACTCCGCCGTCTCCCCACGCGGCTTCCGTCTCCTGGCCAAGGTGCCCCGGCTGCCCGGTGCGATCATCGACCGGCTGGTCGAGCACTTCGGCGGGCTGCAGAAGCTGCTCGCGGCCAGCGTGGACGACCTCCAGATGGTCGAGGGCGTCGGCGAGGCCCGCGCCCGGTCCGTACGCGAAGGACTGTCCCGGCTGGCCGAGTCGTCGATCCTGGAGCGGTACGTCTAGCGGCGGGTGCCGTGGGTGGGACGGGGAACCGGTCCTGCGGGGCGGGACGGCGCGGGGCGAGCGGGCGGGCGGCGTGACGGCCTCCTCGTCCCGTCGTAGGTGACTCCCCGCACACGTCGTGATCGGCCTGATCGGCCCCCTCGCGCGTCATGATCGGCTTGCTCGTCCGTCGTGACGGGCGCCCTCTCCCGTCGTGACGGTGCCCTCGTCCGTCAGCGTCGCTTCCGCGCACCCGTCGTGATCGGCTCCCCCACACCCGTCGTGGTGATCGGCTCCCTTGCCCGTCGTGACGGACGCCCTCGCCCCGTCATCGTCGCTCCCGCGCACCCGTCGTAGCCGACTCCCCCGCATCCGTCATATCTGCCGCAGCACCGCCGCCTCCTTCTCCGGGGAGAGGCCCACCGGCGGTCGGTCCGGCCGGTGCGGGGCCGTGCCGCCCCGTTCCCGCAGCCAGGCCCAGGTGTCCGCGACGGTGTCGGCGACCGGCCGGCAGCGCAGCCCGGCCGCGTGGACCTTGGTGACGTCCCCGCCGTGCATGGCCGCGTGCATCTCGCCCGGTGGCGTCCAGACCGGAAGCTCGGTCCACGGTTCGATCCCCGCCGCGAGCACCGTCTCCGGGTCCGTCCAGCGCAGTTCGGCGCCGGAACCGGTGACGCGTACGCAGGCCTCCAGCAGGTCGCCCATCGTGGCGTGCCCCGGCCGGCTCACCAGGTTGTAGGCGCCGCCCAGACCCGCCCGGGCGGCGTCCAGCAACCACTGGGCGAGGTCGCGCACGTCGATGTACTGCAGCGGCAGCTCGCGCGGGCCCGGCGCCAGCACGGGGCCACCGCGGGCCACGCGCCCCAGCCACCACGGCAGCCGCCCGAGGTTCTCCCCCGGCCCCAGGATGAGCCCCGCGCGCCCCAGCAGCGCCCGGTCCCCGAACTCCGCCAGCGCGGCCAGTTCGCCACCCCGCTTGTCCTCGGGGTAGGCGACGTCTCCGGCGTCCGGAGAGGCGTCCACCACCGGGCCGTCCTCGGCGGTCCCCGCCGCGACGGGGAACGGGTGCACCGAGCGGCTGGACACGTAGACGTAGTGCCCGACCCGCCCGGAGAGCGCCCGGGCGGCATCCCGCACCGCCGACGCCGCGCCCGCCCAGGTGTCCACGACCGCGTCCCACTCGCCCTTCTCCAGCGGCGCCAGCGTCGCGGAATCCGTGCGGTCGCCGTGCAGCACGCCCACCCCCGGCGGTGGCGCGTGCTTCCCGCGATGGAAGACGGTCACCTCCCAGCCGCGCGCCAGCGCCTCGTCCGCCACCGCCCGCCCCACGAACTCGGTCCCGCCCAGAATCAAAAGCCTCATGCCGCGACTGTGCCCCACGATCCGGCGCCGGCGGAAGCGGTCACGCCGAGGGCGGAACGGGGTGTGAAAGGCCGATCGGGGACCTATAAAGACGCGGGGAAGTGCGGGGGTTGTGGGAGTTTTTGGGGGTTGTTGCGGTTGTGGGGGTTGTGGGGGTTGTGGGGGTTGTGGGGGTGTGCGCGTCGGGTGTGTCGGGTGCGCCAGGTGCGTAGCTGTGGACGTGGGCGGTTGGCGCCTGATGAGAGGGCAACGCGTTCGTCAGTTCCGCCGACTCGTACGCGCCTTGATGGTGCGTCACATGCGTCGGCTGCGTATACCGCGCTACGCCTTGCGCCGGGGAGGTCGGCACGGGCGCCGCCTCGGGCCGCGAGGACGGCGGATTACGCCCCGGCTCAGGCTTCGGCGAGGGTGAAGCGGACGTGGGTCGCCGTGAGGCCGGGGACCCGGATCTCCGCGAGGTAGTCGCCGGCCGGCACCTCGGTGAGGCTCGGGGTCGCGCACCCGGGGGCGCTGGGCTCGCGGTTCCATTCGACGATGCGGGTGACCGTGGCGCCCGCGCCCACTCGCACCAGCACGGAGCCCTTGACCACCGGGCAGTCGGCGGAGCCCCACACCCGCGTGTCCCCGGTGTCGTCGCTGATGGTGAGCAGCGCCGATCCGCGTCCCAGGTCCACCTTGCAGTCCCCGTCGGCGGAGTTCTTCACCGTGATCTCGAACTCCGGTTTCTCGTCCGGCCCGTAGCTGTCCTTCAAGGGGCGCAGCTTCAACTCGGTCGTGTTCGACGAGCAGTTGGGCGGGGTGGCGCCCGCCGGAACGGTGACCACGCCAGGGCCCGCTCCGATGGGCGCGTTGTCGCCCGCGGATCCGGCGCCGACCCCCGAGCCGGTCGCCGCGCCGCTCCCCCCGGATGCCCCGCCTCCGCCTGAACCGGACCCGGACCCCTCACCTGACCCCGAGTCACCGCCCGACCCGGCACCGCCACCGCTTCCCGACTCGTCGCGTCCGCCCGGCTTTTGGCTGATCCCGGACTCCGTCGCGTTGGGACCGGGCGTGATGGAGGTGGCGGGCGCGGCGCCGCCCCGGCCCTTGCCCGAGCCGGCGGTGTCCTCGTCGTCGCCCAGGTTGACGGCCCAGATGACCAACAGCGCCAGCAGCACCACCACGGCCAGCGCAACGGCCCTCCGCCGCCAGTAGATGGAGGAGGGGAGCGGCCCGATCGGATTGCGCAGAGATCCCACGCGGAAACTCTACGAGAGATCAGTTGTCACTCCGGTCAGTACCCGCCACACGAGGTACCACTTTTCCTATCGTCTGCTCTCATGACCGGTCACGATGCCGCCCATGGCGTCCACACGCCTCGGTGGCCGGTGGACCGGTGGACCGGCGCTCGGCGCTCGGCGCTCGGCGCGAAGAGTGCCGCTCCCGGTGGCCCCGCCGGTGGCCCTTACCTTCGTCAGGTCCCCGGTCCGACCACCGTCTGATGTGGTGATCACCGAGGGCTACGTACCGTTGTCGACCATGAACGATCTCTATCGCGGCAGCGCCGACCTCTATCGCGACATCACCGACTTCGCCCGCAGTACACCCGGCTGGTTCCATTCCTTCGCCGAAGCCGGCACGGAGGGCGGCATCCTGCTCCTGATGGCGGTGGCGGTGCTGGGCTGGTGGCGGGCCCGGCGCGGGGACGCCCGGGGCGTCGCGCTGGCCGTCCTGGTGCCCGTGGGCACGATCGTCGCCTACATCGCCAGTGAGGCCGTCAAGAGCGTGGTCAACGAGGAACGGCCGTGCCGGGCGGTGCGGGCGGCCGTGGCGCCGATCGTGCCCTGCCCGCCGGAGGGTGACTGGTCCTTCCCGAGCAACCACTCGGCCATCGCGGCCTCCCTGGCCGTCGGCATCCTGCTCGCCTGGCGCGTCGCGGCCTGGCTGGCGATTCCGGTCGCCCTGCTCACCGGCTTCTCCCGGATATTCGTGGGCGCCCACTACCCGCACGATGTGGTGGTCGGCCTCTGCGTGGGCGCGGTGCTGGCGGCGGTCACCGTCATGCTGCTGACGCGGCCGGTGACGTCACTGGTGACGCGGCTGGAGACGGGACGCCTTCGGGTGCTGGTGACGACGGCGTAGCGCACGCGCACCGGGCCGCGAAGAGGGCCGCGACGGGAGCCAGGGCTCCGGTCGCGGCCTTCGCGCTATAGGGCGCTATAGGAAGACGACCCGTTCTGGCGGGTGCGCCCAGGTCCGTCACCCAGAGCGCACGCCCGGTCCGTCACTGGGGTGCGCAGATCCGTCACACAGAGCGCTCGCAGATCCGTCACTCGGGGCGTGCGCAGGCCCGTCACTCAGGTGCGGGGTCCGGGTGCCACTCCTCCTTGTGGCCGAAGCCCTGGCCGTTGTCGATCAGCCTCAGCCAGTCCGGGCGCAGTTCCCACAGGGCGGTGCGTTCCAGGGCGGCGGTCAGCCGGGGGTCCGCGGCGACGAAGGGGAACCGTGCGAGGTAGGCGCGCCACCCCGCCTCCCGTTCCGCGCCCTCCAGACGCCGGCAGGTGCCCCGGCCCTGGACCCCGGTGAGCTCCGTCCACTGCTGCCCGTCCTTCTGGACGGTGCAGGCCACCCGCGCCCCCGGGTGCGACAGCGCCCGGCCGTGCCGCGTGGTGGCCGCGGTGACGAAGACCAGCGTGGGCACCGGCCCGTCCGTGGGCGCGTACAGGACGGCGCACGCCTGCGGGCCGTCCTCGTCGGCGTATGCGAGCGTCATCGTCGTGTGCGCGGCCAGCGCGCGGCGGATGGCGGGCGGGCAGGTGCCTGGTGTGCTCGAAGCGTTCGATTCACTTGACGCGTTCGGTTCGCTTGGCGCGTTTGATTCACCTGACGCATTCGATTCGCCTGATGCGCCCGGTACATCCGCCATGTCGGTCATGACCGTATCCTCGTCCCTCTTCGTCACGCGTCGCGTACCAGCCCGGCTTCGTACGCGATGATCGCCGCCCGCACCCGGTTGCCGACGCCCAGCGCCTCCAGGACGGCGCTCACGTAGCCCTTGACCGTGCCCTCCACCAGGTCGAGCCGCCAGGCGATCTCCGCGTTCGTCAGTCCGGCGCCGAGCAGAGCCAGCACCTCGCGTTCGCGGTCGCTCAGCCGGTCGGTGCGCGCCCGTGCCGCGGCCTGGCGGGACAGCCGCACGCCGCCGCCCCCGAGTTCGGCGATGACGTGCCGGGCCACCGTCGGCGCCAGGAACGCGGCCCCGCCCGCCACCGCCCGGACGCCCGCCATCAGTTCGTACGGATCACCGGACTTCAGGAGGAAGCCGGTGGCGCCGACGGCCAGCGCGCGGGCGATGTACGCGTCCTCGGAGAACGTCGTCAGCATCGCCACCGCCGTACCGGGCACCTCCGAACGGATCTCCTCGGCCGCCGTCAGGCCGTCCGCCACGGGCATCCGGATGTCCAGCAGCGCCACGTCGGGCCGGTGGACGCGCGCCGCCTCGACGGCCGCCCGGCCGTCCGCCGCCTCCGCGACGACCTCTATGCCCGGGTCCGCCGCCAGGACGGCCCGGATGCCCGCCCGGACCATCACCTCGTCATCGGCGAGCAGCAGGCTCACCCGTCCGTCGGAGCGCTCGGCACGCGGCTCGGTCATGCGCCCAGCGTAGGGAACGGCGGACGGGCTCCCGTGCGGGGCACCGATCGTCGGCACCCGCACACGCCGACCGCCCTCGGCGGCTTCCGTGCGTCGGCCGTCGATGCCCCCGCGCGCTGCCCGTCGGCGTCTCCGCGTACTGCCTGGGGTGTCGGCCGTCACCGCTCCCGGACGGACGCGAGGGTGGGCACGGTCAGTTTGGACACCAGCCGTCCGTCCCGGAAGCAGAGCCGGAAGTGGTCCACGCTGCCGAAGATCTTTCCGCTGGACCGGTAGTAGGCGCAGGACGCCCCTGGGGGTGGCGCGGGGGCGCGCTCGGCGGGGGTGTCGGTGGCCTCCCGGCCGGGCAGGACGGCCGCCACCTCGGCGTGGGGCTGGCCCACGCGCAGCGCCCGGTAGTCGGCGGGCGCGAGGACGGAGTGGGTCTTCGCGTAGACGTGGTAGCCCGTGAACGCGCCCACCACGGCGAGGGCGACCGAGGCCGCGACGGCCGAGTACACCAGCAGCGACCGCCGACCGGCCCGCCGCGCCCGAAGGAACTCGGCGGCGGGGGCCGGGGCCGGGGCCTCGGGTGGGGCGTTGCCCGAGGTGGGCGACCGGTCGTCATACGGGGTGGCGGTCGGCCCCTCGTACACGGCGTCATACGAGGCGGACGCCCGGTCGTCATAAGGAGCGGCACCCGCCCCCGGCAGTCGGGCCCGGACCCGGTAGCCGCCTTCGTGCGGGCCGGCCTCCAGCGTGCCGCCCGCCAGTCGTACGCGTTCGCGCAGGCCGATCAGGCCCGTGCCGCCGCCGGGACGCGGTGGCCCGGCGCCCGGCGCCCGCTCCGGCGCGGCCGTGTTGACGATCGTGACCACCGCGCCGCCGTCCTCCGTACCCTCGGCGCGCACCGTCACCTGGGCGCCAGGGGCGTGCCTGGCCGCGTTCGTCAGGGCCTCCTGGACGACGCGGTGCGCGGCCCGCTCGGCCTGGGGAGAGAGCCGGGCGAGCGGCGCTGCGGGAGGCGGTGGGGCGGGGGGCCCCAGAGACGGCGGGGCGGAAGCCCGGTCCGGGGTCCGCGACACGGGCACGCCCGCCACCGATCCGGCCGGCCCCACCGCACCGACCGACCCGACCGGCCCCTCTGGCCCCACCGGCCCGACCACCCCTCCGGCCTCCTCCACCTCCACCCCGTCCGTCGCCCCCGCCTCGCCCTCCGAAGGCCCGTCCGCCCCCGTCACCATCCGCACCCGCAGCCCCGACGCGGCGGCCCGGTGCACCAGGGCCTCGATGCTCTCCCCGGCCGGAGCGAGGGGAATGTCCTGTTCCGCTTCCGTCGTCTCCCGCTCCCGCAGGACGCCGATGATCTCGCGCAGCCGTTCCGTCGCGTCCGCCGCCGCGGTGCGCAGTTCGCGGGCCGCCTCACGGTGCGCGGCGCTCATCCCCGGGGCTACCTGGAGGGCGGCGGCCCTCAGGGCGAGCAGGCTGAGTTCGTGGCCCAGGGAGTCGTGCATGTCCTGGGCGATGCGGGCGCGCTCGCGCAGCCGCGCGCGGTCGGCGACGACGGCGCGCTCCCGGGCGAGCTGTTCCGCCCGGCCCCACCCGGCCGCGGCCAGCGCCCGTTCCTGCCGCCGGTACCGCCCGACGAGCCAGGGGAACACCGCGCCGACCAGCAAGGCGGCCAGGATCAGCAGCCATACGGCCACCGGGTCCTGAGCGCCCGCCAACGAGGTCACCAGGCTCGCCAGGGCCATCACGGCGAAGGCGAGGAGCGCGGGCCGGGGGCGGGCCGCCCGGCGGCCCAGCAGGTAGCCGGTGACGGCCAGCGCGGGTACGTACGACGCCGTCAGCAGCGTCGGGCCACAGGTCAGCGCCACCCCCGCCACCACCAGCAGCGCCACGGCCGGCGCACGCCGCGTCAGCGCGACGGCCACCGCCAGCAGCACCGGGCCGCCCACCGCCCACCACCAGGAGACGACCGCCTCCCCCGGCGCCCCGATTTCGGCCACCACCGGCGCGACCAGCAGGGCCCACAGCCCCACGCCCCTCAGGAACCGCCCCATCCGACCGCTCGCCCTCAGGGACGCCGTTCCCCCGCCCTCAACCGGCCGGGCCGGCCGGGCCGACCGGGCCGACCGGGCCGACCGGGCCGACCGGGCCGACCGGGCCGACCGGGCCAGCCGCACCAGTCGGAACAGCCACACCACCCGCCCCAGCCGACGCCTCACCTTCCCCGGCATCCGCACACCCACCCCACCCGAGGCCGCCCACCCTTCCCGCCACTCATCAACCATCAACCATCAGCGATCACCGATCGAGCCATCACCGATCAACAACCGGTCAACGAACAACAATCACCGAACAACATTCACCGACCTCGCCCACCCCGCCAGCCGCCACCCCTCACCCACCCGCCCCCGCGAACCCCACCCCGCGCGTGGCGTGCGGGTGGGCGCGCGCCCCGCCGGACCGGCGCGTTTCCCGGTGGGCGCGCGGCCGTGCCAGGATCGACGGTGCGATGACTTCCATGCCTGTCCCTTCCGCCGCCCCCGCCGCCGACGCCACCGCGGCACCCGTTGACGCGGTCATCCCGGCCTCCGCCGCCGCGCCCGGCACGGCGACCACCGCCCCGTCCGCCACCGACGCCACCCTCACCCCCCTTGAGGCCGCCGTCACGACCGCGGCGCCCGCCCCCGCGCCCCGTTCCGCCCTCGACGTCACCGTGGACGCCGTCGAGGTGACCCGGCTGCACGGGCGCGTCACCGCGTGGTTCGACCAGCACGCCCGCGACCTGCCGTGGCGCCGCCCGGAGGCGGGCGCGTGGGGCGTCATGGTCAGCGAGTTCATGCTCCAGCAGACGCCCGTCAGCCGGGTGCTCCCGATCTACGAGCAGTGGCTGGCCCGCTGGCCGCGCCCGGCGGACCTGGCCGCCGAGCCGCCCGGCGAGGCGGTCCGCGCCTGGGGACGGCTCGGCTACCCCCGGCGCGCGCTGCGCCTGCACGCCGCCGCCTGCGCCATACAGGAGCGGCATGGCGGCGACGTGCCCCGCGACCACGCCGCGCTGCTGGCGCTGCCCGGCGTCGGCGAGTACACGGCCGCCGCGGTGGCCTCGTTCGCGTACGGGCAGCGGCACGCCGTCCTGGACACCAACGTCCGCCGGGTCTTCGCCCGCGCCGTCTCCGGCCGCCAGTACCCGCCGAACGCCACCACCGCCGCCGAACGCCGCCTCGCCCGCGCGCTGCTCCCCGAGGACGAGGCGACGGCGGCGAAGTGGGCCGCGGCCACGATGGAGCTGGGCGCCCTGGTGTGCACCGCGCGCGGGCCCGAGTGCGTCCGCTGCCCGATCGCGGCGGGCTGCGCCTGGCGGCTGGCCGGGTCGCCGGCGCACGACGGGCCGCCGCGCCGCGGCCAGACGTACGCCGGCACGGACCGGCAGGTACGCGGCAAGCTGCTCGCCGTCCTGCGCGAGGCGGTGGCGCCGGTGCCGCAGGCGGCCTTGGACGCCGTTTGGGACGAGCCGGTGCAGCGGGCCCGCGCGCTGGACGGCCTGGTGGCGGACGGCCTGGTCGAACCGCTGCCGAACGGCGAGTACCGGCTGCCGCTGAGCTGAGCTGAGCGCCCTGAGGGCGGGCGCGTTCCCTGGTGCCTGTGGGGGCCCCGATCAGGGCCCTTCGGCACCAGGGCCCTGCAAGGCCGCCCGACCAAGGCCTCACAGCACCAGGGAAGCAATCCCGTTCTCGTAAGGAGAAGCCGCGCACGGAAAAGGCACGTACGAAGAAGGCGCCTCCCGCCCCGCCCCCCTTCCCGCAGCCGCTACGCACCCCGTCCCTCCCTGGTAGGACGCCCCGATGGCAGCCGTCCGTCCCAGGTATGACTACGAGCCCGCTGTTACACAACCGACGGTTTTCCGTGCATTGCCTGTGGGCTCGACGCACATTGCGTCGCAACACCCCGTCCGTAGCGTCTGTCTCGCGCCGGAGATGACCACCAGCGCGACCAACGTGGGGAACGCAAGCGGAACGGAGGCGTCGGAATGGCGACCAGCGGCGGCAAGGTACTGGACTTCGAAGAGTACGTGCGCACGCGGCAGGAGGCCCTGCTGCGCAGCGCCCGGCGCCTGGTGCCGGACCCTGTCGACGCCCAGGACCTCCTCCAGACGGCCCTGGTCCGCACCTACGGGCGCTGGGACGGGATCGCGGACAAGTCGCTGGCCGACGCCTACCTCCGCCGCGTCATGATCAACACGCGGACGGAGTGGTGGCGGGCCCGCAAGCTGGAGGAAGTGCCCACCGAGCAGCTTCCGGACGCCAGCGTGGACGACGGCGCCGAGCAGCGTGCCGACCGCGCCCTCCTGATGGACATACTCGGCGTGCTCGCGCCGAAGCAACGCAGCGTCGTCGTGCTGCGACACTGGGAGCAGATGAGCACGGAGGAGACCGCGGCGGCGCTCGGCATGTCCACCGGGACGGTCAAGAGCACGCTGCACCGGGCGCTGGCCCGGCTGCGCCAGGAACTGGAGAACCGCGACGCCGACGCGCGCCTGCTGGAGCGCGGCGAGCGGGAGCGGTGCGCGGCCTGACCCGCGGGCCGGACCGACGGCGACGGCAGGACGAGCGGCTTGGTCACGAGACGGTGAACAGAAGCGGTTTGACCAGAAGCGGTTTGACCAGGAACAGGTTGGCCAGGAACCGGCCGACCACCGAGGGGCCGGGCGGCCGGGAGCCGACCGGCCCCGAGGCACGCACGGCACCCGGGGCGCCCCCGACGACCGGGACACGCCCGACGACCGAGGCGCACCCGGCAAACAAGACACGCACCACCCCCCGCACCCCCCTCCCCGGCAGCGGCCTCGCCAAGCTCGGCGTGGCGGTCGCCGTGCTGGCAGCCGCCGGTCTGCTGCTCGCCGGGTGCAACGCCGCCGGTCAGGGCGTCCGGACCGAGGGCACCGGGAACAGCACCCCCATCCGCAAGACCCCGACCTCCGCCTCCCCCTCCGCGTCGCCCTCCGTCGCGTACAAGAAGGTCAACGCGGTCGACCTGCTGAAGAAGGACCCGAAGGTCGGCGCGGAGGTGAAGAAGTCCCTCGCCAAGCCGTGCGCCGCCGACGCGTACCCGATCGAGGTGACGTACGCGCCGCTGACCGGCGGCAAGACCGCCGACGTGATCGTGAACGTGATGACCTGCGCCGACTCCGTCGGCATCGGCTCGTACGTCTACCGTAGGAACGGAGACACGTACGAGAATGTGTTCACCATGGAGCAGCCGTCGGTGTACGCGGGTGTGAACAAGGGTGAGCTGGAGGTGTCCAAGCAGACGTATGACACGGGCGACAAGGTGTGCTGTCCCTCCGGCGAGGACGTGATGCCCTACCGCTGGAAGAACGGCCGTTTCGTCGCGTACGCCCCGTACCACACCGACTACAGCAAAACCGCCGTCGAATCCCCCACCCCGGAACCCGCGGAAACCGGAGAACCGGGAGAAACGGAAGACGGCGCGGAACCGGAGGGCTGAGACCGCCATGGCCGACACCCATGTGCTCTTCGTCGAGGACGACGACGTCATCCGCGAGGCCACCCAGCTCGCGCTGGAGCGGGACGGCTTCGTGGTGACCGCGGTGCCCGACGGGCTGGCGGGCCTGGAGGCGTTCCGGGCCGACCGGCCGGACATCGCCCTGCTGGACGTGATGGTGCCGGGCCTGGACGGCGTGAGCCTGTGCCGGCGCATCCGTGACGAGTCCACCGTCCCCGTGATCATGCTGTCGGCGCGCGCCGACTCCATCGACGTGGTGCTCGGCCTCGAAGCGGGCGCCGACGACTACGTGACCAAGCCGTTCGACGGCGCCGTCCTGGTCGCCCGCATCCGCGCCGTGCTGCGCCGCTTCGGGCACGCCAGCGGCCCGGACGGCGCGGGCGCCGGGGCCGGCGAGGCGGAGCGGACCGCGGAGGCCGTGCTGCGCTTCGGCGACCTGGAGATCGACCGCGAGGGCATGGAGGTGCGCCGGGACGGCCGGCAGGTCGCGCTGACGCCGACCGAGATGCGGCTGCTGCTGGAGTTCTCCGACGCGCCGGGCACCGTCCTGTCCCGGGACCGGCTGCTGGAGCGGGTCTGGGACTACGGCTGGGGCGGTGACACCCGCGTCGTCGACGTCCACGTCCAGCGGCTGCGCGGCAAGATCGGCCAGGACCGCATCGAGACCGTCCGCGGCTTCGGTTACAAGCTGAGGGGCTGACACCCGCGGTGGTCATCCGTACGGGGCTGAGGTGGAAGCTCAGCGCCGCGATCGCGCTCGTGGGGGCGCTCGTCGCCATCGCGGTGAGCCTGGTCGTGCACAACGCGGCGCGCGTCTCCATGCTTGACAACAGCCGCGACGTGCAGACCGAGCGCCTGAACTACACCCAGCGGATCTACGAGACCACCAACCGGCTCCCCTTCGGCGCCAAGCTCGACGACCCCGCGCTGCCCGCGCCGCTGCGCGACGAGGTCGCCAAGAACAAGCGCGCCACCTACCTCCAGGACACCGGGGACACCGTCCCCGAGGTGTGGGCCGCGGCGCCGCTCAGCAACGGGCGGGTGCTGTCCATGCACGATCGTTTCGCCGACCGGTTCGCCGTCCTGGACGACCTCGACCAGGCCGTGGTCATCGGCTCCACCTCCGTCGTCCTGGCCGGGTGCGCGCTGGGCGTGCTGATCGGCGGGCGGCTCTCCAAGCGGCTGCGCAAGGCCGCGGCGGCGGCCGGGCGGCTCGCCGACGGCGACACCTCGGTCCGCATCCGCGACGAGGTCGGCGGCCGGGTCCGGGACGAGACCGACGACCTGGCCTGGGCCGTGGACGCCATGTCCGACGCCCTCCAGCGGCGCATCGAGGCGGAACGCCGCGTGACCGCCGACATCGCCCACGAGCTGCGCACGCCCGTCACCGGCCTGCTCACCGCCGCCGAGCTGCTGCCGCCCGGCCGCCCCACCGAACTCGTCCGGGACCGCGCGCAGGCGCTGCGCACGCTCGTGGAGGACGTGCTGGAGGTGGCCCGCCTGGACGGGTACGCCGAGCGCGCCGAGCTCCAGGACGTGGCCCTGGGCGACTTCGTCACCCGCCGGGTCAAGGCGCTCGACCCGGGCATAGAGCTCACCGTCCTGCGGGACGCCGAGGTCAGCACGGACCCGCGCCGCCTGGAACGCATCCTCGGCAACCTCATCGCCAACGCCGCCCGGCACGGCAAACCACCCATTCAGGTGACGGTGGAGGGCCGGGTCATCCGGGTGCGCGACCACGGGCCGGGCTTCCCCGAGGCGCTGCTGCGCGAGGGACCCAGCCGCTTCCGCACCGGCAGCAGCGACCGCGCCGGACGCGGCCACGGCCTCGGCCTGACCATCGCCGTCGGCCAGGCCCGCGTCCTGGGCGCCCGCCTCACCTTCCGCAACGCGGACGAGCTGACGGATGGCAGCACCGGCGCCGTCTCCGTCCTGTGGCTCCCGGAGAACGCTCCGACGGACACGGGCAGCTTTCCGGTGCTGAATCTGCGGCAGGGGGAGGGGCCCAAGGGCTGAGGGGCGCGGGGCGGACGGCAGGCGCCTCCTCCGCGGGCCGTGCGCTTCGTACGCGGGCCGTGCGCCTACTCTGCGGGCCGTGCGCTTCGTACACGGGCCCTGCGCCGCCTACGCGGGCCGTGCGCTTCCGACGCGAGGCATGCACCACGCGCCCCGCGCCGCTACCCCCAGTCCTTGCTCATGTCCAGCTCCTGCGTCGGCTGCGTCAGCGAGATCCAGTTCCCCGAGTCGTCCCGGATGATCGCCTCCGTCCCGTAGGGGCGTTCCTGCGGTTCCTGGACGAACTCCACGCCGCGCGCCGTGAGCATCCGGTAGTCGGCGTACACGTCGTCCGTATGGAACGCGCCGGCCCCGAACGTCCCCTTGGCCACCATCCGCTTCATCGCCTCGGCCTCCTCCGGGCCCATCCCCGGCGGCCCGGGCACCATCAGCGCCATCTCCACGTCCGGCTGCCCGGCGGCGCCGACCGTCAGCCAGCGCATGCCGTCCTCGCCGCCCATCCGCATGTCGGTACGGGCCTCAAGGCCGAGCTTGTCCGTGTAGAACTCCTTCGCCCGGTCGGGGTCCAGGACCCAGATGGTGGCGATGGCCAATCCCTTGATCATGCTGTCTGCTCCCGGTGCGCGCGGGCCCGCCCGGCCCTTCCGCCGGACGGCGCCGGGAGGTGGGGTGTCCCGGGCGGGGGCCTCGTACGCGTACGTGTCCCCGTACGAGGGACGAGCAGCACCCCGCGACAACGCCGACGGCCCCGGCGGGAGGGCCGGGGCCGTACGGAGGTGTGGGGCTTTGCCCCTGGGGTTACTACTCTGCGACCGGCTTCGGGGCCGGGCCGCCGCGCAGCGGCACCTCCTTGAGGAACCACGCCGTCGCGAAGCCGATGACGCTGATCAGCGCGCCCCACACGAAGACCTGGTGCGTACCGCCGGCGACCGCGTGCATGTACGCGTCCTTCATCGCCGCCGGCAGCTTCTCCAGGCCCTTCGGGTCCATCTGGGCGGTCGGCATCGCGGCACCCGCCTTGCCCATCCGCTCGGTCATCGCGCTCTGCACGTGGTTGGTGAAGATCGCGCCGAAGATCGCGACGCCGAAGGAGCCGCCGATCGTCCGGAAGAGGGTCGCGGAGGACGAGCCGACGCCCATGTCCTTCATCTCGACGCTGTTCTGCGCGATCAGCATGGTCGTCTGCATCAGGAAGCCCATACCGGCGCCCAGCACCACCATGTAGACACTGGAGACGAACCGCGTGGTGCCGACGTCCATCAGGGACAGCAGCGCCAGGCCGACCACCAGCAGCCCGCCGCCGATCACGACGAACGCCTTGTACTTGCCGGTGCTCGTGGTGATCCGGCCCGCGACCAGCGAGACGGCCATCATGCCCAGCAGCAGCGGCAGCAGGAGCAGGCCGGAGTTGGTGGCCGAGGCGCCCTGCACGATCTGCTGGAACAGCGGCAGGAAGGTCATCGACCCGAACATCACGAAGCCGACGAGGAAGCCGATGACGGTGATCAGCGAGAAGTTGCGGTTGCCGAAGATGTGCAGCGGCAGCACCGGCTCCGCGACCTTCCGCTCCACCAGGACGAACCCCGCGATGGCCGCGACGCCGACCGCGCCGAGCCCGATGATCTGCCCGGACAGCCAGTCGTACTCGGTCCCGCCCCAGGTGGTGATCAGGACGAGCGCGGTGATCCCGACGGTCAGCAGGATGGCGCCCACGTAGTCGATCCGCGCCTGCGAGCGCTTCTTCGGCAGGTGCAGCACCGCGGTGATCATGAAGAGGGCGACCGCGCCCAGCGGCAGGTTGATGTAGAAGCTCCACCGCCAGCCGAGGTGGTCGGTGATGGTGCCGCCGACGAGCGGACCGCCGATCATCGCGACGGCCATGACGCCGGCCATCATGCCCTGGTACTTGCCGCGCTCCCGCGGCGGGATCAGGTCACCGATGATCGCCATGACGCCGACCATCAGACCGCCCGCGCCCAGCCCCTGGACCACGCGGAAGCCGATGAGCTGCCCCATGTCCTGCGCCATGCCGGACAGCGCCGAGCCGATCAGGAAGATCACGATGGACGTCAGGAAGATGCCCTTGCGCCCATAGAGGTCACCGAGCTTGCCCCAGATCGGCGTGGAGGCGGCGGTGGCGAGCGTGTACGCGGTGACGACCCAGGACAGGTGGTCCAGCCCGCCCAGCTCGCCCACGATCGTCGGCATCGCCGTACCCACGATCATGTTGTCCAGCATCGCGAGCAGCATCGCGATCATGAGCGCGAACAGGACCACGCGCACGCTCGCGGGCTGCTTCTCGCCGGCCCCGGCCTTGGCGGCCCGTGCCGCGGCGTCCGCCGCTCCGCTTCCCCCGTCCTTGGCTGGTCCTGATATGTCCCCCACAGGGGTCGCTTGCTGTTGCGACATCCCGTCCACTCCTACTTACTTGCCGCCCGGCTAGTTCTGTACCGTGCAGAAGGTAGAGGCCAACTAGCCGGGCGTCAAGTAAGTTATTTGGCAAACGCCCTGACCAGGACCGACAACGCAGGAGAGCACCATGGGCACACCGCAGGCGCGCAGGGGCAACACCCGTCAGCGCATCCAGGACGTCGCTCTGGAGCTCTTCTCGCAACACGGCTACGAGAAGACCTCGCTCCGCGAGATCGCGGAACAGCTCCAGGTCACCAAGGCGGCGCTGTACTACCACTTCAAGACCAAAGAGGACATCGTCATCAGCCTCTTCCAGGACCTCGCCCGGCCCTGCGACGAACTGATCGCGTGGGCCCGGCAGCAGCCCCGCACCCTGGAGGTCAAGCAGGAGATCATCCGCCGCTACGCCGGGGCACTGAGCGGCGCCGCCCCCCTCTTCCGCTTCATGCAGGAGAACCAGGCCACCGTCCGCGACCTCAGCATCGGCGAGACCTTCAAGCAGCGCATGATGACGCTCTTCGACCTGCTCCGGGAGCCCGACTCCGAGATGGTCGACCAGGTCCGCTGCCTGACCGCGATCTTCTCCCTGCACGCCGGCACCTTCGCGATGCAGCACATGGAGGGCGACCCCGACGAGAAGCGCAAAGCCCTCCTCGAAGTCGCCACGGAATTGGTCACCGCGGCCAACCACCCGACCGACGACGAAACGCGCCGAACCGAATCCTCTTGATTCGGTACGGCGCGCTCATCGATTCCCCGGCTCCCCGCCACTCAATTACCGAAAGCCATCGGCATTTCACTCACGGGAATCCGCAGCTATTCGGTTGAGTACCGCACTCCGGGCCCCGGGAACGGAATCCCTTCGGCCCCGTCGATTTCCCCCGCCCCGGCGAGCGGGGCGGCGAGGAAATCGGCGTCATATCACCCGGCCGACCGGCCGCGCGTTTCGGTGGTCCGGCTCACACCGCGTCGTCATGACGCTTCAGGAACCCGGTCGGCTCGATGCCCGAGCCGTAGTTCGGGCCGGTCCGCACCTCGAAGTGCAGGTGGGGGCCGGTCGAGTTACCGGTGCTGCCGGACTTGGCTATCTCCTGGCCGGTCGCGACCTTCTGGCCCACCCGGACCTCGATCCGCGACAGGTGCGCGTACTGCGTGTAGGTGTGGCCGTTGTGCTCGATCACGATGGCGTTGCCGTACGCCGGACCGTCACCGCCACCGTTCGGACCGGCCTTGATCACCGTGCCCTGATGGACGGCCTTGACCGCCGTACCGGTCGGCACCACGAAGTCCTGACCACTGTGGTTGTGCGCCCAGTGGGTACCGGCCCGGCCGAACTTCGCGCCCATGACGTAGGAGTCCACCGGCTTCACCCAGGAGGCGGCCTTCTTCTCCGCCGCCTGCTTGGCGTCCTGCTGCGCCTTCTTCGCGTCGCCGGCGGCCTTGCTCTGGGCGTCGGCCTGCGCGTTGATCGTGTCGGTTATCGAGGCCGACAGACCGCTCAGCGCGATACCACCGGAATTGCTCTCCGCAGCCGTGGCCACTCCGGCGCCCATCGCGGCGGTAACTCCCACACCGGCCACCAGAACGGCGGCACGGGTACGCACGGCGGACGACTTGGCGGAGCGGAAAATGGCGTGCTTCGACATACGGGGAAAGACCTCCAGAAAGGAATGGGTCCCGGGTTGCGAACCGGGATCGCCATACCTTGATAGGCGGCGGCTCCCACCCCCGCCAAGAGGCCTACCTACTACCCCCCACCGTATCGATCACCCTGGAAATAAACCCCCACCGCCACCCACCCCCATCCCCACCCAAACTGCCGCCCACCAACCCCGTCCTATCCCCCGTCGTAGTCCGGATTTCACCTGTGC
Source organism: Streptomyces sp. NPDC003077 (assembly GCF_040611095.1). Lineage (NCBI taxonomy): Bacteria > Bacillati > Actinomycetota > Actinomycetes > Kitasatosporales > Streptomycetaceae > Streptomyces > Streptomyces sp. NPDC003077. The sequence continues at coordinate 36,001 of NZ_JBEXNM010000046.1, read as the reverse complement.
CGCATGTCACCAAAAACGAGATCGTTTACGGGGAGAGGGGCGGGCTTTCCCTGGCCTGGCCCTCTTCATAAGTAGCGCCAGGGCGTGATCAACCCCCTGCCTGACGGGCGGGACCCGCCACATCAACCCCCCGCCCCCCGGCCCGGCTGACAGGCGGCGGCCCGCCCTATCGAACCCGTCCCCCAGCCCGACTGACGGGCGCGCCCCGCTCAATCAAGCCCGCCCCCCAGCCCGACTGACGGGCGGGGGCCCGCCACATCAACCCCCACCCCTCGGCCCGACTGACGGGCGGCGCCCCGCCAAATCAAGCCCGTCCGGCGATTGAGGACAACGCCCCCGGCGTTCACCGGCACCCAAAACCACCCGCCACACGCCCACGAGCCCACCGCCCACGAGACCTGGGAGCGGGCCGGCACGGCCCGAGAGGCCCCGGCGCGCAAGCCGGAAAGAGATCCCGGCACACAGCCAAAAAAGCCGCGGCACCCTACGGAAGCGCCTCGGCCCCCGCCCCCTCACCCGCTACCGCGGCCCGAACCGCCGACGCCAACCCCCGCGACGCCTCCCCCAACGTGCTCGCCGGCGAAATATCCAGCATCCCGTCCTCGATCTCGACCCCGGCCCGGTTCTCGACGATCAGCAACAGCTCCAGCAGGGCGAACGAGTCCAGCTCCAGTTCCTCGAAGGTGGCGTCATCCCTGAGCTGCTCCGAAGCGATGCCGAAGACCTCCTGCAGCAACCCGGCGAGAAACCCCTCGCCCCATCCCTCGGCGGCCTGGTGAGTCATCCTCGATCACCCTTTTCACCTGTTTTCCGACCGGTCGTTCCGGACTCTTCCGGGCCCGTCACGGCGTGTACAGGCGACATGCGGCACGCACCGGAGGAATCCCCCGAAGCGCACAACGAGGACTCTTCACCTCACCCACGGCGCCACCCACCCTCACCACACCCACGACCACCCACCCCGTCAGCCACCCCCCTCACACATTCAGCTCGAACCACACCCCTTTCCCCTCCCACTCCCAATCCCCCTCCGACCGCCGCCCGTCCCCCGTCGTCCCGCAGACATCCGCCAAGGCCGCCACCAGGAACAGCCCCCGGCCGCCCGTGTCCCCGTCCCCCGCCCGCCGCACGTCCGGAAGCACGGGACTGCGGTCGTAGACGGCGACCCGCACCCGCGCCGCCTCGATGGCCAGCCGCAGGTGCACCTGGCTCTCGGTGTGCACATGGACATTGGTGACGAGCTCGGAGGTGCAGAGCGCCGCCGCGTCGACGAGGTGCGCGAGCGCGTGCTCGGTCAGGACGCCACTGACGAAGTCGCGGCAGACCTTGGGAGAGAGCGGTGAATTGGGCGCGAAGAGCGTGTACTGCCCCTGCCGCCCACCTGGTACGTGCGCTTCCGTACGTGTTCCCATCAGACGCCTCCAAGGCGTTGGAACAGTCGTGGGGATTCCCGCCTCGTACGCGTCCAGGCAACTCGTACGCGCTCAGGCGACTCGTACGCGCTCGGGCGACTCGTACGTGTTCAGGCAAAGGGACAACACGCGGCACGCCCATCCCATAACGTGAACGAGGCGCCACACACCGTAGTGGCGCGTTCAGCACTCATGCAACCAGAACGCTCTTTTCGCCAGCACCGGCCCACGCCGCCCGGAACGAGCACCCCGCCACCGGCTCCCCAAGGAGGACGACACCTTGGCCCTGCGCACCCTCATCACCGAACGCCAGCGCCGACTGGGCACCGAAGTCCGCAAAATGCGAGAACGGGCCGGCCTGTCCATCCTCCAGGCCGCCGACCTCGTCGGCATGGGCCGCCCCCACATCAGCCACATCGAGGCCGGCCGCACCGCCGTCCCCCCGGAACGCCTCCGCGAACTGGCCAAGGCGTACGGATGCACGAATGAACCTCTCATCGCGGAACTCGTCAGCATGTCGGAGAGCGATGGGAAGGGGTGGTGGAGCCACTACCGCCGCCAGGTCCCGCAGATCATGCTCGATCTCGCCGAACTGGAAGCCCGGGCAACACACATCCGGAGCCACGAGACGCTACTGATCCCCGGCCTGCTCCAAACCGAGTCGTACATGCGGGCCCTTTTCCGCAGCTCCCGGATCGGCGCGCCGAAGTACGAGATCGAGACGGCCGTCCGCTTCCGGCTGGACAGGCAGCGGATCCTCGCCCCTGACAGCAACGTCACCCTGCACGCGGTCATTCACGAAGCGGCACTGCGCATCGCTGTGGGCGGCCCCGCCGTCATGCGTGAACAACTCGTCCACCTGGTCCGCGCGGCGCAGCGCCCAGGTACGCGCATTCAGTTGCTTCCCTTCGAGACCGGAGCCCGTGCCTGGTTCGGAACGCCCTTCCTCATCGCGGAGCCGAGCGTGCCGCAACTGGGAACAGTCATCCTGGAACACCCTGCGGAACCGCTCCGCCTTGACGACGATGAATCCCTCAGGCGCTACACCGAGACGTTCGAAGGCCTTCAGCACAGCGCTCTTCCCCCGGTGTCCTCCGACGGCTCGCCGGACCCGCACGAGAAGCGCGACTCGTGGGGACTGATCCAACACATCGCGTACACCTACTGAAGGGGGCACCATGGCCCACCTCGTCTGGCAGAAATCCACCTACAGTGACGGTGCCGGCGCCAACTGCGTAGAAATCGCCGCCAATTACCCCGTCCTCCACCTCCGCGAAAGCGACCACCCAAACCACATACTCACCACCACCCCCACCGCCCTCCGCGCCCTTATCCTCACGCTCAAGAACGACACCGCCCACTCACCCCGCGTCTGAGCACCGAGGAGCCGGCCACCATGGAACCCACGACCCGGGCATCCGCCTCGCCTCAACCGTGGCCGGCCCCCTCGTCAGGAAACTGTTCGTCAAGGACGGCCCGGGCGCCGGGCTGGTCGACAAGCCCGTACGGATCTCCGGCCTGCTCTCCTTCAAGGGCGAGAAGCGCACCCTCACCGAGAAGGACGTCCACAAGCTCGCCGCAGAACTGGTGGCCCGCGCCGTCCGCACCGGCGCCCCCGGCGAGCGCCCCGTCCCCGCCGACGAGGAGACGGCCATCGCCGAGGCCCTGGCCCGCACCCTGCACGGCCTCGGCGATCTCGACATGGACGACCTCCAGGCCGTCCAACTCGGCGCCCCCACGCTGGCCGCCCGCCTCCGCGAGACCCATCCGCTGACCACCAGCGGCCTGTCCACCGACAGCCTCGCCCTCCACGACGAGTTACTGCACCTCGCCTGCCTCCACATCGTCCACTTCTTCACCCAGCGCTCCACCTTCGTCGACCGCACCCTCGTTCAGCAGAGCCACGACCTGAACCAACTGATCACCCGCATCGACACCTTCATCGAACGGCACCCCTCCCCCCTCGCCGCCGACACCGCCTTCGAACGCGACTACCTCCGCTACATCGCCCGCAAGCACAACCGCCTGACCATCTACGGCATCGACCTCGGCAACTCCCCGGACCGCTGGCCGCTCGACGCCGCGTACATGAGCCTGGAGGCGACCACCCGGCGCCCGCCCGAAGCAGAGCCCTTCGCCGACCCCATGGGACCGTTCACCACACCCCTGTCCGGGGCACCCCTTCCGGCGGACCAAGCGCTGGCCGGCGAGGAACGCGTCCTGCTGCGCGGGGTGGCGGGCTCCGGCAAGAGCACGCTCGTCCAGTGGATGGCGGTCTCCTGCACCCGCCCCGCCGCCGAAACTCCCCTCCCCCACCTGTACGGCCGCATCCCCTTCGTCCTCCCCCTGCGCACCCTCACCCGATCCGGCGCCGCCCTCCCCACGCCCGACCGCTTCCTCACCACCGTCGGCTGCCCGCTCGCCGGCGCCCAGCCGCACGGCTGGGCCGAGCGCACGCTCACCTCCGGACGCGGGCTGCTCCTGATCGACGGCCTGGACGAAATTCCCGAACGCGAACGCGAACAGACCCGCCGCTGGCTCCGGGACCTCCTGGACGCTTTTCCCCACAACCTGTGGATGGTGACCTCGCGCCCCTCCGCCGTCCGCGAGGACTGGCTCGCCACGGACGACTTCCGCGAGCTGACCCTCTCCTCCATGAGCCACAAGGACGTGGCCGCCTTCGTCCACCGCTGGCACACGGCCGCCCGCGCCGACACCCCCGAGGACACCGACCGCCTCGACGCCTACGAGCAGACGCTCCTCACCGCCATCCGCACCAAACAGGACCTCGGCCGGCTCGCCACCAACCCCCTGATGTGCGGCCTGATCTGCGCCCTCCACCGCGACCGCCGCGGCTACCTCCCCCACGGCCGCAAGGAGCTCTACGACGCGGCCCTGTCCATGCTGCTCTCCCGCCGTGACCGCGAGCGGGACATGCCATGCCCGGACGGCATCGAGCTGAGCGACGAGCCTCAGATCCAGCTCCTCCAACGCCTCGCCTACTGGCTCATCCGCAACGGCCGTACCGAACTCGCCCGCGAACGCGCGGTCCGCATCATCGCCGACGCCCTCCCCGCCGTCCCCTCGGCCGCCGCCCAAGGCGACGCGGAGGCGGTCTTCCGCCATCTCCTCGCCCGCAGCGGCCTACTCCGCGAACCGACCCCCGGCGCCGTCGACTTCGTCCACCGCACCTTCCAGGACTACCTGGGAGCGAAAGCCGCGGTCGATGAATGGGACATCGGCCTGCTGGTCCGCCATTCCACGGACACCCAGTGGGAAGACGTCATCCGCATGGCGATCGCCCACTCCCGTCCCCGAGAGCGCGCCGAGATCCTGGAAGCCCTGCTCACCCACGGCGACAAGCTGGAAGAAACCACCGACCGACTGCGCGTCCACCTGCTGGCCATGGCCAGCCTGGAACACGCGACGGAACTCGATCCGCGGATACGCGGAGAAGTGGAATCCCGCGCCGGGGCGATTCTTCCGCCCCGTTCCTACGAAGAGGCGAAGCTTCTCGCTGACGCGGGACCGCTGGTCCTGGAGCTGCTGCCCGGACCGGACGGCCTGATGGATGACGAGGCCGAGCACACCGTCAACACCATCTGCCTGATCGGCACGGACGCCGGGCTCGAAAAGGCCAAGCTCTTCCGCAACCATTCCGCACGAGGCGCGCAATCCGTACTGGCAAGGGCATGGCACCGGTTCGACACCGAGACGTACGCCGAGGAAATCATCCGGCACCTTCCCCACGACCCCGACAGACCCATCGGCGTACGTTCCCTGGAAGAGCTGGCCCTTCTGCGCTCGCTCGGCAGGCAGACATGGACCGAGATCAATGGTGCCTTCACAGCCCAGGAACTTCGCGAATACCTCGATCCGGCCCAGCTGAGCAACCTCCGCCTGGAAGACAATCCGGTAGTCGATCGTCTTGACTTCCTCCGCGACTTCCCGAAGCTCAAGGAAGCGAACTTCTGGAGATGTCCGAAAGTCGACGACGTCACTCCCCTCGGGGACATACCTCTGCAGACACTGTTTATCGGAGGGTCGGAACTCCACGACCTCCCCCGTGGCCTGTCGGAGCTGTCCACCCTGAAGACGTTGTTTCTCGGCCAGAGCCGACTTACGGCCGCCAGCCTCCATCGGCTCCCTGCCCGGGCTCCCATGGAGTACTTGTCATTCGGAGGGCCGGCAGAGGATGAACTTCCGGGCCTCTCCGCATGGCCCACTCTGCGAGGGCTGCTCATCGGCGAACTCCCGACGGGTTTCGGTGCGGCAACATGGCGGGAAATCGCAAGCCTGCCCCGGCTCCACTCCCTGGGTTTCCGCCTCACCGACGACTGCCCGGTTCCCACGATCCCGTACGGGCTCCAAATGCCACAGGTGCACATGGTCCATGTGCTCGGCCTCAAAGCCACAGACACCGGTCTCATCGGTGACGTACTGCAATCAGTCGTCAGCGCTTTCCCCAAAGCACGGGAGCTGTACCTCAGCGATGACCTTGGTAGGGCTATCAACCCCCTCGATATCAGCCCCTTGTCCGCCCTCACCGACCTTCGAAAGGTCCATCTGTCGTACCTCGTGCCCGACCCACCCATCTCCCTCCCCAACGTAAAAATCGCCCTGCGCCCCCGTCTCCGCTCCGCTCTCGTCCGTAAACGTCATCTCAAACAAACGAAACCGCCCCAGCACCGCTAACGCGGCACCGGGGCGGTTCCCCAGCGTCCTCAGGCCCTATAAAAGGACCTTCTTACGCCTCCTTGCTCAAGTTCGGCGCAGACCCACCCGCGGCGGACTCCACCGGCGGAGCGTCCGGCAGGGCCGACTTCTCCTCGCCGCGGAAGGTGAACTTGGCGGACTCGCCCTCGCCCTCCGTGTCGACGACCACGATGTGGCCGGGGCGCAGCTCGTTGAAGAGGATCTTCTCCGAGAGGGCGTCCTCGATCTCGCGCTGGATCGTGCGGCGCAGCGGACGGGCGCCGAGCACCGGGTCGTAGCCGCGCTTGGCGAGCAGCGACTTGGCGGTACCGCTGAGCTCGATGCCCATGTCGCGGTCCTTCAGGCGCTCGTCCACCTTGCCGATCATCAGGTCGACGATCTGGATGATGTCTTCCTCGGTCAGCTGGTGGAAGACGACCGTGTCGTCCACACGGTTGAGGAACTCGGGGCGGAAGTGCTGCTTGAGCTCTTCGTTGACCTTGTTCTTCATCCGCTCGTAGCCGGTCTTGACGTCGCCCTGGGCGGCGAAGCCCAGGTTGAAGCCCTTGGAGATGTCCCGGGTCCCGAGGTTGGTCGTCATGATGATGACCGTGTTCTTGAAGTCCACGACCCGGCCCTGGGAGTCGGTCAGGCGACCGTCCTCCAGGATCTGGAGCAGGGAGTTGAAGATGTCGGGGTGGGCCTTCTCGACCTCGTCGAAGAGGACGACGGAGAACGGCTTGCGGCGCACCTTCTCGGTGAGCTGGCCGCCCTCCTCGTAACCCACGTAGCCGGGGGGCGAACCGAAGAGGCGGGAGACCGTGTGCTTCTCGCTGAACTCCGACATGTCGAGGGAGATCAGCGCGTCCTCGTCACCGAAGAGGAACTCCGCCAGCGTCTTGGACAGCTCGGTCTTACCGACACCGGACGGGCCGGCGAAGATGAACGAGCCACCGGGGCGCTTGGGGTCCTTCAGACCGGCGCGGGTGCGGCGGATGGCCTGGGAGAGCGCCTTGATGGCGTCCTTCTGGCCGATGACGCGCTTGTGGAGCTCGTCCTCCATGCGCAGCAGGCGCGAGGACTCCTCCTCGGTCAGCTTGAAGACCGGGATGCCGGTGGCCGTGGCCAGGACCTCGGCGATCAGCTCGCCGTCGACCTCGGCGACGACGTCCATGTCGCCGGCCTTCCACTCCTTCTCCCGCTTCGCCTTCGCGGCCAGGAGCTGCTTCTCCTTGTCGCGCAGGCCCGCGGCCATCTCGAAGTCCTGCGAGTCGATCGCGGACTCCTTCTCCCGGCGCACGTCGGCGATCTTCTCGTCGAACTCGCGGAGGTCCGGCGGCGCGGTCATCCGGCGGATGCGCATCCGGGAACCGGCCTCGTCGATCAGGTCGATCGCCTTGTCCGGCAGGAAGCGGTCGGAGATGTACCGGTCGGCGAGCTGGGCGGCCTGGACCAGCGCCTCGTCGGTGATGGAGACCCGGTGGTGCGCCTCGTAGCGGTCGCGCAGACCCTTGAGGATCTCGATGGTGTGCGGCAGCGAGGGCTCGGCGACCTGGATGGGCTGGAAGCGGCGCTCCAGGGCCGCGTCCTTCTCCAGGTGCTTGCGGTACTCGTCCAGCGTCGTGGCACCGATGGTCTGCAGCTCGCCTCGGGCCAGCATGGGCTTGAGGATGGAGGCCGCGTCGATCGCGCCCTCGGCGGCGCCCGCGCCGACCAGGGTGTGCAGCTCGTCGATGAACAGGATGATGTCGCCGCGGGTGCGGATCTCCTTGAGGACCTTCTTCAGGCGCTCCTCGAAGTCACCGCGGTACCGGGAGCCGGCGACCAGGGCGCCGAGGTCCAGGGTGTAGAGGTGCTTGTCCTTGAGGGTCTCGGGCACCTCGCCCTTGACGATGGCCTGGGCCAGTCCCTCGACGACCGCCGTCTTGCCGACGCCGGGCTCGCCGATGAGGACCGGGTTGTTCTTCGTCCGGCGGGACAGCACCTGCATGACCCGCTCGATCTCCTTCTCGCGCCCGATGACCGGGTCGAGCTTGGATTCGCGGGCCGCCTGGGTGAGGTTGCGGCCGAACTGGTCCAGCACGAGGGACGTGGAGGGGGTGCCCTCCGCCGGGCCGCCGGCGGTGGCGGCCTCCTTGCCCTGGTAGCCGGAGAGCAGCTGGATGACCTGCTGGCGGACCCGGTTCAGGTCGGCGCCCAGCTTCACGAGGACCTGGGCGGCGACGCCCTCGCCCTCGCGGATCAGGCCGAGCAGGATGTGCTCGGTGCCGATGTAGTTGTGGCCGAGCTGAAGGGCCTCGCGGAGCGAGAGCTCCAGGACCTTCTTGGCACGGGGGGTGAAGGGAATGTGGCCGGACGGGGCCTGCTGCCCCTGGCCGATGATCTCCTCCACCTGCTGGCGGACCGCCTCGAGCGAAATCCCGAGGCTCTCCAGGGCCTTAGCGGCGACACCCTCACCCTCGTGGATCAGGCCCAGGAGAATGTGCTCGGTGCCGATGTAGTTGTGGTTGAGCATCCGGGCTTCTTCCTGAGCCAGGACGACAACCCGCCGCGCGCGGTCGGTGAACCTCTCGAACATCGTTAATCGCTCCTCAGAGCGGTCAGTCAGTTAGGGGTCGGTCCCCTCCCTGTCCTTCCGCATGCTAGTCCCGTGGGACGGGACAGCTCATTCCTACTGCCGACATCCCGGATCACCCCCGCGTCGACGGGGAAATCTTGTGCGGAACAGCCGACATCTGCTCCAACCCGATGGTGCGAGACGATGTTCCCGCAGGCCAGGCATATACGCTCCCGGCCACTACGCCCGTGGCGAACGCAGCATGAACTGACACGCGCACCGTCCCTCCCCACTAGGGATGTCTTACCCGTTACCGCCGACTCTCCATGCGGCGCGCCCCTCTTCCCTCCGCTACGGGCGAACAACCGCGCGCCTTCGAACACGCCCTTGCGCCGCCCGTTCGGCCACGGTAGGTACCCGGAATCCCACCCAGCGTAACTTCCCCTGGTGCGGTCAGTTGCACCGGGCATGACCACCGCGCTCCCGCGTCCCCGCGTCCCGCACGCCGCCGGCCGCCGGCGCTCCGTCCGGCAGTGGTACGAGGACGACCTGCGGTGGCCCACGTCCCCTACGGAACCCCTGGAGCTACTGACGGGGGTGCGTTTCGACGCGCTGGAGCTGCCCGCGGACGCGGGGTGGGCTCTACTGGGGCGTATGCCCGCGACCGGGCCCGTGGCGCTCGTCCACGGGGCTCCCAGGGGCCGCGAGGGGCGCGGCGGGGAGCCGGGGACCGCCGGCCGCGGAGACGGCGCCACGATGCTGCTGCTCGTGGCCGCCGGTGGCGCCGAGGAGCTGCCCGGGCTCCTGGAATGGCTGGAATGGGGTCCGCTCGCCCCCGACCTGATGGCGCGGGGGTCTGGCGACCGGATGCCCGCCCCGCCGCCTTGTGGGCCGGCACGGCCGTGCGGGCCGGGCTCGCGGGAGGCCGCTCGGTGGGTGCGGCCTCCCGAGCCGGATCGCGAGGTCGAGGCGACACTGCCCGTCACGGGGATGGGGGCAGGTCCCGGGGACCTCGGTGGGGGTCCCCTTACGGGATGTAAGGGGCACACCCCCGACCTCGTGCGACTCGTCAGCGCTGCGGCGACGGAATGTCACCGGGCCCGGTTGCTGCGTTCTCGTAATGCGGGGAATGAAACAGATCGCGGTTACGGCGATCAGCCGTTGGCCTTCTCGTACGCCTCGCGGATGTCGGCCGGAACACGGCCGCGGTCGTTGACCGTGTAGCCGTTCTCCTTGGCCCACTTCCGGATCTCGGCGGTGTCCTTGCCGCTGCCGGCGGAAGCCGCACGGGCCTTGCCGCGGCCGGCCGCCGCGCGACCGGTACGACGACCCGCCTTCACGAAGTCCTCCAGCGCGCTGCGAAGCTTCTCGGCGTTGGCGGTGGTGAGGTCGATCTCGTAGGACTTGCCGTCGAGAGCGAACGTCACCGTCTCATCGGCCTCGCCGCCGTCGAGGTCGTCGACAAGAAGAACCTGAACCTTCTGTGCCACCGGTTTCCCTTTCATCGAATGCGGATTACGACGGAAAGCAAACCGCCTTTCCGGGAAAAACACAAACCCCTGGGTAGGGTTCAGTTGCCCGACGGCCGGGAACCGCCCGGTTCCACAGCTATGTGATAGGGGCGCGATTCGGACATAGAACGCTGATCACAGGTGCAGAAGCATGCGACTGTTGCCCAGGGTGTTGGGCTTCACCCGTTCGAGACCCAGGAACTCCGCAACGCCCTCGTCATAGGAACGCAGCAGCTCGCTGTACACATCGCCGTCGACGGGCGTCTCCCCGATCTCCACGAACCCGTGCTTGGCGAAGAAGTCGACTTCGAAGGTGAGACAGAAAATGCGCCGTACACCCAGCCAGCTCGCCGTGCGCAGCAGCTTGTCCAGGAGTTGATGGCCCACCCCCGTGCCCTTGAGCCGCCGGTCCACCGCCAGGGTGCGGACCTCCGCCAGGTCTTCCCACATGACGTGCAGCGCGCCGCATCCCACGACCTCGGCGTCCTCGTCCCGCTCGGCGACCCAGAACTCCTGGATGTCCTCGTAAAGGGTGACGGTGGCTTTGTCGAGCAGGATGCGGTCCCGTGAGTAGTCGTCGATGAGGCGGCGTACGGCCGGTACGTCGCCGGTACGGGCACGGCGAACGGTGAAACCATTTGATTGCAGCGGCATGCGGGGACGCTATCGCCCCCGGTCGGGGGAACCCGGTGCGGGTTCGGGGCGTTGTGCGGCGCGGGCCGGTTCCGATCGGGCGGCGGCCGGTTCTTCTCGGCTGGGACGTTCGGCCGGTTCTTCTCGGCTGGGGGCCGGTTCTTCTCGGCTGGCGGGTTCGGCCGGTTCTTCGGGGCCGGATGCGACCGGTTCTCCCGGCTCGGATGTGGCCGGTTGTTCCGGAGCAGGCGGGATCTGTTCTTCCGGAGTGACTGTTGCCGGTTGTTCCGGACCGGGTGGGGTCGGTTCTTCCGGAAGTGCGGGTTCGTCCGCCTGGACCATACGGACGGCGTCCCGTAGGGCATGCCGTTGTTCCGGCGACATCATGCCGAAGAAGGCCACGAGAGCGGCGGCGGGGTTGTCACTGACCGACCAGGCTTCGTTCATCAGTGCGGCCGAGTAGGCGGCCCGAGTGGAGACCGCCTCATATCTATAGGCGCGGCCTTCCGCTTCCCTGCGCACCCATCCCTTCTGATGAAGGTTGTCCAATACGGTCATGACCGTCGTGTAGGCGATCGACCGTTCCTTCTGCAGGTCTTCCAGGACTTCTCGAACGGTTACCGGGCGGTTCCACTCCCAGACCCGCGTCATGACCGCGTCTTCCAGATCACCCAAGCGTCTCGGCACACGAGAACAATAGTGGGAGATGTCGCGAATGCCCGTTGTTTGCGACTACTTTATGTCGGAAAAGCGTGTACGGCCCGAGATCAATGATTCTCAGGCCGTACGTTCCATTTGCGATTGTCAATAGCGCGCATTCATACGAACGCCAATAGGCCGAGATCGCTCGGTTCCCCGCGCACCGGTCGGTTTGCCGGCGGGACGCGGGGATCGATCCGGACACGATACGGTCCGCCGGCTCCCGGGGAGGCCGGCGGACCGCGTCGTATGTCGTGTGGTGTATGGCATGTGCCAGGTGGCGTACGGCGTGTGCCGGGTGGCGTACGTCGTAGGGGGTCGCGCGAAGCCGTACGGCCTTGCGGGGAAGGCACGCCGTCGTGGACGAAGACGCGCCGTCCCGTGCGCAGTCGCGCCGTCCCGCGCGGAGGCGGGCGCGTGGGGAGTCAGGCGCCGTGCGGCTTCGGGTCCTGGCGGGGGGCCTCGGCGCGGGCGAGCGCGGCGTCCACCGCCGCGTCTTCCTTGGCCTTGTTGGCACCGCCTTGGTTCTTCACGATCGTGACGATGAGCGCGATGAACGCCGCGGCCATCACCACAGGCGGAAGCAGCGCTGCGACGTAATCCATGCCCTCGGGCCTCCTTCGCGAACGGGACTTCCAGAGTACGCAGCCCTCAGGCCGAACGGGCGGCGGGGGGCGGCGCGGGCTTCCGGCGTGGCGGGAACACCTCGCCCGGCGTGGGCACGGGCCGGTCCGGCCGGGACGGCTGCGGCCGGGGCGCCGGCGCGGGCTTGGGCGGCTGGGCCCCCTCGGCGGCGCGGCTGCCGGGAAGGGCGCGCAGCCGGGCCCGTACGGACCGCTCCGCCAGGTGGGAGCAGCGGCGCAGCAGCGCGGCGCGGCGCCGGGTCTCGCCCTGGCTCGCGGGCAGGGCGCACAGGGAGCGCAGCGCCGCGAGGTCGTCGGGCCCGGGGTCGTACCCGGCGTCCAGGGCGGCGTGGAGCTGGTCGAGGTAGCCGTGCGCGGAGCCGGGGAGCGCCGCCCGGTAGCGGGCGAGGTCGGCCAGGAGGAAGGCGCGCAGCCGCCCGCCTTCCCGGGCGGCCTCGTCCACGTCCTCGGCCAGCCGGAGGTACTCCTGGACTTCCGCCACCCATTCGGGGTCGCGGGCGCCGGACGGGGACGCGGGCGGGGTGCCGGCCGGGACGGCGGGGTGTGTCGGCAGGAGGACGGTGGCGAGGGCGCGACGCAGGACACGCAACTCATCCGCGCTGAACGCCATGCCGCCGCGGGTTCCGTAGGGCGTAGGCATGGGGTGACCATACGACGTTGACGAACAAAATCCGCTTAACGCCATTGGTGTCGGAAGTTGACGCGAATGGGATGTATGCGGATGGGGGTGGGGGTGTACGGCATACGGGGGAGCGGGGGCCGGGCCGGAGGAATCCCGGGGGTCCTCCCGGCTGAGGCGCCGGGAGGTGTTCCGGGGGCGCGGGCCGTGCCGCTCGATGCCCTTCGTGCGCGGGCGCGCGAGCTTCGTGCGAGCCCGCGCGCCCGTCGGCGCTCAGAGGCGCGACACGTTGCGTTCGTACACGAGGCGCAGCCCGATCAGGGTGAGCCAGGGCTCGTGCTCGTCTATGACGGAGGACTCGCCGAGCACCATGGGGGCGAGGCCGCCGGTGGCGATCACGGTCACGTCGTCCGGATCGTCCGCCAGTTCGCGCGCCATGCGGTGGACGACGCCGTCCACCTGGCCCGCGAAGCCGTAGAGGATGCCGGACTGCATGGCCTCGACGGTGTTCTTGCCGATGACGCTGCGCGGCCGGGCCAGTTCGATCTTGCGGAGCTGGGCGCCCTTGACGCCCAGGGCGTCCACCGAGATCTCGATGCCCGGGGCGATCACCCCGCCCACGTACTCCCCACGGGCGCTCACCGCGTCGAACGTGGTGGCCGTACCGAAGTCCACGACCACCGCCGGGCCCCCGTACAGCTCGACGGCGGCCAGCGCGTTGATGATCCGGTCGGCGCCGACCTCCTTCGGGTTGTCCATGAGGATCGGCACGCCGGTCTTCACGCCGGGCTCGACCAGGATGGCCGGCACGTCGCCGTAGTAGCGGCGGGTCACCTCGCGCAGCTCGTGCAGGACGGAGGGGACGGTGGAGCAGATGGAGATGCCGTCGATGCCGTCGCCCAGGTCCTCGCCCAGGAGGGGGTGCATGCCCATGAGGCCCTGCAGGAGCACGGCGAGCTCGTCGGCGGTGCGGCGGGCGTCGGTGGAGATCCGCCAGTGCTCGACGATCTCCTCGCCGTCGAACAGGCCGAGGACGGTGTGCGTGTTGCCGACGTCGATGGTGAGCAGCATCAGGCGCGTTCCTCCCGGGCGGCTGCGCCGGACGCGGCCTGTGCCGTTCGCTCTTCGCTTTCGCGCAGGTTCGCCGACTGCTCTTCGCTTTCGCGCAAGTCCGTCGACCGGTCGTCGCTTTCGCGCGAGTCCGCTGACCGCTCCTCGCTTTCGCGCAGGTCCAGGCCGATGTCCAGGACCGGCGAGGAGTGGGTGAGCGCGCCGACGGCGAGGTAGTCCACGCCGGTCTCGGCGTACGCGCGGGCGTTCTCCAGGGACAGCCGGCCGGATGACTCCAGGACCGCGCGGCCGGCGACCAGCTCGACGGCCTCCTTGGTCTCTTCGGGCGTGAAGTTGTCCAGGAGGATGAGGTCGGCGCCCTCGTCGAGGATCGGCGGGATCTGGTCGAGCCGGTCCACCTCCACCTCGATCGGCACCCCGGGGAACTCCCGCCGCACGGCGCGGAACGCCTCGGCGACGCCGCCCGCCGCCACGACGTGGTTGTCCTTGATGAGCGCCGCGTCCGACAGCGACATGCGGTGGTTGACGCCGCCGCCGCAGCGCACCGCGAACTTCTCCAGCGCGCGCAGCCCCGGCGTGGTCTTGCGGGTGTCGCGGACCTTGGCCTTGGTGCCCTCCAGCACGTCGGCCCAGGCGCGGGTGGCGGTGGCGATGCCGGAGAGGCGGCCCAGGAGGTTCAGGGCGCTGCGCTCGCCGGTCAGCAGGTCGCGGGTGCGGGTGGTGACGCTCAGCAGCTTCTGGCCGGGCTCGACCCGGTCGCCGTCCTCCACGTGCCGCTCGACCTCGAACTCGTCGGTGCACACGATCGAGAGCACCGCCTCGGCGATCCGCAGGCCCGCCACCGTGCCGGCCTGGCGCGCCGTGAAGTCACCGGTGGCCACGGCGTTCTCGGGGACGGTCGCGACGGTGGTGACGTCCACGCCCTGGTCGAGGTCCTCTTCGACGGCCATGTGGGCGATGTCCTCGACCTGGACGGGGTCGAGCCCGGCGTCCACCAGCAGCGCGGCGAGGTCGGGGTCCAGGCCGCAGGTCAGCGGGTCCAGGTCGTAGGCGCCGTCCTCCGCGCCGCCGCCGCAGCCGCAGGCGTCGCCGCAGCCGCCGCCGGCGGGCCGGCCGGTGCTGGAAGGGGTGCCGATCTGGAGGAGAGGCAGGTCGTCGGGGGTGCTCACGGGTTCGGCTCCGTCTCGGGGAAGGTGGCGGTGTCCGTCGTACGGACGACCAGGGTGCGGGGGGAGGAGGACGGTGGGGCGGCGGTGTCCGGGGCGTCCTGGGGATGGGGCGTGTGCGGGGGCGCGTTCTGGGGTGCGGGCGCGGGTGCGTTCGCAGGTGTGTACGCGGGCGCGTTGGCGGGAGTGGAGGCGTTCGGGGTGGCGTGCGCGGGTGCGTTCTGGGGTGCGGCGGCGTGGTGCGCCCCTGAGGCTGCCCCCGGGGCAGTCCCCAGGGCTGCCCCCGTGGTCGTCCCCAAGGTTGCCCCCTTGGCCGTCCCCGGGGTCGTTCCCAGGCTGATGAGGAAGTGGCGGCGCCAGGTGGTGTCGTCCCGGTCGGGGTGGTCCTCGCGCCAGTGGCAGCCGCGGGTCTCCTCGCGCCGGAGGGCGGCGGCGACCAGCACCCGGGCGACGCACAGGAGGTTGGTGGCCTCCCATGCCTCGACGCCGGGGACGGGGGGCTTGCCGTGGTCCGGAGCGATGCCGGTGCCGGAGCCTGTGGTGGTGCCGGTGGGCGAGGGGGCGGCGGGGGCCGCGTCCGGGACGGCCGGGACGGGCCCGTCACCGGTGCTCGCGTCGGAGGCGGCCGTCGCGAAGGCGGCGTCGGCGGCCCGGCGGATGCGGTCGAGTTCGGCCGCGGCCCGGCGCAGGCTCTCGGCGTTGCGCAGCACCCCGGCGCCGGCCGTCATGATCCGCTGGATGGCCGTCCGGGACTCGGGGGCCAGCAGGGGCAGGACGGTGGCGGCCCGGCGGGCTTGGACCGGGCGGGGCGCGTGCGCGGTGCCTGTCGTGGGGGGCTCGGCCGTGATCCCGGCCTCGGTCGCGGTCGTGGTCGTGGCGCCTGTACCGGTCGTGGCCGGGGCCGGGGCCCCTGTTGCGGTCCCCGCCGTCGGGGCCTCGGTCCCGGTCCCCGTCGCCGCGATGTCCGCCGCGATGCGTTCGGCGAAGACCAGGCCCTCCAGGAGGGAGTTGGACGCCAGGCGGTTCGCCCCGTGGACGCCCGTGCAGGCGACCTCTCCGCAGGCGTACAGGCCCGGGACCGTGGTCCGGCCGCGCAGGTCGGTACGGACGCCGCCGGAGGCGTAGTGGGCGGCCGGCGCGACCGGGATCGGCTCGGTGATCGGGTCGAAGCCGTGCGCGCGGCAGGCGGCGAGGATCGTGGGGAAGCGGTGTTCCCACTTGTCGGCGCCGAAGTGGCGGGCGTCCAGGTACATGTGCTCGACGCCCTGCTCGTGCGCCCGGCGCATGATGGCCTTGGCGACGATGTCGCGCGGCGCCAGCTCGGCGAGCTCGTGCTGCCCGACCATGAAGCGAATCCCGTCGGCGTCGACCAGGTGGGCGCCCTCGCCGCGCACCGCCTCGGAGATCAGCGGCTGCTGCCCCTCGGCGTCCCGCCCCAGGTACAGCACCGTGGGGTGGAACTGGACGAACTCCAGGTCGGAGACCTCGGCCCCGGCGCGCAGAGCGAGGGCCACGCCGTCGCCCGTGGACACGGCCGGGTTGGTCGTCGCGGAGAAGACCTGGCCCATCCCCCCGGTCGCCAGGATGACGGCGGGGGCGTGCACGGCGCCCACCCCGTCGTGCTGGCCCTCGCCTATGACGTGCAGAGTCACGCCGGCGGCCCGGCCTTCGGCGTCCGTGAGCAGGTCCAGGACCAGGGCGTTCTCGATGGTCCGGAGTCCCTGGGCGCGGACCGCCTCGACCAGCGCGCGGGAGATCTCCGCGCCGGTCGCGTCGCCTCCCGCGTGCGCGATGCGGCGGCGGTGGTGGCCGCCCTCACGGGTGAGCGCGATGGTGTCGGTCCCCGGGGCGGTGTCGAACCGGGCGCCCGTCTCGATGAGCCGCCGCACGGCGTCGGGCCCTTCGGTGACGAGGGTCCGGACGGCCCTCTCGTCACACAGGCCGGCGCCCGCGACGAGGGTGTCGGCGAGGTGCTGCTCGGGGGTGTCCCCCTCGCCGAGCGCGGCGGCGATGCCGCCCTGGGCCCAGCGGGTGGAGCCGTCGTCCAGCCGCGCCTTGGTGACGACGACGGTCCGGCGGCCCGCGGCGGCGCACCGCAACGCGGCCGTGAGCCCGGCCACGCCGGAGCCCACCACGACGACGTCCGCCTCGATCGCCCATCCGGGGGCGGGGGCGTCCAGGCGTATGCCGGTGAGGGGGGTGGCGCGGGTGACTTCAGGTGGGGCGGTGTGGGGCGGGGTGGGAGTAGTGATTTCGGAGTGTCCACCGGTGCGGGTGGGGTTGCCGGTACCGCTCATCGGGACGCTTCGTTCATCGCAGTGCTCCGGAACGTGGGAAACGTGAGACGGATGTTGTCGATGAGCCGGGTGTCACCGACCCTGGCGGCCACCGCGAGGATGGCCTCGCCCTCGTACGCGTCCGGCACCTCGGTGAAGTCGGACGGATCGACGAGCGCCAAGTAATCGAGCACCAACGGGGGCGTGAGCCGGGCCGCGTCCTCCAGGACCAGCCGGGCCGCGGCGCGTGCGACGGACGGGCCGCGCGGCGGCGTCGTCGCGGCGAGGGCCAGGGCGTGCGCGTCGGCGGCGGCCCGGTCCTCCCCCAGGGCGGCCAACGCGGCCGAACGGTTCTGCGGCCGGGACGCGGTCGAGGTGGCGCGCTCCCGCAGCGCTTCCTCGGCGGACAGGCGGTCGCGCGCCGCGAACAGCGCCCGGGACAGCGCGAGCGCGGTGCGGCGCTCGGTGGCGGACAGGTAGCGGTTGCGGCTGGAGAGCGCCAGGCCGTCCTCCTCACGCACGGTGGGGACGCCGACGACCTCCACGTCGAAGTTGAGATCGGCCGCCATCCGCGTGATCAAGGCGAGCTGCTGCGCGTCCTTCTGACCGTAAAGAGCCACGTCAGGACGGGTGAGGTGGAGCAGTTTGGCGACGACCGTGAGCATCCCGTCGAAGTGCCCGGGACGGCTCGCGCCCTCCAGGAGGGCGCCCATGGGGCCCGCGGTGATGCGTATCTGGGGCTCGCCGCCCGGATAGACCTCGTCCACGGAGGGCGCGAAGACCACGTCCGCCCCGGAGGCCCCGGCCAGCAGGACATCCGCGTCCAGGGTGCGCGGGTAGCGGTCCAGGTCCTCGCCCGCGCCGAACTGGAGCGGGTTGACGAAGACCGTCACCACGACCTGGCCGTCCGCACCGGCTCGTTCCCGGGCGCTGCGTATGAGCGTGGCGTGGCCTTCGTGCAGGGCACCCATCGTCATGACGACCGCGCGCGGCCCCGTCCGGCGGTCCAGGGCGCGCAACTCGGCGGCCGTGTGCACGAGGTGCGGGCGCGGCGCGCTCACTGGTCGTCTCCGTCCTGGGGGTGGTGCGGGTCGTTGTTCTGGGGGTGGTCCGGGTTGTCGTTCTGGGGGTGGCCCGGGTTGTCGTTCTCAGGGGGGTGCGGGTCGTCCGAGGGGCGGGGGGCGTCCGGGCCGTCCGAAGGGCGCGGGACGTCCGGACCGTCCGAAGGGCGGGAATCGTTCGGACCGTCCGAGGGGCGGGGGGCGCCCGCGGGGTGCGTGCCCGTCCCATGGGCGAGGACGTCCAGCAGCGCCTCGGCGGGCTCCGGCTTCAGGAGACCGTGCGCCAGCGCCCGGTCCGCCGTCGTCCGGGCCATGGCCAGGTACCCGTCGACGGCCTGCGGCGCGTGCCGGCGCAGTTCGGCGACGTGGGCGGCGACCGTGCCCGCGTCCCCGCGCGCGACCGGGCCGGTCAGGGCCGCGTCACCGGACCGCAGGGCGTTGTCCAGCGCGGCGCCGAGCAGCGGGCCGAGCATCCGGTCCGGGGCGTGGACGCCGGCGCCGTGCAGCAGTTCCATCGCCTGGGCGACCAGCGTGACCAGGTGGTTCGCACCGATGGCCAGAGCCGCGTGGTACAGGGGGCGGGCCGTCTCCTCGATCCACTCGGGTTCGCCGCCCATCTCGATCACCAGCGCCTCGGCGGCCATCCGCAGCTGCTCCGGCGCGGTGACGCCGAAGGAACAGCCGGCGAGCCGCTGGACGTCGACGGGGGTCCCTGTGAAGGTCATCGCCGGGTGCAGGGCCAGCGGCAGGCCGCCGACGCGGGTGGCGGGGTCCAGCACCGCCGCCCCGAACCGTCCCGAGGTGTGCACCAGCAACTGCCCCGGCCGCACCGCGCCGGTCTCGGCGAGGCCCTTCACCAGGCCGGGCAGCGCGTCGTCGGGGACGGTGAGCAGGACGAGCTCCGCCCGGGCCAGCACCTCGGACGGCGACACGATCGGCACGTCGGGCAACAGCGCCTCGGCCCGGCGGACGGACGCGTCCGAGACGCCGGAAACGGCCACCGGGCGATGCCCAGCGAGCTGCAACGACGCGGCCAGAGCAGGCCCTACCCGTCCTGCGCCGACGACGCCGACGGTCAGCCGGGCGGGGCGGTCCTGGGCCTCGATGGATGGGGATGCGTTCACGCGGTGGTGGCCTTCCGTTCCAGTCCGCGGGGGGTACCGGACGATTCGTTCGCCATGCTACGCGAGCGTTTCCGGCGAACCCCGAGGTCGTGCGGAGGGTGAGACGGGGGTCTCTTTCGGCGGAGGGTCCCGGGGTGGGCGTCGCTTTCGGTGGCGTGTCCTCGCGGCGGGCGAGGTTTCTCCCGGCGGGGGCCGGGGCCGTCTCGACGCGCCTCTTTCGGCGTCTCTTCCGGCCTCTTTCGCCCCTCTTCCGCACCTCTTCCGCACCTCTTCCAGCGCGGGCGGGGTCTCTTTCGGCGAGGGGGCGGAGGAGTTGGGCGTCGCCGTGCGGCGTGCCGCCGGTCGTGCGAGGTGTGCGGCGCGCCTCGCGCGGACCGCCCTTGCGGAGGATCGGGCCAGGTCAGCGGCCGTTCCGAACAGACCCGGAGAAAGTTATCCACAGGCCTCGGCGGGATTCGTCGCGGTCCGCGATGATCGATGCACAGCGGACGACGCGGCAGGAGCGGCGGACGACGCGACAGACGAGTCAGATGAGTCAGGCGAGCCGGGCAAGCCGGACGAGCCAGGCGGGTCAGAGGAGTCAGGCGAGGAACGGGCTGCGGAGGTGCGAGAGCGGCGAGTGGGCGCCGGCGATGGGATCACGGAGGAATGCCCCCACGAACCGGCACGTGACGGGCGGATGTTTCCGCAGACCGGCGACGGCGGGCGGAAGAGGAAGGGACGAGGACATGGACGGGGAAACGGGCGGGGAAACGGGCGGGCGCGGCCCGGGACGTGGGGACCAGCGGAACCGCGCGGACGCGGACGCGGTGGAGTTCGAGGCCGAGGCTGAACGCTCCGGGGCCGCACCATCGCGGCGCGACACGTCCGAAGCCGCACGGCAGGAGCTTCCCGCGCCCACGGGTCAGGGCGATCCCGTGGACGGGGAGAAACCGGCCGACGACCGGGGGCGTCTGTCGGCCGCCTGGCACGGCGCGGAGCGGGCCCTCGCGCACGGCCCGAGCGGCAGGACGCTCAAGGAGCAGTTGGCCCTCCTGACGTCCCACGCTCCGGAGGTTCATGACCTCGACGACTGGACGGACCTGTACGGCGACGAGGACAGCGTCGTCGGCGCGCTGGAGCGACGTACCGCCGAACTGCTCGGCACCGCGTCGGCCGCCTTCTTCCCCACCGGCACCATGGCGCAACAGGTGGCACTGCGCTGCTGGGCGGGCCGGACGGGCAACACCACGGTCGCCGGCCATCCGCTGTCCCACATGGAGGTGCACGAGCGTGACGCGTACTCCGTGGTCAGCGGCCTGCGCATGGTGCACCCGACGAACGCGCCACGGCTGCCGACCGCTGACGAGATACGCGACTGCCCGGAGCCCTTCGGCACCCTGGCGCTGGAGTTGCCACTGCGGGACGCCGGCTTCGTCCTACCGAGTTGGGCGGAGCTGACGGCGACGGTCGAGGCGGCGCGCGAACGGGACGCGGTGGTCCACTTCGACGGTGCCCGCCTGTGGGAGTGCGGTCCGCACTTCGGCCGCACGCTGCCGGAGATCGCCGCGCTCGCCGACAGCATGTACGTGTCCTTCTACAAGTCGCTGGGCGGGATAGCCGGCGCCGCGCTGGCGGGGTCGGAGGACTTCGTCGAGGAGGCCCGGGCCTGGCGGCACCGTTACGGGGGCCAGCTTTTCCAGCAGTGGCCCATGGCGCTGAGCGCGCTCATCGGACTGGACCGGGAGCTGCCACGGCTGCCGGACTACGTGGCACAGGCCAAGCAAGTGGCGCGGGCGCTGGCGGCGGGCCTTTCCGAGGGCGGGGTGCCCTGGTTCCGGGTGCATCCCGAGATACCGCACACCCATCAGTTCCAGGTGTGGCTGCCGTACCCGGCCGAGGTGCTGAACGAGGCCGGGCTGCGGCAGGCGGAGACCACTCGGACGGTGCTGTTCCGCACATGGCAGGAACCGGCGCCGTCGGGCCCCCCGGGGCTCGCGATGACGGAGGTGACGGTGGCCTCGTCCGCAAGTGACTGGACATCCGAAGACGTTCGGACGGCACTCGCGGACTTCCTGCGGCTGGTCGAACAGGTGCGCCAGGAGGGACGTGACCTGACGATGCCGTGAGGGCGGGTGGTGGGTGTTTTCAGGGAGGAGGAGGGCTGGGGCGAGGGCGAGGGGGTGGAGGAGGCGGGGGGGGTGGGGGGGGAGGGGGTGGGGCCCCCAGAAGAACGGCGAGAATTTTCTTCACCTCACCCCTCACCCCTCACCCCTCACCCCGCCCAAGCCCCGCACCCCCGACGGCTCCCGCACCCCCGCCCCCCAACGGATTCCACGCCCCAGCCATTTCCGCGCCCCTGTCAGTCCCTGCACTCCGACAGTCCCCTCGCCCCCGCAGCCTCGGCGGATCGCCCCATCACCGCCTCCCCCTGCTCACTCACCGCACCAACCCTCCGGGTCCCCCTGGCGGCCGGGCGGTTTGCGGCTCGGCCACTCGGCCCGTGCGCCGGTGCGCCGCCCGAGCCCGACGGCGCGCCGGCAGGGCCGCCCGTCCTCGCGCCCGTGCCGAACGACCGGGTGAGGGCATGTCGTACGGTGCGCAGGAAGCGGGTCAGTGGCCGGTCCTCCGGGTCGGTGATCACGGTCTTGAACCGTCGCCACATGCGGATCTCGCGTACGGCCCGGACGTCACCGGCTCCGGGGAGGATGGGTGCGGCCTCACCGTGCTGGGTGGCTCGGTAGGCGTCGAGCATGTGCTGCTGGATGGCATTCATGCTCTTCACCTTGGGGCGGTTCCGGAGGAGTTGGCCCGTCATTTGACGGGAGCCGTCAAATGACGGTTGTAGAGGTCGCGGGCTCGCGCATGATGGATGCGCGACCGAACCTCGGATTCATGTCCAACCGACACGGAGATCGAGCGCCGCACGGTCCGGTCCGGGGCAATGGAGGCCCGGACCACGCAACGGGGCAGCGCGGGACGCGGCGCCACAGGAGCGTCGCGGCACCGCACGAGCGCCCCGGTGCCGGTTGATCACCGCCCGGGCCACGCACCACCAGCGGTCCGCGCCGCCCCCGACCGTCTCTCCCCCACCCTCACCAAGACCACGCAGACCACCCACCCCGCACACCCCACGAATAACCCGGCACGACACGTCACTCGGCACGACACGAACGGAGCGGACGGCGCATGAGCGTTTGGATCGACATCGCGGGGCTGCCGCCCGAGAACATCGTCTTCAGCCCCTCACCGCTGTCCGAACTCGGCGCCGCCCTGCACGCGCTCGCCGAGCCCGGCCACCACCCCGGCCTCCACGGCTGGACCACCGCCACGACCTCCGCCCTCAAGCCGGACCTGGCCGACCGGCTGCTCGAAGCGGACTTCCTCTGGGGCCCGACCTTCTCCGACATATCGATGCCGTTCGCCGCGCTCGCGGACGTCGCCGGTCAGCCCGGTGCCACGCTCGCCGAGGAATTGGACATGCTGGACCGTTTGGACGACGAGCTGTACGTGGCCGCGGCGCTGGAGATCTCGTGCGCCAGTGCGTACAGCAGGGGTGGCGCCTCCCCGCTCGTCGACGCCACGGCCCGGGAGCAGGCGCTGGACCGCGCCACGGCCCGTGGTCCGCGTCAGGCCGAGTTCGCCCGGCGGCTGCTCGCGGACCCGCCCACCGTCCGGGCGTGGATCCGGCGGCTGTTCGAGGACTGCGACGAGGCGTTCTTCGCGGACGTGTGGAAGCGGGTACGGGTCCAGCTGGCCGCGGACGCCCGTCACAAGGCGGACGTGCTGCGGCACAAAGGGCTGGCCGAAGCGCTGACGCAGGTCTCCTCCGCGTTGTCGCTGGACGAGGAACGGTCCCGCATCGTCCTGGACAAGCTGAGCGACGGGCACACGACGGCCACCGATCCCGTGATGGGGCCGGGACTGACCTTCGTCCCGTCCTCGTTCGGCTGGCCACATCTGATGGCCTTGCACGCGCCGGGCTGGCGACCGGTGATCCACTACCCCGTGGCGGCCCCCGAGCTGTCCGGGCCCGCCTCGGTGGCCCTGCTGGAGGCCCGTTTGGAGGCGCTGGCGCATCCGATGCGCATCCGGATCTGCCGCAACATCGCGCGCACCGCCTACACCACGGGTGAGCTGGCGACCTCGCACGGCATTTCCGCGCCCGAGGTCTCCCGGCACCTGGCGATCCTGAAGAAGGCCGGGCTGATCCAGACGCGCCGCCGGGGCCGGTACGTCCTGCACCAGCTCAACCTGCCGGTGGTGGCCCGCCTGGGGAGCGACTTCCTGGAGGGCGTGCTGCGCTGACGCCCGCCGCGCCGCCCTCGCCCGGTCGGAATACCGTGTCGGCTCCGCGCCCGGGGATACCCTCTCCTCACGCCCGCACGAACCCGACCGAAAGGACGGAAACGTGACGAACCCCTTCGAGCGCAGCGGGGCTGTCTCCGAGCGCAGCAGGGCCCGCGCGAACGCCGCGTTCCCCGGTGACATCACCACGGTCGTCTTCGACGTCGTGGGCACCGTCGTCGACCAGACCGGCACCATGGTCAGCGAGACGAGCGCGGCCTTCGCGGACAGCGGGCTGGACCGCGGTGGCGTCGAGCCGCTGGTGCGGACCTGGCGGGACCGGCTGGACGGGCTGACCGCGCGGGTCCGGGCGGGGAACGAACCCTGGCAGCCCCACGACACGCTGTGCCGCCGTGCCCTGTTCGAGGCTTTGGAGGCCGCCGGATCGCCGCCGCTGCCCGAGGACCGCGTGGAGCGGCTGGCGATGGTGGGCCACCGCCTGCGGCCGTGGCCGGAGGCGGTCACGTCGATCGACCGGCTGGCCCGGAGTTTCGCGGTGGTGGCCCTGACGAACGCCAACTGGTCGGAGGCGGTCGATCTGTCCGTGGCCGGCGGTCTGACCTGGCACTGCCTGCTGTCGGCCGAGGCCGTCCGCGCCTTCAAGCCCGACGCGGCGGTGTACGAGCTGGCGACCGGTTCGCTGGGGATCGATCCTCGCCACAGCTTGTTCGTCGCGGCTCACCCTTGGGACTTGAAGGCGGCGCGCGGCCACGGCTTCCGGACCGCGTACGTGCCCCGGCCCAACGAGGCGACGACCGACGACCCGGGCCAGTTCGACCTGCACTCCCCCGACCTGGCCCACCTGGCGGACCTTCTCATCGGTGTCGCGGCTTAGCACCCGCTCCTGTTCGCCCGGCCCACACCTTCATCGCCCTGGCCCGGACCCGGCCCGCGGTTTCCCACCGTGCCGGACGAGCCGATCGGCCACCAGATCCCTCGGGCTGACCGCGGCACCCCGGCTCCGGCTCCGGCTCCGGCTCCGGCTCCGGCAAGCAGGAAAGGCAGGTTCACGATGACCGAGCACGTCAGCACCCGCGACCTGGTCATCGGTTACGAGGTCGACGGTCCCGCGTCCGGCCCGGTGGTGGTGGCCGTGCACGGGTGGCCGGACGACGCGCATTGCTGGGACGGAGTGGTGCCGGAGCTGTGCTCGGCCGGGTGCCGGGTCTACCGGCCGTATCTTCGCGGCGTCTCACCTACGCGTTTCCGGACGGCGGAGAAGCAGCGCAGCGGTCAGATCGGTGCCCTCGCCCACGACCTCTCGGCGTTCCTGGAAGCGCTGGACCTGCGGAACGTCTGTCTGGTGGGGCACGACTGGGGCGCCCGCGCCGGGTACGTCCTCGGGGCGCTGTTTCCGGAGCGGCTGCGGACACTGGTGGCGATGTCGGCCGGTTACTCGACGAACCTCGGACGCATCCCATACCCACTGGCCCAGGCGTATTGGTACGAGTGGTTCGTCGCCACGGAACTGGGCCGCACCGCGATGGACGAAGACCGGCGGGAACTGTGCCGGTACTTGTGGCGCACCTGGTCTCCGGGCTGGGCCTTCACCGACCGGGAATTCGAGCAGGCCGCCGGCCATTGGGACAACGCGGACTGGGCGCCCATCACCGTGCACGCCTACCTGCACCGCTGGGGCGAGCGTCCTGGTGACCCCGCTTACGAGGACATCGAGCGCGAGCTGGCCGCGAGCCCGCCGGTCCGGGTGCCGACCCTGGTCTTGCACGGTGCGGACGATCGCGACAACGCGCCGCACACCACCGAGGGGAAGCAGGACCTTTTCGCGGCACGTTACGAACGCCAAGTGCTCCCGGGGATCGGTCACTTCGTTCCACGTGAAACACCGCATGCCGCCGCACAGGCGATCCTTCGGCACGCCTCGCTCGGTTTCACGTGAAACGTGCTACAGATTGCTGATCTTGGCCAGTTTCACGTGAAACGTGGCTGCGGGCCCGCCCTTCGGGCGTTTCACGTGAAACGTGGCCACGGTTCCGTCCCCTTCGCGACAGCGCACGGCACCCGCCGCCCGTTCTCCCTGTTGTGCCTCAGGACGCTCCAGAGCCACCCGGTGAGGCGCCCCCGGCCCGCACCAACCCGGTCTCGTACGCCAGCACCACCGCCTGCACCCGGTCGCGGAGTTCCAGCTTCGTCAGGATCCTGCCGACGTGCGTCTTCACCGTGGCCTCGGACAGGACGAGCTTCGCGGCGATCTCCCCGTTGGACAGCCCTTGCGCGATCAGCAGCAGGACCTCGCGCTCGCGGTCCGTGAGCCGTCCGATCTCCGGGCCCACCTTCTCGGCGCCGGTGGTGGGCAGCATCGGCGTGAAGCGGTCCAGCAGACGCCGTGTCGTGGACGGCGCGACCACCGCGTCACCGCTGTGCACGGCGCGGATGCCGGCCAGCAGCTCGCTCGGCGGCACGTCCTTGAGCATGAAGCCGCTCGCCCCCGCTTTGAGGGCCGAGAACGCGTACTCGTCCAGGTCGAAGGTGGTGAGGATGAGCACCTTCGGCGCGCCTTCGTTCTGGCCGCCCGCGCAGATCCGGCGGGTGGTCTCCACACCGTCGAGGTGCGGCATCCGCACGTCCATCAAGATCACGTCGACCCTGGTGTGCCGCAGTACGTCCAGGGCTTCCACGCCGTCCCCGGCCTCGGCGACGACCTCCATGTCGGGCTGTG
The DNA here is from genome assembly GCF_040611095.1 of Streptomyces sp. NPDC003077. Lineage (NCBI taxonomy): Bacteria > Bacillati > Actinomycetota > Actinomycetes > Kitasatosporales > Streptomycetaceae > Streptomyces > Streptomyces sp. NPDC003077. The sequence goes on along the minus strand of NZ_JBEXNM010000046.1, from coordinate 9,530 downwards.
CGGCGAGCACCATCCGGAACCCGGTGCGCAGCAGCACCTGGTCGTCGACGAGCATGATTTTTACGGGGTTCACCGGCTTCTCGGCGTGGGCTTCGCTCATGAGTTCAGGGTACGTACGCGGGGACGCGGCCGGATCATCATTCAGGCTGAGTGTGCGCCTCACGGAGCCGACCGGCCGACCGGCCGACCCGGCCGTACGCGCTCCGGTCCGGCGCCTGCGCGCATCCGGCCTGGCCCGTGTGCCGGGAAAGCCGCGGCCAAACGTCCCCGTCCCGCCCTACCGCTCCGGCTTCAGCGGCAGGACCGCGCTGATCCGGAAGCCACCACCTTGGCGTGGCCCGGCTTTCAGGATGCCGCCCACCATGCCGACGCGTTCCCGCATGCCGATCAGGCCGTGCCCCAGGCCGTCCGCGCCCCCCGACTCGTACAGCTCCTGCTGAGCACCGCGCCCGTCGTCCTCGACCAGGAGGTCCAGCTCGTCTTCCCGGTAGGTGAGCCGGACGGTGGCTCCGACGTCGGGACCGCCGTGCTTGCGGGTGTTGGTCAGGGCTTCCTGGACGATGCGGTAGGCGGTGAGTTCGACGCTGCTGGGCAGCGGGCGGGGTTCGCCCTCGACCCGGAAGTCCACCGGGAGCCCGGCGCCGCGGACCTGGTCGATGAGGTCGGCGAGCTGTTCCACGCCGGGCTGCGGGACGTACTCGCCGCTCTCGGGCTGCTCCCCCGTGCGCAGCACGCCCAGCAGGCGTCGCATCTCGGCGAGCGCCTGCCGCCCCGTGCCGGAGATGGTCTCCAGCGCCTGTTTGGCCTGCTCGGGGGAGGAGTCGAGGACGTAGGCGGCGCCGTCCGCCTGGACGACCATGACGGACACGTTGTGCGCGACGACGTCGTGCAGCTCACGGGCGATCCTGGCGCGTTCGGCGGCCACCGCGATCTGGGACTGGGTCTCGCGTTCCTTCTCCAGCCGGGCGGCCTTCTCCTCCAGTTGGGCCCAGTAGGCCCGCCGCGTACGCACCGAGTCACCGAGCACCCAGGCCAGCACGAAGGGGACGGTGAGCAGCGCGGTGATGAAGACGAGCTGACCGGCGTTGCGGTACGCCGGCCCTTCCCCGAAGCGGATCATCGAGAGGGCCGGCGCGATGAAGGCGCCGCAGAGCGCGAGTCGCGAGGCCCAGCGGGTGGTTCCCGAGGCGACCGTGTAGGTGATCACCAGCATCGCGAAGTTGGACACGTTCTGTTCGACACCGGTGACGAGCTGGACGGCACCGATAGCGATCGCCAGCAGCAGCATCTTCTCGGGTGCCTTGCGACGCAGCGCGACGACGGCCGACATGCCGACCACGCACAGCATGGCCAGTGGTCGCTCCGAGAATTCCGCCAGGACCCACAACGAACCCAGGCCGAAGAGGAGGACCGCCCAGAAGGTGTCCACCCCTGTCGGGTGCCTGCGGAAGAAGTCGTAGAGACGCTGCACGTAACCCAGCGTAGGCAGGACGTATAGATGTACGGGTCAACCGGACGGGCGATCCTCGCTCCGCGCCGTACTCCCCAAGGTGGAGACGGCACCGCGCGGCCCCGCCCCACGGTCCTCCCACCGCCTCGCGAACGGCGGTCCGCGAGGTCCACCGCCCCGCGCACGGCGGTCCGAGAGGTCCACCGCCGCCGCGCACAGCGCTTTGCAAACGTCCCACCGCAGCCGCGCACGGCGGTCCGCGAGCTTCCCACCGCCGCCGCGCGCAGCGGTTCACGAGTCCGCGCGCCTTACCGTAGGGCGGTGACGAACGAGTGGCGCGGCTGGCGGGACGCGACGGAGAGGGCCCTGTACGGTCCGGACGGTTTCTACTCCCGAGCGCACGGCCCCGGTCCGGCCGGGCATTTCCGCACCTCCGTGCATGTCTCCCCGCTGTTCGCGCAGGCGGTCGCCGGCCTCCTGCGCCATGTGGACGCGGCGCTGGGTCACCCGTCGGAGCTGGCCCTGGTGGATGTGGGCGCGGGCCGTGGCGAACTGCTGGCCGGGGTGCTCGCCGCGCTGCCGGACGACGTGACCGCCCGGCTCCGGCCGTACGCCGTCGAGCGGGCGCCCCGTCCCGCCGGGCTCGACCCGCGCGTCACCTGGCTCCCCGAGCTTCCCGCCGCCGCATCGCTGACCGGCCTGCTCTTCGCGAACGAGTGGCTGGACAACGTTCCGGTCGACGTCGTCGAAACCGACGCGGCCGGTGTGGCGCGCCGGGTCCTCGTCGGCCCGGACGGGACGGAACGCCTCGGCGATCCCGTCTGCGGACCGGATGCCGACTGGCTGGCCCGCTGGTGGCCGCTCCCCACACGCGACGAGTCCAAGGCGCCGGGGGGAACGGAGGGGCGGGAGGAGGGCGAAGCACCCCGATCACCGGGAGAGCCGGACGCTGCGGAGCCTTCGGAGGGGCACCAGCTCGGGGCCGGTGCCGCCTGCCCCGTCCCCGGTCTGCGGGCCGAGATCGGCCGGCCGCGCGATGCCGCCTGGTCCCGCGCCGTCCGCGTGCTGCGCGCCGGGCTCGCCGTCACGGCGGACTACGCGCACGACCGGGCCACCCGGCCCCCGTACGGCTCGCTCACCGGCTTCCGCGAAGGGCGCGAGGTACGCCCCATACCGGACGGGACCTGCGACATCACCGCGCACGTCGCGCTGGACGCCCTGATCCCGCGGGCGCCCGCGGGGAGCCCGCCCGCGCGGCTGCTCACCCAGCGGGACGCGCTGCGCGCCCTCGGTGTGGACGGGCGCCGGCCGCCGCTGTCTCTCGCGTCGAGCGACCCGGCCGGGTACGTCCGCGCGCTCGGCGCGGCGGGGGCCGCCGCCGAACTGATCGACCCGGCGGGGCTGGGCGGTTTCCGGTGGCTGGTGCAGCCCGTGGGAGGGGCGTGTGCCGGGGTGCTCGGGGAGGGCTGACGTCCGCGGGGAGGGAGGGCTCGGAACCCCCGGCCCCTGACCAGGCCCGTCCGCCGCCCCGTGCAAAGTCCGCGCCTTCCCGGCGACGCCCGACTCCCCGGGAACCCCCCAGCCGATCCCCCGCGCACGCTCGGCAGGAGGGAAACCCGAAAGCGCTGGCGGCCGGAATCCCCGCCCCTAAGCGGACGCGTCCGCCCCCTCCCGCCGCATCCACCGGTCAGGCAGCGCCTCCCGCCTCCCCGTGCGCGACCGTTCCGCCTGCTCGGTCACGATGCGCCGGGCCTCGGCGGCCGGACGCAGGCGGGCGACGACCGTGGTGTTGGCCCCGGTGTCCACCGAGACGTGGGCCAGGTCCAGCCGCCGCTGCCAGGGGCCCTGGCCGAGCCGTACGCTCTGCACCTTCGCGTGCGGGACCAGCGTCAGCGTCCGTTTGAGGACCCCGGTGGAGGCCGCGAAGACGGCTCCGTCCGCGGCCCAGCCGTAACCGCGCCGGAAGACGGGCGCCGCGAAGCGGGCCCGGCGCGGCGCGGGCCGCAACGCCGCCCGCACGGCGTCGACGTCCACGCCGGAGAGGACGTACTGGAGGACCATCCGGGCGGTGGCCTGGTCGGCGACGGGGAGCAGGACGTCGTTGGACGAACCCGCGACGTCCAGTTCGATGCGCATCCAGCCCTTCGGGCGCCACAGCAGCGGCCGGATGATCCGCACCGCCTGGACGCGGCCGGGCGGCACCGTCTCGTGCTTGCGGTCGAGCAGGCCGTGGTCCAGCCGGAGGCCGTCCGGCGACTCGCCCACCGTCCAGTCGTACTCGCTCAGGAACCGGCCCCCGGTCGCGGCCCACAGCACCCCCAGGAGCGAGGCGACCCCGGCCGCCGCCGCCCAGAAACTGTGCGTGACCCACCAGACCAGGCCAGCCGCCACGGCGCAGCCGAACACCGCCGACAGGAGCGCGCCGTTCAGCAGCACCGCCACGCCCAGCATCCGCGGCGCCACCCGGGTCACTTCCCGTACGGGTGCCTCCCCCGCCGTCTCCGCCGACGCGGGCGTGAACCCGGCGGCCAGCGCCAGCAGCTCCGCGCGCAGCGCCCGCGCGTGGGCCCGGCCCAGGTAGGCGAGCTCGTCCTTGTCCTCCGTGCCGATGACGTCCAGCTTGAGTTTGGCGATGCCGAGCAGGCGGGCGAGCAGCGGTTCGGCGATCTCCACGGCCTGGAGGCGTTCGAGCCGGATGTGGACGGCGCGGCGGAAGAGCAGGCCGCTGCGGATGCGCAGTTCGGTGTCGGTCAGCGCGTAGTACGTACGGCGCCAGGACTCGACGCCGTACGTGACCGAGGCCACCACCAGCAGCACCATCCCCGCGACCAGCCAGCCGCGGTCCAGCCGCAGCGCCCAGTCCCGCAGCCAGTCCTGCTTGACCAGGCCCACGACCACCGCGATCGGGGCCCAGGCGCGCCGCAGCGGCGTCACCGGGTGCAGGCGCCGTTCCCGGCGGTGACCGGGGTTGTCGGGGTGACTGGGGTGACCGGGGTTGCCGGAGGCTCCGGTCGCACCTGTCTCGGATGTGTCAGGCACTGGCTTATCGATCGCCGGGGCACCCACCGCCGACGGTTCGATCACCAGAGCACCATCGCCCACCGCAGCGTGAGGCACCGAAGCCTGAGGCCCCGCAGCATGAGGCACCGACGCCTCCGCCACCGACGCCCCTGCCGCCGACGCGTCCCCCGCGTCCGTCACCACGCGACCGTCACCCGTCACCTCATGCCGCTCGTCAGACACGCGAGGCCCCCTCACAGCCCCGCCGACCGGGCCTCGCCCAGTTCGGTCAGCCGGTCGCGCAGGCGGGCCGCCTCCTGGGGGACGAGGCCGGGGATCTTGGCGTCGGTCCGCGCCGCGGCGGTGCGCAGTTGCACGCTCGCCAGGCCGAACCGCCGCTCCAGCGGTCCGGAGACCACCTCGACCAACTGCATCCGCCCGTACGGAACCACCGTCAGCTCGCGCCACAGCACCCCGCGGCTGATCAGCAGGTCGTCGGCGCGTTCGGCGTACCGCCAGGAACGCCAGTTGCGCTCCAGCACCCGCCACCCCCAGGCCCACGCGATCAGCGGCACCAGTCCTAACGCGGCGTACAACGGTCCCGCCAGCCACCACAGCAGGCCGGCCACGAGCAGCGCCAGCGGCAGTGAGGCCAAGGACAGCAGCAGCCGGCGCAGTCGCAGCAGTTCCCTGGGCACTGTGCGCCAGTCGGCGTGTATGCCTGTGTGCACCGCGGCGTTCCCCCCGTTTTCGCTCGTCTTGTTCCCCCGCCGTCCCGCCCACCTTAGAGGCCGCGCACCGACCCCGAAGAGCCGCCGTACTGGCCACGAAGCGCCGCCGTCCCCACCCGGGAGAGTCGCCGTACTGAGACAATGTGCCCCATGACGGAGACCACGGTCGGCATCGGCGGTGCGGCGGAGAGCACCGACATGGTGCTCAACATCGGCCCGCAGCACCCCTCCACGCACGGCGTGCTGCGGCTGCGCCTCGTCCTGGACGGTGAGCGGATCCAGCATGCCGAGCCCGTCGTCGGCTACATGCACCGGGGCGCCGAGAAACTGTTCGAGGCCCGCGACTACCGGCAGATCATCGTGCTCGCCAACCGCCACGACTGGCTGTCGGCCTTCTCCAACGAGCTGGGCGTGGTGCTCGCCGTCGAACGGATGCTGGGCATGGAGGTCCCCGAGCGCGCCGTGTGGATGCGCACGCTCCTGGCCGAGCTGAACCGCGTCCTGAACCACCTGATGTTCCTCGGCTCCTACCCCCTGGAACTGGGCGGGATCACGCCGGTCTTCCACGCCTTCCGCGAGCGGGAGGAACTGCAGAACGTCATGGAGGAGATCTCCGGCGGCCGGATGCACTACATGTTCAACCGGGTCGGCGGCCTCAAGGAGGACCTGCCCGCCGGATGGCTGGACCGGGCGCGGCACGCCGTGGCAGCGGTGCGCTCCCGGATGGACGTCTTCGACCGGCTGGTCCTCGGCAACGAGATCTTCCGAGGCCGGACCCGCGGCGTGGGGGTGCTGTCCCCGGCGGCCGTCCACGCGTACGGCGTCTCCGGCCCGATCGCCCGCGCCTCCGGCGTGGACTTCGACCTGCGACGGGACGAGCCCTACCTCGCCTACGCCGACCTCCAGGACACCCTGCGCGTGGTGACCCGGGAGGAGGGCGACTGCCTGGCCCGCTTCGAATGCCTCCTGGACCAGACCCACAATTCGCTCGACCTCGCCGACGCGTGCCTGGCCCGCGTCGCCGAGCTGCCGCCCGGCCCGATCAACCAGCGCCTCCCCAAGGTCCTCAAGGCGCCGGAGGGCGCGACGTACGCCTGGACCGAGAACCCGCTCGGCATCAACGGCTACTACCTGGTCTCCAAGGGCGAGAAGACCCCGTACCGGCTCAAGCTGCGCTCGGCGTCGTACAACAACATCCAGGCGCTGACCGAGCTGCTGCCGGGGACGCTGGTCGCCGACATGGTCGCCATCCTGGGGTCGCTGTTCTTCGTGGTGGGCGACATCGACAAGTAGGCGCCGCGTACGGGACGGGCGGGGCGCCTCAAGCAGGCAGGGCACGCGCCGGGCGCACCGCAGGTCGCCCGGCCGAGGCTCCGGCGAGGCGGCCCGCGCCGCACGGCAGGCGGTCACGCCCCCCGCGCCCCGCGGCTCATCGCTCCTTCTCGGGCCGTTTCCAGGCCGTGGCACCCAGCTTGCCGGTGGTGCCCACGTCGATGAGTTCCTTGACGACCTGCGGGGGCCGCCCCTTGGCCGGGGTGACCTCCAGGAACTCCCCGTTCGCCGGCTCGGTGATGCTGTCCACCGTGTTGCGCCACACCAGCATCGCTATCGCCCGCTCCCCGGGCCGCAGGGTCAGCGGACGGGCGCCGGGGTCCTTGATGTCCGACGCTATGGAGGAACTGTCGACGGTCCGCACCGCGAGGGGCTCGCGCTTGTCGTCCAGGACGCGCAGGCCCGGGTAGCCGTTCACTTCGTACGGCCGGGTCCCGCAGTTGGTCATCGAGATCGACATGGCCCGCAGTCCCATGGCGGCGCTCACCGGTCCGCCCGCGATGCGCACGCCCGGTTCCGGGCAGGCGGTGGTGTTCTCGGCGGACGAGGACGGCGGGGTGGAGGCGATGGTCAGGTCGGACGGGGTGGGCACGGCGGACGATGCGGACGGCACGGGCGCCGCCGAGGAAGTCGTCACCCGGGAGGACGACGGCGCCGGCTTGGCGTCCGCGCCCGGGCCGGAGGTGCCACATGCGCTGCCGAGGAAGGCGGTGGCGATCAATACCGGAACGAATCCGGCCGACCGTACGCGCTTCCGGGCCCGGCCCTGCGTCGTGTCCATGATGTCCATCCGGGGAGCATGCCACGGCCGCCGACCCGGGACGGGCCCGGCCCCACTCCACGTTCGTCGGGCGGGAGTTCGCGCCGGTCACACCGAACGCGTCACTCGGCAAACGGGTTTGTCCCGCACACCAGCCGAACCCCGCCTTGTCGACCACCAGGCACCCGCGCGCAACCAAGCCCCCGCCTCGTCGACCATCAAGCGCCCGCACCCAGCCAAGCCCCCGCCTCGTCGACCATCAAGCGCCCGCGCCCAACCAAGCCCCCCGCCTCGTCCGCCATCAGGCACCCGCGCCCAGCCGAACCCCGCCTCGTCGACCATCAACCGCCCGCGTCAACCACCGACCGGCCCGTCAGCCCAAGGCCGCGCTCCGGCGCCCCGGCCCCGCGGCACCGCTCTCCTCAATTTCGGGGAGCCCCCACGGCAGCGGCCGGGCTCCGCAGCGTGTCCACGTGCCGCCGCAATACCCGCAGGAGCACGTCCGGCGTGACGCTTTCGGGATCGGCCATCGCCTGAACGGTGAGGCCGTCGAGCAGCGAGTGGAGTCGGAGCGCCTCCAGTTCGATGTCCTCGCCCGCGCCCCAGGCCCCTTCCTCCCTCGCGCCGCGCAGCACCATCACGAGCAGGTGCCGCGTGGTGGCCTGCGACTCGGCGACCACCGGGCGCAGGCTCGGACGCGTACGGGCCGCCGTGACGAACGCCTGCCACACCACGCTCTCGACGCGGCGCACCTCGTCCATGGGCAGGAACTCGGTCAGCAGCGCCTCGGCCTGGGCGCGGCGCTCGCTCTTCAGGTCCGGGGAGGTCAGCCGGTCGACGTGCGCGCGGACCCGGCGTTCGATCCGGGCGCTCAGCTCCCGCATGGTGAAGAGCATCAGCTCGTCGTGGTCGGTGAAGTAGTGGCGGACCGAGCCGATGGCGAGTCCGGCTTCGTCGGCGACTTTGCGCAGTGACGCGTTCTCCACACCCTCGCGCATCGCCACACGCAGCACCGCTTCGGCCACGGCCGCGCGGCGTTCACGGGGATCGACGATCTTCGGCATGTTGAGATTGTGGCACGCCTGAGCTAACTTGTTTTTAGCATGGTCGAGCTAAAAACGGGGGTGCTCAGTGACCGGATGGCTGCTCTGGGTCTTCGTCGCCATCGGTGTGGTCCTGCCGGTGGCCTTGCGCATACGGGGCTATCCAGCGGATCTGCGGGACCTGTTCGTCACGCCCTTGATCTTCGTCGGCATCGGCGCCCTGTCCCTGGCCAAGATGGACGACCTCAGCCCCAAGGACCTCGCATGGGCCACGGGTGGTGCTCTCCTGGGCCTCACGCTCGGTGTCCTGCGGGGGTGCCTGACGCAGGTGTACGAGAAGGAGGGCGTGCTCTGGCAGCGTTACCGCCGCAAGACCCTCTTCCTCGTCCTCGCCTCGCTCGTCGTCATGGTCGGGTTCGGCTTCCTCGCCGCCGGGGTGGGCGTGCACAAGGACGCGCGTCCCGTCCACCTGAACATCGGCGTGAGCTTCCTCGGCGAGGCGCTGGCCATCGCCTACCGCGGCTGGAGGACGGGCATCCCGTTCGCCACCGAGAACAAGAGCAAGCCCGGCAGGGGACGCGAGGCCGGAGTGCGGAACACCCCGGGACGGCTCGACACCCCAGGACGGCGCAGCACCCCGGGCGGGCCGCCCGGGCAAGGCCCGCCCATGCCCCATCCCCCGCCGACTGACGCGTATGGAACGCGCGCCCCCGCACCCCGTCCCGGGCCGGACGAACAGGAGAGGGAGCCGGGCGGCACCCCGGGGACCCGGTGGCTGCCGCCGAGCGGACGCCCCAACCTCTCCGTGCCGGCGCCCCGGAGCAACCACCCTGGTTTCACGTGGAACAAGAACCCCGATGAGCCTGAGCAACAAGGCGGCTCAGGCCAACCGTGAAGCCCGGCCGACCATGAGCCAGGAACTCCGAGTCGTACGGCCCGTCACCGCGCATCCGCACCGAACCGCCACCGCCGCCACCACCGCCGACAACGCCCGGCAGCGCGCGCCTGGGTGACGTGTGGCTCGTGCCCGCGTGGTCGCGCGTCTCGGTGGCGTCGGCGTAAGGGTGCGCCGACGACATGCCGGTGGGAAGACGGCACCTACGGGGGTGGTGCCGTGGACCTGCCGGCCCTGGGGCCCTCGGGCCGGCGGCCGTTCGCCGCCGCGCCCGGCCCCGGGACGGACGACGCCGTGTACGCACCCCTGGTGCGTACAC
>NZ_JBEXNM010000045.1:0-75189 GCF_040611095.1 Streptomyces sp. NPDC003077 | reverse complement strand
GCCCCGGCCGTCCCGGGGCCCTGGGCCTCGGCCCGCGGCCTTCGCCGGGCCCCTGGCCTCGTCCCCCGCCTTCTGCGGGCTCGGGGCCCCGGCCACCTCGGGGGCCGGGGCCCAGAGCCCCGGTCCTTGGCCCTCGGCCTCCTCCGGCCCCGCCCCTCAGCCCTCCGCCGACGCCGTGTCCACCACCTTCGTGGTGTCCACCGGCTCCGGCCCGTCCACCGGTTCCCCCGCATCCACCGGCTCCGCCGCCCGTCCCGCAGGCGCGTCCTCGATCGGGCCCACGCGCCCCGGGAGCAGTGCCTCCACCGCCTGCCGCTGCGCCTCGCCCGTCGCCTCGTCGAACGGGTCGGGCGTGGCCGGGACCTGCAACCGGTGCACCGGTCCGCCACCCAGCCGCGCGTACCCCCGCCCCGGTGGCAGGTGCGCCGGAGGCGTCGTGTGCGGCGGCGCGCCCAGCACCGCGCCCGCCTCGCGTGCCGTGACCGGGCCCAGCACCACCCGGGCCCGCGTGTGGGTCCGCACCGCCTCACTCAGGCCCCCCGCGTGTTCCAGGTGCTCGGCCACCACCACCGTGACCTGCGCCGCCCGTCCGTGGCGCAGCGGGATGTCGAGCAGCGACTGGGGGTCCGCGCGCCCTTCGGCCGCCGCGAGGTGGGCCAGTCCGCTCGGGCGGTCGACGATGATCCACAGAGGCCGCCGGGTGTCCTCGGGTGCCGGGCGGCCGATCTGCCGGGCGCGGTTGGTGGTGATCAGCCGCCGCTCGGTCTCGTGGGCCGCCCATTCCAGCGTCGCCGTCGCGCCGAGCAGGCCGTGTTCCACGCCCATGACGCCGGTCCGCCCCGCCAGGCACGCGAACTCGCCGGTGCCGGTCCCGTCGATCACCAGCACGTCGCCGTGGAGGAGCCCCTGCAACGCGATCGACCGCAGCAGCGTGGTGGTGCCGGCCCCCGGGCGGCCCAGTGCCAGCAGGTGCGGCTCGGTGGAACGGTGGCCGGTCCGCCACACCACCGGCGGCTCGTCCCGGGTCCGGTCCCCGCAGGTCACCGGCAGGGTGCGGGGCACCGAGTCCGGGTCGGTGAAACCCAGGACCGTCTCGCCCGGCGCCGTCACGAACCGCTGGATGACGATGTCGGCCGGCAGCGCGCCGAGCACCGTCAGGACCAGCCGGTTGTCCTCCTCGTCCCAGGCGAAGTGGTACTCCCGGCCGCGCCCCGACTTCGCGTGCAGCACCTGCTCGACGCGGTCCCGGGCCTCGGGCTCCCCGTCGGTGAAGTACGCCGGGTACTTCAGGGACAGCCGGGTGAGCCGGTCGCCCTCGTCGAACTCGTACGACGTAAAGGGCTGCTGCCAGTCCCCGCCGTGGGCGTACAGGGGCCGCGGATCGTGCTCGGCGGAGAAGTACGGGACCAGGGCCTCGTACAGGGCCTGGAGCCGTTCGGCGCGCGCCCCGTCCGGCCCGGCCGGCCCGGGCGTCCGCTCCCGCCCCGCCCACGCCGCCGCCGCCATCACGCAGACCAGCGCCAGCAGCGGCCCGTACGGGACCAGCGCGACCACCATCAGGCACGCGGCGCCGGCGAACGCCGCCGGTCCCCGGCGCTCCTTGGGCGTCGCCTTCCAGCGACGCAGGGCTGCCACGGCCAGCAGGCGCAGCCCGCGGCTGATGACGAGCAGCGGGTGGAACACGTCGGTGGCGTTGTCGGCCGCGGCCCGCACGGCGTCGCGGACGCGCGTCGGCCCGGCAGCGTCGCTCAGGGCGCGGGGCAGAAGGCGCCGGGCCACGTCCATCTCCTTGGGGTCGGGTTGCGGTGTCGGGGGTGCTCCGCCGTGCGTGTCGTGGAGGGGCCGGGCAGGACGTTCGCCGGGTGGGACGCGGCGGCTTCGGTGGGTGCGTGGGGCGCTCGGGACGATGCGGGGAAGTCGTGGGACGGGGAGCCGGGGGGTGGGAAACCGTGGGACGGAGGCTCCTGGGACGGGGGCTCCTGGGACGGGGGCCTCGTCGCGGCCTCAGAGTTTGATGCCGCCGAGGAGGCTGGCCAGGCTGGCGCCGCCCGCCTTGATGCTGGGGGCGATCGCGGTCCCCGCGAGGTAGAACCCGAAGAGCGCGCAGACCAGGGCGTGGGAGACCTTGAGTCCGTCCTTGCGGAAGAACAGGAACACGATGATGCCGAGCAGCACGGCGGCGGAGATGGACAGAATCATGGTCGTTCTCTCCTCGATGGTGGGGACGGTCACCATGGGTCTTTCCAGCCTCACAGTAAGTGCGAAGACGCCAAAAGCTGCGAATGGGTGATTTGGCGTCGAAACCCGCCATTGGTGTGTTTATCGGGAAAGATTCGGGCGGGCGGAGGGTGAAGCGAGGGCAGGGGGAGCCCCGTCGTCGGCCGACGGCGCGGACGAGGTGCCGCGGGCGCCCTACTGGATCTGAGGGGCCCTCCGGATCTCGGGCCGGGCGTTCCCGCTCGTCCGCCCGGCCTGGGGCGGGTGTCCGACGGACCCCTCGGTACGGATGCGGTTCACGGGGCCGTCACAATCGAGGGGTGTCCAAGAACCACGCGCGCCGGCGAACGGCGATCACTTCCGACTCGCCCTGCCCCTGCGGCCTCCCCCAGTCCTACGGCGACTGCTGCGGCGGCTTCCACCAGGGGCGGGCCGAGGCCCCCACGGCCGAGCGGCTGATGCGGTCGCGCTACAGCGCGTTCGCCGTCGGCGACGCCGCCTACCTGCTGCGTTCCTGGCACTCCGCGACCCGTCCGGCGACGCTGGACTTCGAGCCGGGGCAGCGGTGGACCGGGCTGGAGATCCTCGGGAGCACGGGCGGGAGCGCCTTCCACACCGAGGGCACCGTCGCGTTCCGGGCCCACTACACCCTGGACGGGGAGCCCGGTGTTCAGGAGGAGGACAGCCGGTTCGTCCGGGAGCAGGGACGGTGGGTGTACGTGGACCCGGTCGCGTAAGGCGTTTCCGTCCGGGCGAGGGCGTGCCGACCGGCCTGCCCGTGCTTCCCTCCTGGCTCGCTCCCATCGCGGCGCCGCGGCCCTGTATGCGGGCCGCCGCGCCCCTGGGAGGGGACCCTCAAAGCCCCCGTCCGCGCAACTGTTCGAGTTCGCGCCGGTCGCGCTTGGTGGGCCGGCCGGCGCCCCGGTCGCGCACCGCGACGACGGGGATCTCCTCGCGCGGCGGGGGCGGCGGGCTGTTGTCGATGAAGCACTCGGCGGCCACGCTCGCGCCCACCCGCTTGCTGACGATCCGCGAGACCACCACGATCCGCTCCCGTCCGGCGTGCCGCAGCCGTACCTCGTCCCCGTTGCGCACCGCGTGCGCGGCCTTCACCCGCTCGCCGTTCACCCGCACGTGCCCGGCCCGGCACGCCGCGGTGGCCAGTGAACGGGTCTTGGTGAGCCGGACGGACCAGATCCAGCTGTCCACACGCGTGGTCCCCTCGTCTGAAGCCATGCCACGACTTTAAAGCCGGACGGCGGCGGGCCGGGGCGCGCCCTCCTCGGCCGTGTCCGACCGGAGCACCCCCGGCGCACCGAGGCCGCGTGGACGGTACGGGGCGGCGCGGACGCGTGTCGCCGGCGGCGCCCGCCCGCGTCCGCCGGGCGGCCGGTCAGCGGAAGTCGTCGGCGTGGTCCCGGGCCCACTGGGCGAAGGTGCGGGCCGGTATGCCGGTGACCTGCTGGGCGGTGGGCTGCGGGCCCAGGGCGGCCGGGTCGAAGTCCGCGAGAGCGTGCGGGTCGGCCGGGTTGCCCTCGTAGTCCTCGAAACCGAGCAGGAAGTCCGCGTTGGCCGCGGCGAAGCCTCCCTGCCGCCGGTAGAGCTCCCGTGCCTCCTCCGGGGTGACCTTCTCGAAGCGGATCTCCTCCCCGATGGCCGAGGCGATGGCGTCCGCCTGATCGCGCAGGCTGATGGGGCCCGGGCCGTTGAGGGTGTACGCCGCGCCGACGTGGCCGTCGTCGAGGAGGGCGGCGACCGCCACGTCGGCGATGTCCCTCTCGTGGACGGGGAACCAGGCCGCGTCGGGGTGCGGATGGCGCACCACCCGGTGCTCGCGGATGGACGGCCCCCACAACGCCACCTTGTTCGCCGCGAACTCGCCCGGGCGGACGTGGGTCCACTCCAGGCCGGACGCCTCGACGGCCTGCTCCACCGGGAGGTGGTGGCTGGCGTCCAGGCCGGCGGTCACCGCCCCCGACGACAGGGTGACGATGCGCCGCACGCCGGCCTCCTCGGCTGCGGCGACCACCTCGCGGGCGGTTCCGGGGACGGGGAAGAGGAACAGCCGCTCGACGCCCGTCAGGGCGGCGCGCAGGGTGCCGGGGCGCGCGAGGTCACCGGCGACGACCTCGGCGCCCTCGGGGAGGCCGGCCGCGTCCGGATCGCGGGTCAGGGCGCGCACGTCCGCGCCCCGGCCGAGGAGCCCCTCGGTCACCAGACGGCCGACATTTCCGGTGGCGCCGCTCACCAAGAACTTCACGGTTCGTCCTCCGCATCTATGGCCCGGTGGGACGGATGGCCCGTCCCGCCGGGGCAGCTTATTTCCGTATGCCATACGGATAACATTTACCGTACCATATACGGAAAAGCGTGAACGAGCACGGCGGGAGCGGGTCCGGTCCATGGCGAGGAAGGGCAGCGGGGAAGGCGACCCCAGGAAGACGCTGCGGTTGCTCTGGCGCGGGACCGGCCCCGACGGCGGCCCCCGGCGCGGACGCCGGCCGCGCGTCACGGTGGACCAGATCGTCGCCGCGGCCGTCGCGGTGGCCGACCGCGAGAACCTGGACGCCATGACCATGGAGAAGGTCGCCGGAGAACTCGGCCTGGCCACCATGTCGCTCTACACCCACATCCCCGGCCGGGCCGAACTCGTCGACCTCATGGTGGACGCGGTCTGGCGCGAACTCGGCCTGCCGCTGGGCGCGGAACCGCGCCCGGACGGCTGGCGGGCGCAGATCGAGCTGTACGCCCGGCGCGCCTCCGCGACGCACCGGCGGCACCCGTGGCTGCGGGAGATCTCCACCGTGCGGCCCCCGCTCGGCCCCGGGCTGCTGGCCCGGCAGGAGTACCTGCTCTCCGTCCTGACCGGCGCCGGGCTGACCGCCCGGCGGGCCGCCGCCGCGGCCGGAGCCGTCGTGACCTTCGTCGAGGCCACCGCGGGCACCGAAGCCGAGCACGCCCTGGCCGAGCGGGTGAGCGGGCAGTCGGAGCGGGACTGGTGGGCGGCGCGCCAGGCCTTCTGGGACGACACCTTCGACCCCGCCCGCTACCCCGCCATCGCGCGGGCGTGGCAGGAGGGCGGCCTGCTCCCCAGCGCGGCCGAGGCGTCCGCCGACGCGCGGGACTTCGGTCTCCGGGGGCTGCTGGACGGCATCGAGGCGGCGCTGAGGCGCTGAGCGACCGGGCGGTTGCGAGGGCGGAGCCTGGTAGCTGCGGGGGAGAGACGGGGCAGTGAGGAGGACGGGCGCCTACGCCGACGTCCTCCCGCCGCGCTTGGCCGCGCTCTTCTTGGCCGGGGCGCGCTTCTCGCCGGGCTGTTTCCTCGCCGTGGTCTTCTTGGCCGTCTTCTTCTCCGCGGCGCCCTTCTTGCCGTTCTCCTCGGCCGGGGCCGCCCCACCGGCCTTGGAAGAGGACGTCTTCTTCGCGGTGGTCTTCTTGGCGGTCTTCCGCGACTCGATCGGCGTCACCGACGCCGACTCGCGGCCCTCCCCGTCCTCCTCCTCTTCGCCGCGGGCCGCGCGGGCCGCCCGGACGCTGCTCTCCAGGGCCGCCATGAGGTCGATGACCTGGCCGCCGGGCTTGGCCCCGGTGTCCGGCACGGTGGGCTCGCCGCCCTCCAGTTTCGTGGCGACCAGCTGTTCGACGGCCTCGCGGTAGTCGTCGTGCAGCTCGGAGGAGTCCAGCTCCCCCAGGGAGTCCATGAGCGTCTCCGCCAGCGTCAGCTCGTTGTCACGGATCTTGATGTCCTCCTGGGGCACCACACCCGTGGCGGGGCGCACCTGGTCCGGCCACAACAGGGTGTGCATGACGATCGCCTCGTCGTGGGAGCGGAGCATCACCAGCGTCTCCCGCCCGTGCATGGCCACCTTGCCGATCGCGATCTTCCGGTGGTGCTCCAGCGCCTCCCGCAGCAGGGTGTACGGCTTGGCCGCCGCCAGGCCGTTCGGGCCCAGGTAGTAGGACTTCTCCATCTGCAGCGGGTCGATCTCGCCCGGGTCGAGGAACGCGAGGATGGTCAGCGTCTTCGCGGTCGGCAGCGGGAGCTTGGCCAGGTCGTCGTCGCTGATGGGGACGATGGTGTCGCCGGCGGCCGGGTATCCCTTGCCGACCTCCTCGTTGGGCACCTCCTCCCCGTCCAGCGCGCAGAACTTGCGGTACTGGATCCGGCCGCCGTCCTTCTCGTGGATGCGGACGAAGGAGACCGAGGCCGTGCGGTCGGTCGCGCTGTAGGTCTTCACGGGGATGCTGACCAGACCGAAGGAAATGGTGCCATTCCATACGGATCGCATATTTCATCCCTTGTGTGGGATTCTCATCGTATGTCGCCTATCACACACGTGGAGGGCCGACGCCTCTCGCTGACCAACCTCGAAAAGATCGTCTATCCGGCCACCGGCACCACCAAGGGCGAGGTGGTGCACTACTACGCGACCACCGCCGCCACGCTCCTGCCCCACCTCCACGACCGCCCGGTCTCCTTCCTGCGCTACCCCGACGGGCCGGACGGCCAGATGTTCTTCACCAAGAACGTTCCGCCC
This sequence comes from Streptomyces sp. NPDC003077, assembly GCF_040611095.1. Taxonomy (NCBI): domain Bacteria; kingdom Bacillati; phylum Actinomycetota; class Actinomycetes; order Kitasatosporales; family Streptomycetaceae; genus Streptomyces; species Streptomyces sp. NPDC003077. Next base: position 68,434 of record NZ_JBEXNM010000045.1, on the reverse strand, counting down.
GGGACGCCCGCCTGGGTGACCACCTCCGAGGTGCCCAGCTCCACCGCGGAGTCCCGGCGCCAGGTGCTCGTCCAGGACATGCCGTCGCTGGTCTGGGCGGTCAACCTGGTCGTGGAACTGCACACCCCCCAGTGGACGACCGCGTCACCGCGCGTCGCCGACCGCCTCGTCCTGGACCTCGACCCCGGAGCGCCGGCCACCATCGTCGACTGCTGCGCCGCCGCCCTGTGGCTCCGCGACCGGCTCCGCGCCGACGGCCTGCGGGCCTTCGCCAAGACCAGCGGCTCCAAGGGGCTGCACCTCCTGGCGCGCATCGAGCCGACCCCCTCCGCCGAGGTCACCGCGTACGCCAAGTCCGTCGCGGTGGAGGCGGAGCACGCCCACCCCGACCGGATCGTGCACCGGATGACCAAGGCGCTGCGGCCGGGCAAGGTCTTCATCGACTACTCGCAGAACGCGGCGGCCAAGACCACCGCCGCCCCCTACACCCTCCGCGCCCGCCCGCTCCCCACCGCGTCCTCCCCGGTCACCTGGCAGGAGGTTGCGGACTGCGCCGACCCCGGGGAACTGGACTTCCTCTTCACCGACACCACCGCCCGCCTCGCCCGGGACGGCGACCTGCTCGCCCCGCTCCTGGACGAGGACCTCGCCGCCCCGCTCCCCGGCGCCCGCGGCTGAGGACGCGGGAGCCCTGCGCCATGACCGACGACAGCCATCTGCCATGACCGACGACAGGCCCCCGCTATGACCGACGACAGGCACCCGTCATGAGGCACGACAGGGCCCCGTCATGACCGGCGCCCCGGCCCCGGACGACGCGGTCGTCCTCCACCCGCCCGTCGAAGTGGTGCGGCCCCGCGCGGTGGACACGCTCCCGGCCGAGCGCGGGATGCGGGGCGGCACGCAGTACAGCATCAAGCTGGACGGCTTCCGCTGCCTGGTGTTCGCCCGGGGCGCCCGGACGCGGCTCCAGTCGCGCGGCGGCGGCGAGCTGTCCGACCGGATGCCCGAGGTCGCGGGACTGGTCGCGGGACTGCCCGCCGGGCTGGTGCTGGACGGGGAGATCTGCGCCTGGCGGGACGGGCGGTTCGCCTTCTCCGAACTGCTGCGGACGCCCGCGACCCGGGCGGCGGCCGGCGTCCCGGTCGGCTACGTCGCCTTCGACGTGCTGGCCGTCCCCGGCCGGGACGTGCGCGTCCTCCCGCTCGCCGAACGCTGGGACCTGCTCAAGGACGCCCTCGCGGAGGCGGGTTCGCCGGTTCCCACGGTGCTCGCCACCACCGACCGGGCCGAGGCGCTGGACTGGATGACCGCCCTCGCCCCGCAGGGGGTGGAGGGCCTGGTCGCCAAGGCGCTCGCGTCCGCCTACCGCCCGGGTGACCGCACCGCCTGGGTGAAGTACCGCCGCGCGGACACCGTCGATGCCCGGCTGGTGGGGGTCGTCGGCCCGGCCCGCCGCCCGCGCGCCGTCGTCGTCGAATTCCCCGACGGGACGCGGGCGGTGTCCTCGCCGCAGTTGGAGCCGATGGCCGCCCGCGAGATCGCCGAGGTGGTCCAGGGACGGCTGGGCGCGACGGTGATGACGGAGGACGGGACGGCGGTGCGGGCGGTCGAGAACGGCCCTCCGGTCGAGCTGCGCGTCGGCAGCGGACGGCATGCGACGGTCCGCTTCGTCCGCGTCCGCGACCCGGAGGCGTGAGGCGACGGGACAGGGACGTGGGCGGGCAGGCGGGCGGCGCTCTGCTTCCGCAGCACGAGTCCTGCTTCCGCATCACATGCCCCGCTTCCGCAGGAGCACAGAACCACCCAAACAGTAAGTAATTCACCCCTCCGAGTGATTGCTCCGAGAGGGGTGATGCTTTCGTGCTATCGCCATCCGCAGTCATCCCAACGGTCTCCCCTTCCTCCAAACTCCCGGTATCCCAACCGTTTCCGGACGATGAGGAACCCCCCAAATGAGACCCACGCGCGCCATCCTCTCCACCATCGTCGGCGTCGGCCTGGCCGCCGCCCTGGGCACCGCCCCGGCGACCGCCGCCACCCCCCAGCAGGCCGCCCCCACCTCGTACGCCCAGTACTCCGGGTCCAAGGCCGAGGCGTCCGCCAACAAGGCGTTCTTCGAGGCGGTCATGAAGTCGGTGGCCGCCAAGCGGGCGGCGAACCCCGGCCTGCGCGCCGTCACGGTCACCTACAACGCCTCCAGCGCCCCCACCTTCCGCACCCAGATAGCGCGCAGCGCCCAGATCTGGAACAGCTCGGTGACCAACGTCCAGCTGCGCGAGGGCACCAACGCCGACTTCCGGTATTACGAGGGCAACGACTCCCGCGGCTCGTACGCGAGCACCGACGGGCACGGCCGGGGCTACATATTCCTGGACTACCGCCAGAACCAGCAGTACAACTCCACCCGCGTCACCGCCCACGAGACCGGGCACGTGCTGGGCCTGCCCGACCACTACTCGGGCCCCTGCAGTGAGCTGATGTCGGGCGGTGGCCCCGGCCCGTCCTGCACGAACCCCAACCCGAACGCGCAGGAGCGCGCCCGCGTCAACCAGCTGTGGGCGAACGGCCTGGCCTCCGCGTTCAAGCCGGCCGCCTGACCCACGGCGGATCGTCCTGGTCCACGGCCGGTCGTCCTGGTCCACGGCGGGTCGTCACGGGGTGGCATCGGCACCGCCCCGCGACGGCCCGGCCGTCCCCACCGTCCCAGGTTTTCCCCCGGTCGTCCCAGACGTCCCCGCCTTTCCCACCGCTCGTCCCATGGCTCGCACCGGCCGGCTTCCCGCCACCCCCCACCGGCCGGTGCGGGACCGCCAACTGGACGAACGCCGCGTGACGCGGCGCGGCGGCCCGGGTACGGCTGTGCGCAGCAGGCGCACACACGGTCGTCTGGTGGGCGTGAGATGAGGGGTGCCAACGGTGGCCGAGTTCCTGACGGACATTGAGACCATTCGTGACCGAGCACGCAAGGAGATCGAGAAGGGCCCGGTGACCGACGCGTACGGGGCGGACCTGGACCGGGTCCTCCAGGTGCTGAACGAAGCACTGGCCACCGAGATCGTGTGCACCTTGCGGTACAAGCGTCACTACTTCACGGCGTCCGGGCTCTATTCCGAGCCGGTCGCCGCCGAATTCCTGGAGCACTCCCAGGAGGAGCAGGAACACGCCGACAAACTGGCGGAACGCATCGTTCAACTCGGCGGGGAACCGGACTTCGACCCCGATACGCTCACCCGCCGCTCGCACGCGCAGTACGACGCCAGCGCGGACCTGATCGACATGATCAAAGAGGACCTGATCGCCGAACGGGTGGCCATCGCCTCGTACACGGAGATCGCGCAGTGGCTCGGCGAGAAGGACCCGACGACCCGGCGGGTGTTCGAGGACATCCTCTCCCAGGAGGAGGAACACGCCGACGACATGCGCAGCTTCCTGGAACGGATTCCGGTGGACCGACCGGGCGTGTGACGCGCGAGGTCGCGGGGGGAGGCGCGAGGCCGCGGAGGCGCGAGGTCGAGGGCGTCCGCCGGACCTGCCCGGGGCGGACGGGACGCGGTGCCGGCCGGCGGGAACGGCCGGATCCGGGCGGGAGTGGTCAGAAGTCCGTGTCGGAGTGCCGTGCGTGGCCGTGCCGGTAGCTGAGGGACGCCGGGGTCTCCGCCTGGATGCGCGGGAGCCCGGCGGTGGCACGCAGCGCGGCGTCGACCAGGAGGCCGGGCAGGGGAGTGGCCTGGGCGGCTGCCGATGAGGTGCCTGTGACCACCGCACCGGTCAGGAGGACGAGAGCGCCGAGTTTCTTGATCACGTCGTGCACAACGAGCGCTCGGCCCCCCACGTCACGCCCCACCCCGCGCCCTCGCGCCCTCGGCCCGGGCCCCGAGGCTCCCTGGCACCGTCTTCCCCACGGATCCCACCGCCCCCGTCCCGGCGCCCCAGGGCACCCCGGCACCGTCCTTCCCCCGGATCCCGCCCCGCCTCACCCCGGCAACCGCAACGCGATCATCGCGATGTCGTCGTACCCGGTGCCGACCGGCGGGCTCAGCAACGCGTCGCAGAAGCGGTCCAGCGGCTCGCGGGCGAGGGCGGCGGCGCGGCGGCGCAGCCGTTCCAGGCCCTGGTCCAGATCCTCGTCCGGGCGTTCCACCAGGCCGTCCGTATAGAGCAGGACGGTGGACGCGGGCGGCAGCGGGTGGACGGCGCTGTTGCGGGGCTCGTCCATCTGGAGGCCGCCCAGCAGCAGGTCTTGCGCGGCCTCCAGGAAGCAGGCACCGTTCTCCACCGTCGCGACCAGCGGCGGCGGGTGGCCGGCGACGGAGTAGTTCAGCTGCCAGGGGCCGCCCCGGGAGCCCTCGACGCGGGCCAGGACGCAGGTGGCGGTGCCCTCTTCGGGGCTCAGGGCCTGCATGCAGACGTCCAGGCGGCGCAGGATGTCGCCCGGCGGCTCCTCGCGGTCGACGGTCAGCGCGCGCAGCATGTTGCGCAGCTTGCTCATGGTGACGGCGGCCCCGAGGTCGTGGCCGGCCACGTCGCCGATGATCAGTGTCGTGGCGCCGTCGCCCAGCACGAACGAGTCGTACCAGTCCCCGCCCACGTCGGCGGCGGCCGGGCTGGGCAGGTAGCGCGCCACGATGTCCACGCCCGGGACGTCGGGCGGCGCGGTGAGCAGGCTGTGCTGCAGCGCGCGGGCGACCCGCTGGGTGCGCTGCAGGGTCAGCGCGTGGCTGAGCGGGGCGTGCGCCTGCTCGATCAGTTCGCGCATCAGGTCGCGGTCGCCTCGGGGGATCGGGTCGCGGGTCCCGCAGACGAAGGCCGACACCACCGCCGCCACCGCGCCGTCGACCAGGACCGGCAGCATGACCCCGCTGTGCGCTCCCGTACGGACGAGCCAGGGCCGGGTGCCCGGCGGCGCGAAGTCCTCCGGAACGTCCCCCGGGGGAAAGGTGCGGTGCACCGGCTGCCGTTCGCGGACCGCCTTGCCGATGGCGTGCCGCGGGTCGACGCTCTCCTCGCGGCGCGGCGGCAGCCCCGGGGGCAGGCCGGGCCGCGCCCTGGCCGCCACGCGGGTCACCAGGAGCGGGCCCCAGTCGTCCTGCTGCGGGTGTTCGGACTCGTTGAGCAGGTAGATGCCGCACTCGTCGGCGAGCGAGGGGACGATGACGCCGCTCAGCGCGGCGAACGCCTCCGGGGCGCTGGGCGACTCGGTCGCCGCCTGCGCGGCGCGGCCGAGGAGCTTCTGGCGCCGGTCCAGCCGCCACCGCTCCTCGATGTCGGTGCAGGCCGCCATCCACTCCACCACGGCCCCGTCCTCGCGGACCGGCACCGCCCGCAGGTCGCAGTGGCGGTAGCTGCCGTCGGCGTGCCGCAGCCGGTAGACGTACTCGAAGAGGTCGGGCACCTCCTCCACGGCGCGGAACCAGGCCGCCGTCAGCCCCGGCCGGTCCTCCGGGTGGGCGGTCTCCAGCCAGCCGTCGCCGCGCAGTTCCTCCCACGGCTTCCCGGTCACCCGCTCCCACGCCTCGTTGCGTTCCACGATGTGGCCTTGGGGGTCGCTCACCCACACCTTCTGGGCCCCGGCGGTGACCAGGCTCTGATAACGCCGCAGCGCCCGGCGGCGCTCCTCGGCGAGCAGCCGGCTCCGCTCCACGGCGCTGACCTGCTCGGTGACCTCCACGACGACCACCAGCACGCCGCGATCACCGTCGGTGACGGACAGGCCGGACAGGCTGAACGAGAAGTACCGCTCCTCGACCGAGCCGTGCGCGTAGCGGACGGTCACGGGCGCGGCGGCGACCTGGACGGGCTGTCCGGTGGCGTACACGCCGTCGAGCATGTCCAGGTATTCCTGCTCGGCCAGGTCGGCGAAGGCCGTGCGGAGCGGGCTGCCGAGGGGCCGGTCGCCGAAGACGTTGCGGTAGATGTCGTTCATGTACGTCAGGACGAGTTCCTTGCCCCGGAAAACCGCCACGCCCACCGGCGCCGGGTCGAAGACCTCCAACGGCAGGCCGCTGGGTGTCGGGTTCTCGTGTGCTCCCTGCTTCTCGTGTGCTCCCTGCGATGACGACATGGTTCCCATCAAGAGCCAGGCATCCCGGAACCGAACGGAGCGAACGGAGGCACGACCGACGGACACGGGGCGAACAGACCGGACGAAAACGACATTAACCCGACTGCTCGCCCCGTCCCCGGCACCACTCCCGGTGTCTCCGCGCCCGTCGTCCGTCTCCTGCCCGAGAGCTCCTACGAGGACGGCGCCGCCACGGGAGCGGCGGACGCGCGGTGCCGGCCACCGCCAGGCCCGCCCCCGGGCGTCGGCAGGGAAACCCCCCGCCCTCAGGCCCTACGCCGCCGCGCCCCCGAACTCCCGCACGGCATCCGTCACGATCTTCTCCAGCCGCGCGTGGTGCGCGCCGCGCCAGTAGACCCGCTCGCAGACGGTGCACTGCGCGAACACGTCGTAGGTGCGCCGGGTGCCGCCCTCCAGCCGTTCCTCGACCGCGCCCTTCTCCGCGTCGCGCAGCGGACCGTTGCAGGCCGTGCAGCGGGTCCACGGCGCGAGCCGCGGCGCGAAGCGCCCCAGGACGTCCCGGAGCTGCTCGTCCGGCTGGTCGCTGTACACGAACGCCCCGGCCCAGATCTCGCGGCGCCGCAGCAGCCCCCGGTCCCGGGAGAGCAGCACCCGCCGCTCGTCCGCCGAGAGCGTGGCGAGCACCGGATCGCCGAGGTCCGTCGCCTCGTACGCGGCGTCGACGCCCAGCAGCCGCAACCGCCGGGCCAGCGTCCCCAGATGGACGTCCAGCAGGAACCGCAGCGGGGCCCCGGGCACCTCCTGCGGCCGGACGACCTCGTGCACCTCGACGGTCTCGCCCGCGCCCGGCAGATGGGACGGCGTCACCGTGCGGCCGTCGACGACCAGCCGCCCGACCTCCGTGAGCGGCACGCCGAGCGACTCGACCACGTGCCCCAGCGTGGAGGTCCCGTCGGTGGTGACCGCGGCCCGCTCCCGCCGGAATCCGGCGGCGGCGAAGAACCGCAGTTCAGGGGCGAGGCTCACATGGATCACGGGTCTGTTCATCCCCTCAGAATGCCACCGGTCCATGCCGGTGCGGAGCGTGGGAGAGAGGCGGGAGGGACCTGCGGGCGCCGAAGGACGGAAGGAGGGGAGAAGAAGGCGAAAGAGAGGAGGGAAGAAGAAGCCAAGGACGCGGAAGAAAGAGGGAAAGCGGAAGGGGATGGGGCGGTCGGAACAGGGGCGTAACGGGGGCGGACGGAGGCGTGGCCCCGCGCGTCGGTGGCCCGGGTCGTCAGGCCCCTGTGCTGCCTTTTGCGGTGAGTCGCTGCTTCCGCGCCCACCGGTGGCGGGAAATCATCGGGTGTGACCCAGCGTCACCCCGTCGCCACCGCACGCCCGGAGGTCCGGCCCATGGCCACGCACGCCGTTCCCTTCCGCCCCGTCTCCGGCCCGCGCGGGCTGCCGCTGCTCGGGAACCTGCCGGCCTTCGGCAAGGACCCGCTGGCTTTCCTCGCGCGGCTGCGGGACGACTTCGGGGACGCGGTGACCTGGTCGCTCGGGCCCCGCAGGGCCCTGTTCATCTCGCACCCCCAGCACATCGCCGAAATGCTCGCGGAGGTCGAACGCAGCTTCGACATCCTGGAGATCGGCTGGTCGCTGCGGCAGATCGTCGGGGACAGCGTGGTCCGCAGCCGGGGCGCCGACTGGCGCCGCAAGCGGTCCCTGGTCCAGCCGGTGGTCCGGCCTCGCCAGGTGCGCGGCTACGCCGCGACCATGGTCGACTGCGCGCGCGCCTGCGCCGACCGCTGGCAGGACGGGGAGCACGTCGATGTCCAGCGGGAGATGACCTCGGTCACCCAACGCATCGTGCTGCGCACCCTGTTCGGGAACGAGCTGGGGGACCGGTCCGAGGCGATCGGCGACGCGGTGGCCGTTCTGGAGCGTGAGGCGGGCGCCGAGCTGCGCGGCATCGGCCTCTTCCTGCCCTCGTGGGTGCGCACCCCGTCGCGGCGCCGGCTGCTCACCGCCCTGCGCACCGTCGACGCCGAGATCCACCGGCTCGTCCGGGCCCGGCGGGCGGCTCCGGACGCGACCGCCGAGCCCCGCGACGACCTGCTCGGCCGACTGCTCGCGGCACGGGACGAGGACGGCCGCCCGCTGTCGGAGAAGGAGGTCCGGGACGAGGCGCTGACACTCTGGGTCGCCGGACACGAGACCACCGCCACCGCGCTGGGCTGGGCCTGGTACCTGCTGTCTGCTTCCCCCGGCGCTCGGGACCGGCTCACCGACGAACTCGAACGGGTCCTGGCCGGCCGCCCGCCGGGCATCGACGACTACGACCGGCTGCCGTGGACCCGGCAGATCGTCAAAGAAGCGCTGCGGCTCTACCCGCCCGCCTGGACGGTTCCCGCGGTGGCCCGGGAGGGCGCCACGCTGGCCGGTCACCCGCTCGCGGCCGGGACCACGGTGTGGTGCAGCCAGTGGGCCGCCCACCGGGACCCCCGCTGGTTCCCCGAACCGGAGGCGTTCCGCCCCGAGCGCTGGGACGCGGACGCCCCCGACGTGGTGCCCGACCACGCCTGGTTCCCCTTCGGAGCCGGGCAGCGCACGTGTCTGGGGGCCCGGTTCGCCCTGGTGGAGGCGGTGCTGCTGCTGGCGACACTGGGGCAGCGGTTCCACGTGGAGATGGACCCGGGGGAGGTGGCGCCCCGGGCGGGCCTGCTGCTCAAGCCGGCCGCGCCGCTGCGGGCCACCCTCCGCGCGCTGGGGTGACGCGCCCTGGCGTGACGCGCGCGGGCGGGGCATCGTGTCCCGGCCATCGACGGGGGGTTCACCGCGTGCCATTCTCGTTCCCGGTCCGTCTGTTCGAGGCCGTGGGTGTGGACTATGCGAGGCCATGGGTGCGCAAGGGCGACATCGCCGAGGGCTTCCCGATCGACCGTTCCTCGGCCGACCGTAGGTGGCCGGATGGTTTCCCGCCTGATCGCCTTTCGGCTGTTCGTGGCGGTTCTGCTCTGTCTGCTTGCCGTCGGCTGCGGCGGCCAGGGGGACGAGGGAGACCACAGTGGCGCCGGCGCGACCGCCACGCCGACGGGCAGCGTGCCGACGGGCGGTGCGTCGGCGGGGGACGGCGGGCCGGGAGCCGGTTCCGGAGCGGCCGGTGGCGGCGGCGCGCCCGGGGCTCCCGGCGACGGCGGTGACAACCAGGCCCCGGGTGCCCCCGGCGCACCGGGGAACGGCGGAGGCGGCCGGAAGGACAAGGACGGCCCGAACGTCCCCGGCGCCCCGTTGCGGATCCCGCCGATCACCAATCTGTCCGGCCAGCCGATCAACGATCCGGACGTGTGGGCCGACATCGAGGGACAGTTCCGGCGCCAGTGCGCCCGCACCTACAAGACCGACACCCTGTGCGTGACGCTGGTCCGCAGCTACGGCCCCTACGACGACGTCCACCCATCCTGCGCGTTCGAGGGGACGGACCCGGCCGTGGGCAAAACGGTCAAGCGGTACGGCCGGGTGCGCATCCTCGGCAAGGAACCGTGCCCGCCGACGAGCCCGCCCACCGAACCGACCGACGAGACGACCAGCCCCGGGACACCGGGCACGACTCCCGGCACACCCCGGCCGACGGCCACCGCAGGGGAGACCACCGCGGCACCACCCCCGGGCGAAGGCGACGGAGGGACGGCACCCGACAACGTTCCACCACCCGGCCCGTCGGCCTCCGCCACCCCAGCCCCGTGACCGTCCCCAGCGCCCCCGAGCGGGACGATCCCCCCACCTCACGCGCCGAACACCTGATCCTCACCTACGGCGCCGTGCTCGGACCCACGACCCTGATCACCGGGCTGCTGTACTACTTCGGCTGGCACCACGTCTTCTGGTTCTTCGCCTACTTCGGCGTGAACGCGACCGTGCTCGACTTCGGCGTGGCCGACTACCTCATGCGCAGCCTGGACGCCCTGTTCGTCCCCATGGTGGTCACCGCCGTGGCCGGGCTGCTCGCCTTCTGGGGCCACGACCTCCTCCGCGCCCGCCTCGTGTCCGGGGCGCTGCCGCGGCTGTCGCGCGTCCTCGTCCCCGTCCTGGCGGGCGCCGGTCTCCTGCCGGCCCTCGGCGGGCTGTGGAGCGTCTTCGCCCCGACGTTCCTCAGGGAGCACCTGGTGCTCGCGCCGCTGAGCCTGGCGGCCGGGGTCTCGCTGCTGGTGTACGCCCTGCGGCTGCGGCGCGCCCTGGCGGCGGCGGGCGGCGCGGGCGGGGGCCGCACGACGCCAGGAGCGGACGCCGACGAGCCCCCGGCCCGGGGCGCCCCGCCCGGTACGGCCGACCGGCTCTCCGGTCCGCGGGACGCCGAGGCGGCGGGGAGTGCCGGGGACCGGGGGACCGCGGGACCGGGCGGCGCCCCCGCGCCCGGCCGGGGCGCGGCCCGGCCGCACACCGGATGGGCCGCCGTCGCCGAGTGGACCGTGGTGTTCGTCCTCGTCGGGCTGAGCCTGTTCTGGGCGGCCAACGACTACGCCGCCGCGGTCGGCCGGTCGCGGGCCCGGGAGTTCGTGGCCGGGCTGGCCGGCGAGCCCACCGCCGTCCTGTACAGCGCCCGCGACCTCAGCCTCGGCGCCCCGGGCGTGCGCCGGACGCGCTGCCACGACGACCGGGCCGCCTACCGTTTCCGCTACGACGGCCTCAAGCTCCTGCTCCAGTCCGGGAACCAGTACGTGTTCCTGCCGGAGCGCTGGACCCCGGCGGACGGGGTCGCCGTCGTCCTCCCGCGCACCGACTCCGTACGGCTGGAATTCGGCCCGCCGGGCTTCGGCGCGGGACGACGGCCGACGTGTTGAGCGGCGCCCCGAGCCGTTGAGCCCGACCGCCATGCGGCCCATCCCGCCTGCGGCACCCCGCCCACCCGTCGGAAAGTGGAAAACCGGCATACCTGGGCACTCGAAAACCCCCGTCCCGCCCCGAACGCCCATCGGCCCCCGCCCCCGAGGATCCCCCCGTGCACTGGTACCCCCTCACACTGACCACCCCCGTCAAACCGCACGTCTTCGGCGGCCGGGCGATCCCCGAGCGGCTCGGCCGGACCGGCCTGCCCGACGGGCGGATCGCCGAGACGTGGGAGGTCAGCGACGTGGAGAGGGAAGGCGCACGGGTCGAGGACGGGCCACTGGCCGGGGTGTCGCTGCGCCGGCTGACGCGGGAGCACCCGGACGCCCTGGTCGGGCGCGGCTGGCGCGGGCCGCGCTTCCCCCTGCTGACGAAGTTCATCGACGCCACCGGGCCGCTGCCGGTCCACCTCCACGCGGACGACGCCGACGCCCGGCACCTGGAGGGCGAGCCCAACGGCAAGACGGAGGCGTGGCACGTCCTGGACGCGGTGCCGGGCGCGACCGCCCTGGTGGGCGTGCGCGCGGGGGTGGACCGGGAACGGCTGCGGCAGGCGCTGCTCGACCAGGACTTCGACGCCGTCATGCGGCGGCTGCCCGTACGCGCCGGCGAGACGCTGTACGTGCCCGCCGGGACGCTGCACAGCTTCGGCCCCGGCACCCTCGTCTACGAGATCGAGCAGACCTCCGACCTCCAGGAACACGCCATGCGCCACCGCATGGAGGACGGCGGCGCGCTCGACGACGGGGAATGGCGCGCCAACATCGAGGCCCTGCTGCGGCAGTGGAAGCCGGAACACCGGCCGGATTTCGCGCCCGGCCTGCGGCTCCCCGACCGGGACGACGCGGAGCGGGTGATCCTGTGCGCCGGGCCGTACTTCGCACTGGAGCGCCGGCGCGCCGGGTCCACGGCGTCGGTGGTGCACGCCTTCGACACGGCCGTCGTGCTGAGCAACGCCGGCGGGCCCGTCACCGTGGTCTGCGCGGGCCGCTCCTGGGAGCTGGACCGGGGGCGGACGCTGCTGCTGCCCGCGGCACTCGGCCGGGTGGAGATCCCCGGCCCCGCCGACGTCCTCCTCGGCTACCTCCCCGACCTGGACCGCGACATCCGCGTCCCGTTGGCGGCGGCCGGGTACGGCCCCGCCGCGTCGGCGACCCTGGGACCGGTCGCGCCCGCCCGGTAGGCCCGGGGGCCGGCGCTCCCCGGCACTTCAGGGCGTCACGAACCGGACAACTTCTGGCACCGAGTGCCGTACTCGTCGGCAACCTGGCAGTACGGAATGCGGCGATCTACGATCACAGACGATCAGTGGCCCACGCCGAGGGGGTTCCGTGGCGACGGCAGCCGGCACCTCACGGCCGCTCTCATGGCCAACCGGCCGCCGTCCGGACGGCACCCCCGCCGGGTACCCCGTCCTGACGGGACGCCCGGGCGCGACGCCGGGCGTTACGGCGCCCAGCGCCCCGCCCGCCCCTCTCCGCGTGTGCGCGCGCCGCTGCTCGCACGGGTCCGCGGCGGTTCGGTGACGGACCGCGGCCACCGGGCCCGGTGACCTCCCACCCTCAAACCCTCCGGAGAACCGACTGTGATGCGCTGGAACCGATTACGCGGCCGATGTCAGAAGGTCATCAGCGGTATCACGCTCCCCGATCCCTTCTCCGCCCAGGAACTGTGCGCGCAGCTCGCCCGCGAGCGCCGGCGCCCGCTGGAGCTGATGCCGTTCCCGACGCCCACCGTGCCCGGTATGCCCTCGGGGATGTGGCTGCTCGCCGACCGCGCCGACTACGTCTTCTACGACGCGCGCACCAGCCCCCTGCACCAGGAGCACATCATCGTCCACGAGATCGGGCACATGGTGTGCGGCCACCGGTCGGCGGCCTCCGACCGGTGGCTGTCCCGCCGGGTGGACCTCGCCGACCCGGAGGCCGTCCGCGCGGCCCTGCCCCGCATCCAGTACTCCGACACGCAGGAGCAGGAGGCCGAGATGATCGCCACGCTCATCCTGGAGGCGGCCGGCCGGGTGCCGGCGCCCACCCTGCTGTCCGGAGTGCTAGGCGGCCTGGAGTCCGCCATGGGACTGCGCGGGGCACGGCACCAGGGAGACCCGTGGCGACGTGAGCAGGGAGACCCGTGGCGACGTGGCTAGAGGACGGCGGCACCGCCGCCCTGTGGGCGGTGGCCCTCGTCCGTGCGCCCCAGGCGCTGCGCGAAAAGGACCAGCGGCCCTTGTGGTGCGCGCTCGTCGTCACGGCCCTGACGATGACGATGCACCGGGAGCCCGTCACCACCGCCCTGGCGCGGCTGGTGCCGGGCCCGCACGGACCGCACGCCGTCGACCTGACCAAGCACCTGCTCAGCGTCGTCGCCGCGGCAGCGGTCCTGTGGTTCGTCTTCCAGGTGATGGGGTGGCGGCGCTTCGTGCCGGTGGTGTGCGGGGCCGCCGTCACCGTCCTGGCCGTCGTCGTCCTCCTGGACTACGCGGCGCCTGGGCACCTCCGCAACCGGATCGACCCCTCCGGAAGCCGCTCCGGCGTCTCGGACGCCTACTGGTGGACCCTGCTGGCCTTCCACCTGATCGTGGACACCGTGTGCGGCGTCATCTGCTGGAGCCACTGCGGGTACGGCGTGCCCCGGCTGCTGCGGTACGGGCTGCGGCTGTTCGGCACCGGCATCCTGCTCGCCTCCGTGCTGTGGGCGCTCAAGATCTGCTACATGGTGACCGGGGAGGAGGCCCTCGTCCCGCTGTTCTCGCCGATCTCCGGCGCCGAGGGGCTGTTCCTGGCGGTCGGCTGCGCGCTGCCGGTCGTGGCGCGGCTCGCCACCCGGCGCCGGTACCGCAGGGCCTACCGCGGGCTGACCCCCTTGTGGCGGGAGCTCACCGCCGCCGCCCCCGATGTGGTCCTCGGCGGGGCGCATCCCCTCCAGGCGGCGGTGCTCCCGCTCCAACTGCGCCTGTACCGCCGGGTCATCGAGATCAGGGACGCCATGCTGGTCCTGCGCAACTACGTCCCGCCCGGCACGCTGGAACGGATCCGGCGGCACATCGGCGGGCTCGGCGTGCCCGCGCACCTGGCCGACGCGCACATCACGGCCTGCTGGCTCGCCGCCGCACTGCACGCCCGGGACCTCGGCCGGGAGCCCGAACCCCAGACGGACGACCTCTCCGGCCCCGGCGCGCCCGACCTCGCCGAGGAGATCGAGCACCTGCTGCGCCTGGCCACCGCCTACCGGTCACCGGCCGTGCGGGCGTTCCGGGGGTCGCCGACCGGCGGGGACCACGTGGCGGAACCGTCCCGCGAACCCTCCGGTCCCGGTCGAAGCGCCGCCAGCCGAAGCGCCGTCAGTCGAAGCGCCGCCCTCGGGTGGCTGAGGAGGTGAGGGCGGCCTCACCTCCTCGGCCCGTCAGTTCTGTTCGGCCGGGGTGAGGGGAGCGGCGGGCCGCTGCCCGTCGCTCCGGCTCTCCACACCGCTCAAGGGCGCGCTCGCCAGCGGGGGCCGCCCGGGGCCGAGCACCACCCCGGCGACCACCGCCGGCCGCATCAGGCGGGTGAGCGGGGCGGACAGCGAGAGCACATCGAACAGCGCCCGGGACACCGCCGGCCGGCCGGTGGCGGCCCACAGCACCCGGTCGGTGAGCCCGCGCCGCAGCCGGGCCGAGGCCGGTGGCCGCGTGCCCGTCGCCTCGGCGCACGCGTCCCGGCCGGTGGCCATCGACCACGGGCCGCCGAGCGCCCGTCCCACCCCGCGCTGCACCTTCTCGGCGACGGAGGGGTCGTCGAGGCTGTGCTTGCGCAGCACACAGCTCAGGGCCGCGACCTGCCGGGCGGCCACCGACATCCCCTGGGCGTACAGCGGGTTGCAGGTGGCCACCGCGTCCCCGAGCACGGTGAACCCGGTGGGCCAGGCGTCCATCCGCTCGAAGTGGCGCCGGCGGTTGGCGGTGCCGTGCGTGATCCGCACGTCGGTCAGCGGCTCGGCCGACGAGATCAGTTCGCCCACCAGCGGGTGGCGGAGCTGCCGGGCGAACGCCTCGAACCGGTCGGGGTCTTTCGTCGGGTGCCCGCCCCGGGTGCCGGACAGGGTGACGAGCCACTGCCCGTGCTCGATCGGCACCAGCGTGGCGTTCTGCCCGGGCAGCGCCCCGCGGAAATCCGAACGCACCGAGACGATGGGAGAGTCCTCGGAACCCGCGGGCGCCCGGTAGAGGCGGCTCGCGCAGGCGAGCCCGGTGTCGAGGACCTCCTCGCGCACAGCGGGCAGCCCCAGCCCGGACAGCCAGCGCGGCGCGGCGGACCGGGCGCCGCTGGCGTCGACCACCAGGTCGGCGTCCAGCCGGCGCCGGTGGTCGGTGAACATGTCGCGGACCGTCACGCCGGTGATGTGCTCCGCCGTACCGAGGAGCCCGACGGCCTCGGTGCCCTCCAGCAGATGGACCCCCGGCAGATCGAGCACCTGACGGCGGACGACCCAGTCCAGCAGGTCACGGGAGCAGGCGATGAGGTACTGCGACTCGGGCCAGCGGCGCAGCCAGCCGCGCGGGGTCAGCGACACGATGCCGCTGGGCAGGGAGATGCGGCGGGCCCCCTCCTGCAACCACTGCTGGAGGGTGCCGGGCAGCAGCTCGTCGATCACCCGGGCGCCGCCGGACCACAGGGTGTGGGCGTGGTGCGCCTGGGGGAGTCCCTTGCGGCAGGAGGGGGCGGCCGGCAGGCGGTCCCGTTCGACGACGAAGACCTCGGCGTATTCCGACAGGACGGCGGCGGCCAGCATCCCGGCGAGCCCGCCGCCGAGGACCACCGCCACATGCGGGCGGAAGGCGCCGACGAAGGCGCTGTTCGGTGCGTTCACATCAAAGCGGCTTTCTCTGTGGGGCGGGTGAGGGGCTGGTCCGGGCATGCCCGGCGCGCTCGCGGAACGCGACGGTCCCCCGGAGATCGCGGACCGCGCCTCTCGGACGGGCCGCGGAGACGGCGGCCCGTTCCTCCGGGTACGCGGGGGAAGGCCCTCCCGCGGACGCGGTACGGGCCCGGATCGATGTCGTCGAGCCCGGAGGGGCCCTGAAGGCCCCGTGGGCTCGGTGGGCTCGGTGGGGAGAACCTCGGTGGTGCCGGGGCCGGCGTCCCGGCGCGGCACGGTGAAACGGCTGGCGGTGTGCGGCACACCACCGTCGAGACCCGGCCCTGCCGGGTCGTGTTGCGGACGGAACCGCGCGATCCCTGTGGGAGGACGGACGGCGGTGGGACGGGCGGGGCCGACGACCCGCCCTATGGCATCGCAGGATGGCATGCGACCGCTCTCCCCGGGCCCTCACACGCCGGGCACCGCGGCGGTCGCGGAGGTCACCGGCTCATGGCCGCTCTGGTGGAGCCACCCCTTTCTCGCTCCGGAACAACTGATTGACGATGCCGAGGACCGCGAACCTGGCCTCGGGCGACAGCTGCCCGGCCCGCATCGCGATCTCCCGCACGCCGTGTTCCTCCCGCAGGCGGCGCCACAACTCCTCGTCGGCGCCGGGTGCCGCACCAGGGGCGCGCCCCTCGTCCGCACCGGTCCTCCCGACGGATTCCCGCCCCACCCGGCCCTCCTCCAGCGCGCGCAGCCGCCGCTCCACCGCCCGCACGGAGGGATCGTGGTCCGGCTTGAGGAAGTAGTCCACGTGCTCGACCGCGAACAACTCGGCCAGGCTCTGGGCCTTCTCCACCGAGGGCACGGACTTCCCGTGCCGCAGCTTGTGGATGTACTGGGCGCTGACACCGACGTACGCGGCGATCTGGGCGTCGGTGTACCGCTGCCGTCCCTCAGGGCGGACCACGTCGATCAGGCGCTGGAGGCGGCGGCCGAACAGCTTGGCCGTGTCAGGTCCGTGAGAGGCAGACGGCGTCGGCCCCGACGGGTAGTTGGTCATGAAACCGGATCGTAGGAGGCCGTGCGCCGCTTAGGAACCCGAGGATCAACAGTAGTTGGCGCCTTCAGGAGGGTGATCCCATGATCTCGGCCATTCTCGAACCGGCCGGAAGGAGCCCACCGCACGGTGCCGGACAGTGGATCACCAGGGGCGTCACCACGTCCGCCCGCTCTGACGGGGCCGAGTGTTTTCCCTGGTGGGCTGGGGTCGCGGGGTACGAGAGTGGCCGAAGTTCATCGAATCCCACCAACTCCGTCACGGGTGACGCCGCGTGCGTTGTAGAGGCGTGCTCTCGGCTGCCGGCATGTACGCCGTCGCCGGGCCCGGCCGGCCGGTGGGCGGAACGGCGTCGGCGGTGCGTCGAATGAAGCAAGGGCATTCCCGCGGCGAATACCGTCGCGCCCTTTTCCGGGGGTAATGAGCGGCGCTTCCCGGGTGCGGAGGACATTCCTTCCGGAATTCCCCATGGTGGCGCACTGAAAGGCGCGCATTGTCCGTGTGGCTGTATGTGTGCGGTGGCGTCAGTGTGGCCGTATCCGCGTGGCTGTATCCGTTCGGTCGCGTCTGTGTGGCCGTGTCCGTCCGGCCGCATCCGTGCGGAAAACATCTCGCGGCATCACGGAATCATCGCACCGTCGGACTTGTTTCTGCCGTCTACCGTTCCCCTCCGCCCGTCCTTACGCTGGCCCATGGCCTTGTGTGGCGGTGTCGCCCGGCCGCCCCTGGTCATGGCGGGTGAGAAGGAACACCTCGGAGGAATCCGATGACGGAACGAGGAGAGAAAGGAAAACCAGGCGGCGTTCGAAGAGACACGCATCCCGGGAAGGAGGAAGAGGCCCGGCGAAGGGGTCAACACACCCTCCGTATGACCAGGTTGTGATCCCATACCAGCGGAGCCCGGACCGCGGAAGTCTGCCCGCGGTCCGGGCGGCGTTGACGGCGTAATTCCCAAGGGTGGGCGGAAGATTCACCACGGTAATTCCGTGAGATAACGCACCGGCGTCTTTCAGGGATTTCCCGCGCGCGGAACCATGAAGTCCGGCCGTTCTCGGCCGTGTTCCGGCCGGGCGCCCGGCGTCCTTCTGCTGACGATCGCGTTCCGGCGCGCCGCGGTCCCAAGAGCGACCTCACGTCCTGTTGCCGCCGCTCGGTCATCTCGTCCGGAACGTGCCGCGCTCGCACAGGCTCCGTGCCGCCGACCCCTGCGTTGTGTGCAGTCCAATGCGGGGAACGCCTGCGCATGGGCGGGTATCGCCGGGATTCACCTGCGCGTCGCGCCCGGCATGACGCGTGCTCCGGCGACCCTAACGTTGATCATCGGTGTCACCGCGACCCGGGGGGTGATGCATCGGCCGCCGGGGGAGTGCGCTTTACTGCGGGAACAGTCCGTTCGTGACCGGCTCGATGGCCTATGTCCTGTGCTGTCCGGTCTTCGTGCCGTGGGGGAGGTGCGCGTTCGTGGAGGGGAATGCCGTGGCCGCCGCCGTCCTGCCCGGGACGGAACGGACGGCCGGTGGGCCCGCCGTACTCCCGCCGCTGCCCGATCCGGGGGTGCGCACGGTGCCGGACGCGGCAGGGTCGGCGGTGGCCACGGCCCCCTCGCCCGGCTTCCGGGCCACCGCCCCGCCGGCCCCGTACCCGCGTCGCGCGGATCTGCCGGCCCGCCGGACTCTCCCGGGGCGCCGAACCCTCCCGCGCCGAACGGATCACCAGCCGGCCGGCCCCGCTTCCCCGCCCCGGTCCCTGTCCCCGGCGCCGTAGCCGCGAACGGGATCACCGTCGGGAACCGGGAACCCGAGAACCCGGGATGACCCCCGACCGCCCCCACGCACGCCCTCACCACGCGAAACGCGCAAAAAGCGCTAAACGCGTGAAACGAACGCACCACCGTTCCACGTCCAGGACGGCCACGTCCTGCCCGCACCAAGGGAATTGCCATGTCGCGACCCACCCCTCAGCCACGGCCCGCGGACCTCGTGTTCGTCGGCGGAAACGTGCTCACCATCGACCGGGAGTTCTCCGTCGCCGCCGCGCTCGCCGTCACCGGCGGCACGATCACCGCCGTCGGTGACCGGGCCGACATCGAGGGCCTGATCGGGCCCGCCACCCGGGTCGTCGACCTCAAGGGCGGCACCCTCCTGCCGGGCATCAACGACTCGCACCTGCACGGCTGCCACTTCGGCCTGACCACGCCGCCGATGGCCCTGGACCTGGCCGGGGTGCCGTCGATCGCGGCCGTCGCCGAGGCGGTGCGGGAGGCGGCCCGCACCGCGCCCCCGGGGCAGTGGATCACCGGTTTCGGCTGGGACACCGGCAGCCTGGAGGAGTGCGCCGCCAACCCCGGCCGCCTGCCGACCCGGCAGGACCTGGACGCCGCCGCCCCCGACCACCCCGTGCTCCTCCAGGAGATCTCCGGCCACGCCTCCTGGGCCAACTCTGCCGCCCTCAAGCTGGCGGGAATCGACCGGGACACCGTGGCCCCGCCAGGCGGCGCCATCGTCACCGACACCGACGGCGAACCCACCGGCATCCTCCAGGAGGGCGCCCAGGACCTCGTCCAGCGCGCGGTGCCCGAACTCACCCTGGAGACGCGGATGGACGCGATCCGTTCCGCGCTCGCGCAGCTCCGGGCGCTGGGCGTCACCAGCTACACCGAACCGGGCCTGGGCCCCGGCGGCGAGGACATGTCCGCCGGCACCATGGGCGCCCGGACGCTGGACGCCTACCGCCGACTGCACGCCGCGGGCGAACTCACCGCGCGCGTCGGCGTCCTGCTCCTGCCGACCGGCCTGACCAGCAGCGCCGCGGACTTCGTCCGGATCCTGGACGAGCTGACGGGCGGGGACGGCCCGAAGGCCACGGACAGCCCCGACCCGCGGTGGCTCAACGTCCTGGGCGTCAAGATCTTCGCGGACGGGGTGCCGCCCAACAAGTCGTCCTGGATGTACGAGCCGTTCATCGGCGGCGGCTGCGGCGCGCTCTCGGTGCGCGGCGACGACGACGCCGAACGCCTCGGCGAACTCCGCGAGATCATCGACCACGCGCACGCCACCGGGCTCCAGCTCGGCGTGCACGTCACCGGTGACCGGGGCATCGACGCGGTCGCCGACGCGCTGATCGCCGCCACCGAGCGCCACCCGCGCCCCGACCCCCGGCACTACGTCATCCACGGCGACTTCCTCACCGCCGCGAGCATGTCGAAGCTCGCCGCCCACGGGTTCGGCGTCAACATGAACCCCGGCATCAAATGGATCGTCGCCGACATGGAGGAGGAACTGGTCGGGCCGGAGCGGGCCGCGTACGAGTTCCCCTACCGGGACGCGCTGGACGCCGGGGTCACCGTCACCAGCAGCTCCGACGCGCCGGTCAGCTACCCGGACTGGCGCCAGGGCGTCGCCACGATGATGCTGCGGGAGTCCCGTTTCAGCGGCCGGGTCAGCGGTCCCGAACAGCGGATCAGCCTCGCGCAGGCGCTGCGGACCTACACCGTCGCCGCCGCGTGGCAGGACTTCGCGGAGGAGTGGAAGGGCTCCCTGGAGGTGGGCAAGGTGGCCGACCTGTGCGTCCTGGGCGGCGACCTGCTGGACGCGGATCCGCACGAGATCCCGGAGCTCCCGGTCGAGTTGACGGTCGTCGACGGGCGGATCGTCTACGAGCGGTCGGCGGAGTGACGCGCGGGGGGTGACGGGGCCGACCGGGTCGTCCCGAGCGGCGGGCCGTGCGGAGGGCCGTGCGGAGGCGGGGGAGGCGGAGGGAGGTGCGGCGCGGACGGGCGCCGCCGGTGCTCAGCGAGGTCTCCGCGAGGTCCGACGGTGCTCAGGGGCATCCGATGGTGCTCGGAGAGGTCCGCTGTTGCTCAGAGAGGGCCGAGCCGGGAGGCCGCCTCTTCGGCCTGGCGGACCACCTCGTCGGTGTCCACGTCGAGCAGCCGGCCGCGGGCCACCCGTGGATGCCCGTCGACGAAGACGTACGCGACATTGGCGGGCTGACCGTTGAGCACGATCTGGTTGATCCAGTTACGGCGCGGAGCGAAGTTGAGCGTCGCCGGATCGAGCACGATCACGTCCGCCCGCTTGCCGGGCGTCAGGGAACCCACCCGATCGGCCAGTCCGACGCACTCCGCGCCGCCCAGCGTCGCCATGCGCAGCACGGCCGGGAGGGTGGGGAACACCCCCGGATCCTGGTGGAGCGCCCGTTGCAGCCCGACGGCGGACTTCATGACGCCGAACATGTCCGACGTGTCGTTGCTCCCGCCGTCGTGCCCGAGCCCGGCCGGCACGCCGTGCCGGTGGAAGGCGGGCAGCGGCATGATGCCGGACGCCAGCCGCATGTTGCTCAGCGGGCAGTGCGCGACCCGCACCCCGTGGTCCGCCGTCAGCGCGATCTCCTCCTCGGTGAGGTGGATCGCGTGGTTCATCAGGAGGCCGGGGCCGAACGCTCCCACCGCGCGGAGCGCGCGGATCGGGTCCCGCGCCCGGTCGGTACGGTGCTCCAGCACGTGGCAGTTGAGCATCAGCCCCAGTTCGCGGGCGATCTCGTGGCGGCGGCGCAGCCCCGCGACATCGGCCAGGAAGGGGTGCGCGGCCACCTGGGCGGAGGCCAGCGGCAGCGGGTCCAGGAAATCCTTCT
Source organism: Streptomyces sp. NPDC003077 (assembly GCF_040611095.1). Classification (NCBI taxonomy): domain Bacteria; kingdom Bacillati; phylum Actinomycetota; class Actinomycetes; order Kitasatosporales; family Streptomycetaceae; genus Streptomyces; species Streptomyces sp. NPDC003077. Next base: position 47,006 of record NZ_JBEXNM010000045.1, on the reverse strand, counting down.
TGACCCGGGAGAGGAGGTCGAGCCGGTCGTCGTCCTGCGCCATGGCGTAGACGAACCGCACCCCGGTCTCGTCCAGCGCCCGCACGTACTGCTCGCCGGTCTCGTACGGGACGGGGTGCACCCAGTCGACCACCGTGGTCACGCCCACCCGCAGGACGTCGAGGGCGCCCAGCCGCACGAAGCGGTACATGTCGCGGGGCGTGATCCGGGGCAGCGTGGGGCGGTTGCAGCCGGTCATCCAGCCGTTCAGGTCCTGGTCGGCGCAGCCGCCGCGGATGCTGCTCTGCCACAGGTGGTTGTGGATGTCCACGAACCCCGGCAGGACGAGCTTGCCCGCCGTGTCCACCACCCGCGTCCCGTGCGGTACGGGCAGCCGCCGGCCCACGGCGGCGATCGCCCCGTCCCGCATCAGCACGTCGGCGTGTTCCAGGGTGCCCAACTCCCCTCGGCCGACCTTGGGGTCCATGGTGAGGACGAGTTCCGCGTTCCTGAGGAGGGTCGTGCGCGCGTCGGGGGCCCGGTGGGGCGCGGCGGGCAGGTCCGGGGCCGGGCTGCCGACCGTGGCCAGGGGAACCGCTCCCAGCGCTCCGACGACGCTTCTGCGAGGTGGTCCTGAAGGTCTCATTGCGGCGTTATAGCGCGGGCCGACGGGAGAGGGGACCTCTCGTGCGGAAGCGGCGAGTCGGGACGCGGGGCACGGGTGAGGTCCGCACCGCCTCCCGTGCTCACGGTCCGTGAAGGCGGCCCGGGTTTTCCGTGACCGCACCGGGGGACCAGGGGGGAGGCAGTAACCGCACGTGCCCCAAGGAGGCCACCATGACATCGCGAGGGAGTCGCGTCCGCGCGAGGATCGGACGGGCGTCGGCCGTTGCCGCGCTCACCGCCGGGCTCGCCGTCACCGTGGGAGGCGGGACGGCCGAGGCCACACCGCCCGGCCTGGACTGCTTCACCGAAAAGCACAACAACGACCCCTCCACCGGGTTCGCCTTCTGCGTCAACCGGGGTACCGCGCCGCAGACGTTCTGGGTGCACCTCGTCTGCGGCTTGGCGTTCGACCAGGACGGCGAGCACGTCACGGTGGCGCCCGGGCAGAGCGGCCAGTCCACGGCCCACTGCGGTGGGACGGGCATTGGGGAGATGACCGTCCAGCCGTAGCCCGGACCGCTCCGGCGCGCGTCCTCGGGGGTGAGCGCGGTGCGACCGGACCGGCTGACGAAGCCGCCGGCCGTAACGCGCTCGTATGGCGGGTCGGAGCGCCGTACGGAAGCCCTGACCAACCCTGTGGAGCGAGGAGTACCTGGAGTCGGTGTCGTTGAGCCGAGGTGGCGGTGGGGTGAGGGGGCGGCGAGGCGCGGTGCGCGCCGCTCCTCCGGGGTGCCGCCCGCGCGGAGCCGCGAGTGTCCGGCGCCTCCTCACCTCGCGGCAGCGGACGTCCCGACCACCCTCGGCGCGGTGCCGCCACCGACCCTTTCCCGGACCTCGTCCCCGTCCTCGTCCTCGTCCAGCGCGATCGCGTTCTTCGCCAGCTCGACCGACGACTCGGGCGCGGGACCCCCGGGGTTCTCCGTGGCCAGTGCCTGGTTGAGCGTGACGAACGGGCGCAGCCGCGTCTCGTAGCGGGCGAACGCGGCGCGGTGGTCGCCGGCGGACCGGCCGAGCGCGTCGGCCAGCACCCACGCGCCCACCAGGGCCAGGCTCGTTCCCTGGCCCGACAGCAGGGACGCGCAGTAGCCCGCGTCCCCGAGCAGTACCGTGCGGCCCCGCGACCAGCGGTCCATATGGACCTGCGCCGTGGCGTCGAAGAAGAAGTCGGGTGCCCGGCGCATGGCCTCGATCAGCCGGGGCGTCTCCTGCCACGGCAGGGCCGCCATCCGCTCGGCGACCAGCCGGCGGTGCCGTTCGATGTCGCGGTGGCTGTGGCGGGGCGGTTCGCCAGGGAAACCGAAGGTGACGCGCAGCTCGGTGTTGTCGCGTACCGGATAGACGCAGTAGCCGGACGCGCCGTCCCCCAGCCACAGTTGCCAGTCCTCCAGACCGAGGAAGTTCTCGGAGCTGAAGACCGTGACGCACGAGCCCAGGTGCCGCACGAACCGCTCTTCCGGCCCGAAGGCCGCCGCGCGCACGGCCGAGTGCAGCCCGTCCGCCCCCACCACGAGGTCGAAGGTGCGCGGGCGCCCGTGCTCGAAGGTGACCCGTACGCCGTGCTCGTCCTCGTCGAGGGCCGTGACGCCGTCCCCGTACACGAACTCCGCGTGTTCCCGGGCCCGCGCGTGCAGCATCCCCACCAGGTCCTCGCGGAGCAGCTCGATGTCCTCGCTGTCGAGCCGGCCGCTGCTGTAGGCCACTTCGGTGGAGCGCTCGATCTCCCGGCCCTCCGCGTCGAGCACCGACATGCCGCGCATGCGGGTGCGGGCGGCCCGCGCCCGGTCCAGCAGGCCCATCCGCGCCAGGACGTCGAGGGCCACGCCGCGGGCGTCGACGGCCTGGCCGCCGGGGCGCGGACCGGGTGCGCGTTCGACGACGGTCGGGGCGAACCCCTGGCGGCGCAGCAGGCAGGCGAGCGCGGTTCCGGCGATGCCGGCGCCGGAGACGAGCACGGTCCTCATGGGTGGACTCCTTCGTGCGGGAGGTGTTCGTACGGTGTACGCGGCCAGAGCGTACGGTGTAAACACAGGGCTGCCAACTGGCCATATGGCCTCTCTGTACTAGGTCAGACAGGACTGATCGAACGTTGTTGCCGCTAGTCGCTGTGCTAGTACAGTCAGACAGGCCGGAAAAATCGGCCCCGGCATGGAAGGCATGGGAGGAGACAGGGGATGGTCCCGACACCCGATCCGCCGTTCCGGCGCATCGCCGCCGAGATCCGGCGCCGCATCGACGAGGGGGAACTCGCCCCCGGCGAGCGCGTGCCCTCCACCCGGCAGATCGCCCGCGAATGGGGCGTCGCGCTCGCCACGGCGACCAAGGCGCTCACCACCCTGCGCCTGGAAGGCGTCGTGGAGGCCCGCCCCCGGGTGGGCACGGTCGTGGCGGGCCGGCGGGCGTCCGCACCGCCGGGGCGTCGGGGCGCGCCCGCGCGTCCGGACGACGGGACGCCGCCGAAGCGCCGCGAACCGGGGGCCCGGCCGACGGCGGACGGGGAGTTGACCCGCGAGCGGATCGTGCGGGCCGCGATCGAGATCGCCGACGCGGAGGGCCTGGCCGCCCTGTCCATGCGCAGTGTGGCCGCCCGGCTGGGAGTGGCGGCCATGTCCCCGTACCGCTACGTCGCGGGCAAGGACGAACTCGTCTTCCTGATGGCGGACGCCGCGTTCGGCGAACGGTCCTACCCGGCCGAGCGCCCGGAGGGCTGGCGGGCCTGCCTGGAACTGGAGGCGCACACGTTGTGGTCGCTGTACCGCGATCATCCGTGGCTGGCGCAGATCGGTTCGCTCACCCGCCCCTTGCCGCTGCCCAACCTGCTGGTCCACTCGGACTGGGCGCTCACCGCGCTCGACGGCCGCGGCCTCGACCTGACGACCATGATGGACCTGCACATCCTGCTCTACAGCTACGTCCAGGGCCTCGCGGTCAACTTGGAGCGGGAGTTCCAGGCCCAGGCGGAGACCGGGCTCTCCGAGGACCAGTGGATGGAGCGGCACGCCGTCGCCTTCGCCGCGGTGATCGGCTCGGCCCGCCACCCGATGGTCACCAAGGTCCTTACCGGGCTCGGCGCGGACGGTTACGACATGGACCTGGACGCGCTGTTCACCTTCGGCCTCCGCCCCTTGCTGGACGGGTTCGCCACCATCGTCGAGGGCGCGGCGCCGGGGCGGCCGGGCGGGTGAACGGGACGGCCGGGCTCCGGGAGGGTCGGGGTGGCCCCACCGTCGTGCGGGGGGCCGCCGGATCGTGGTCCCCGGGTCCGTCACGGGAGGGTGGGGGTGGACGGCGGCGATCGTCATCGGCGTCATCGCGGGCGTATCGCAGGCAGGAGCGGACCGCGCGACTCGCCGTGCCGCCCACCCAGGAAGGAGAGAACCGCATGGCACCCGTCTCCCGGCGCTCGCTGCTGGCCGCGCTGCCCGCCGTGGCCCTGCCGCTCGTCACGAGCCCGGCATGGGCCAGGACACCTCCCGGCCCCGATCCCGCGCGGACGGAGGGCCGGACCGCCCCCGTCGTCGCGGCGCTCGCCCGCGCCGCCCGCCCCTTGCGGACGACCGAGCCGCACGGCCCGCTGGGTGACCTGCGCCCCTTGGGAGCGGCGATCGGGTCCGTTCCGGTCGTCGGGCTCGGCGAAGTGGTCCACGGCGCGCACGAGTTGTTCACGCTCAAGCACCGGGCGTTCCGCTACCTGGTGGAGGAGAAGGGCTTCACCGCGTTCGCGCTGGAGACGGGGTGGGGCGCGGGGCTGCGGATCGACGCGTACGTGACCCGCGGTGTCGGCGACCCGCGCGTGATCATGGACGAGGAGTTCGGGAAGGGCGCGTGGCCCTGGCTCGTCCAGGAGTACCTGGACCTCATCCGCTGGATGCGCGCCCACAACCTGCGCCACCCCCACCGGCCGGTGCGGTTCCTGGGGAACGACCTGGATTTCCCGCGCATCCACGACACGCTCTTCGACACCGTCGAGGGCTACGTCGCCCGGCACCACCCCGCCCTCCGGCCGGAGTTCACCGCGCGCTACCGCGCGCTACCGCGCGCTGCGCCGGCACGCCGCGGCGGCCGACTTCCAGGCCCTGCCGCCCGCCGAACGCCGGCGGCTGGCCGCCGCGGCGCGCCGGGCCGTGCGGCGCCTGGAACGGCTCGGCCCGGCGCCCGACCGGGACGCGCACGCGTGGACCGTGCAGCACGCCCGCGTCATCGAGCAGACCGCCACGCTGCTGGCCATGGTCTCCGAGAACGACCCTGACCTCGCCGAAGCCATGCGCTACCGCGACGAGCTGATGGCCCGGAACACCGCGTGGTGGCACCGGCACACCGGCCACAAGGTCCTGCTCTCCGCACACACCGGCCACACGGCGTACGAAACCTACGACCCCGTGCACTACCCCGTCACCCAAGGCGCCTACCTGCGGCGCCTGCTCGGACCGGACTACCTCTCCGTCGGAACGACCTTCGGCAGCGGAGCCGCCACCGTGCCCGGTGACGACGGAGGGTGGCGGACCGACACCTTCGGCCCGCCGCGCGCGGGCAGCAGCGAGGAGACCCTGGAACGGGTCGGACGCGCGACGGGCGCCCGCGCCTTCCTCCTCGACGTGCGCACCGCACCGCCCGAGGCCCGCGCCTGGCTCGACCGGACCCGCCCCACCCGCGACATCGGCCCGCCCGGCGACCCCTACCGGCCGTACGCGCTGGGCCGCGGCCACGACGTGCTGATCCACCTGCACCGCTTCCGGGCCGCCCGCCCGCTGGCGTAGCGTGCGGCGCGGACGGGGCCTCCGTCACGGGCGGCCCCGCCCGCGCGCGACACAAGCGGCCGGCGGCGACCAGGAGGGCGACGACATGGCGTACTACGTGCTGGAGTACACGCTCGTGGACGGGTACGCCGAGCGGCGTCCGGCCCACCGGGCGGAACACCTGCAGCTCGCCCGCGCGGCCCACGAACGCGGGGAACTGCTGCTCGCCGGGGCGCTCGGGGAGCCGCTGGACCGGGCGCTCCTAGTGTGGGACACCGAGGACGCCACGCCTGTGGAGGAGTTCGCCGCCGCCGACCCGTACGTGCGCCACGGCCTGGTCACGCGGTGGACCGTCCGGCCGTGGACGGTGGTGGTCGGCGGGAGGACGGACGGCGCGGCGCCGTGAGGGCGCAGAGGACGACGGCCGTGAGGGTGGCGGCGGGCACGCCGTTGCCGAACAGTGTCCGGGCCCAAACCGGCAGCGGCTCGTACACCTGCGGGGCGAGGACGGGCAGCAGCCCGGCGAGCAGCGTCAGCGCGAGGACCGTGGACGCCCGGCCCTGGCTCAGGTCGGCGCGGCGCAGCATGTCCACACCCATGGCGGCGATCACCGCGTAGACGATCAGCGCGGCGCCGCCGACCACGGGCGGGGGCAGCGCCGTCAGCACCCGGGTGAGCGGCGCGAACAGCCCCGCCAGGATCAGCAGCACCCCGGCCCCCGCGGTGACGAACCGGCTGCGGACGCCGGTGAGCTGGACGATGCCGATGTTCTCCGCGCTGGTGACCATGATGGACGTCCCCAGGACGCCCGCGCCCAGCGACGCCACGGCGTCCGCGCGCACCGTGCGCGGCACGTCCCGCGCGGGGTGCGGCGGGCGGCCCACCGCCTCGCTGTTGAGCACCGTCTGCCCGGTGGCCTCGGCGAGCGAGGCGAGCGCGAAGACCATCAGCGGCAGCGCCGCGAGCAGGTCGAACCGCGGCAGGCCGTACGGGAAGGGATGGGGGAGGGCGACGATCGCGTCCCCCGGAGCGGGCCGGAACGGCGTGCCCGTCAGCACCGCGACGAGGGTGCCCGCCGCCATGCCCAGCAGCACCGACATCTGCCGTCCCACCCCGCGCAGCAGCAGGAAGCCGAGCGCGGTGACGGCCAGGGTCACCAGCGCCGTCCCCACCCCCTCGGTGATCATCGGGACGGTCACCCGGACCATGTTGACGCCGATCACCAGCACCGTCGCCCCCATCACCAACGGGGGGAAGAACCGGACGATCCGCCCGTACACGGGCAGGACGAGCAGCAGCAGGACGGCCGCCAGCAGCACGGACCCCGATGCGGTGGCCGCGCCGTACCGGACGGCGACGTCCAGGAAGATCGCGACGGCCGCGCCGCCCGGCAGCATCACGAACGGCAGCCGGGCGCCGATCCGCAGCACGCCGAAGGACTGGAGCAGGGCGCCCGCCCCGCACAGCACGAGCGTCGCGCTGAGCAGGGCGGCGGTGCGGCCGGCGGACAGCCGCAGGGTGGTGGAGATGAGGAAGGCGGTGGCGACCGGCGCGGCGATCATCGCCAGGACGTGCTGCGCGGACAGCGGCACCAGCCGATGCCAGGGGAGCCGTTCGTCGACGGGGTGGCGGGCGGTCTTCTGGTGGGTGTCCTTCTGACGGGCCCCGGGCTTGCGGGCGGGTCCGGGGCCGGAGGCGGAGGCGGCATCGGCACCGGCATCGGCGTCGGCCGGAAGATCGATGTCGGGCATCGTTCACCCCCGCCGGTTCAGCCAGGGCACCTCGTGCGGCCCGTAACGGTAGGCGCGGAACAGGGCGTTGTTCTGCGCCGGGAAGAGGGTGCCGACCTCGGGTTCGCGATACCCGCCGAAGTGCGGGACCACGTACTCCCAGCACAGGTATCCCTCGGCGGTCACCTCGAAGATGCGGCCCGCCGGGGAGTCGGTGACGAGCGTGTTGCCGTTCGGCAGCCGCTGGGCGCTCCCCATGAAGGGCGCGAAGAACGCTTCCCGCGACGGGTCGTGGTACTCCCACACGATCTTTCCCGAACTCCGCTCGATCTCGATCACGCGGGAGTACGGCACGTCGTGGCCGGGGCGGAAGACGCCGTTGTCGAAGACGAGGAAGTTGCCGTTGGGCAGCTCGGTGGGGTTGTGCTGCTGGGAGACGGTGCCCGGCGCCGTGCGCCACAGGATCTCGCCGGTCGCCCGGCTGATGACGACCACCGCCGAGACGCTGCGCAGGCTGGCCAGCACGTTGCCGTCCGCCAGCGGCAGGACCGCGTTGATCAGTGGCCAGTGCTCGCGTGCGTAGGCGGGGTGCAGGGCGTACTCCGCGCGGTCGAGGTGGTCGCTCACCCGCCAGGACCACAGCGTCCGGCCCTCGGCGTCCACCTCCTTGATGGTGTCGGCGTACACGGTGCCCGGCGCCGCGTCGGCGGACCCGCTCCCGTCACGCCGCCCGTCCGTGTCCCCTCCGGCCTCCGACCCGGGGACGCCACCTTGTACCGCCGCCGCGTGCGCGCCCGTGAGCGGCTCCAGCGCCGAGTACAGGATCCGCCCGTCGCCGTAGTGGTGGGCGTCGTGGTGCTGGAGCGGATCGATGTGCTCGCGGACCACCTCGCCCTCCGGCGTGATCTCCCGCATCACGCCGCCCCGGTACTTGTGCCACATCGGGAACAGCGCTTCCTGGTCCGGGAGGACGCCGTTGTAGGCGAGGTTCCCGTTCGGCAGGATGCGCGCGTGCCGCCCCGGGCGATACGGCAGCTTCCACTGGTGCACGACCTCGCCGTGCAGGTCGACGAGGTAGACCTCACCGGAACCGGTGAGCGGCGCGTAGAGGGTGTGGCCCGCGTACGCGGCCGTCGCGTCCAGGGCGATCAGGCCGGTGCCCCGGCGGCGTCGGGTGTTCTGATCGACAGCGGTCACGGTGACTTCCCTTCGTCAAACTTTGTTTGATGGGAACAAACAGCGTTGACTCTAGGACCCGGGTGTTGCGGCCGTGTGAACGCACCGATAAGCCGGTCGGCGATCATTGACGTGCGCCGTCGGACGTGACGGACCATCAAACCGTGGACGAGGAAGGGTGACGGACCATGCGCGAAGGGGAACCGATCCCGCAGATCGGGGCGGGAGTGCGACGGCGCCGCCGCGCGCTCGACCTCACCCTGGCCGAACTCGCCCGCCGCTCGGGCCTGTCCGCGCCCTTCCTGAGCCAGGTGGAGAACGACCGGGCGCGGCCCAGCATGCGGTCGCTCCAGCGGATCGCCGACGCGCTGGAGACCACGGCCGTACGCCTGCTGGCCGCCGCCGAGACACCGCGCGCGGTCGACGTCGTGCGCGCCGACTCGGCCTCCGTGAGCGAGGACGGCGCCCAGGGCCGGGTCCGCCCCCTCGTCCGCGGCCACCGCCAGCTGCACGCCCTGGAGTTCACCGGCCGGCACGACTGGCGGCGCGCGTTCAAGCACCCGCACGACGAGGTGATGTACGTCGTCGAAGGCGCCGTGGAAGCCGAGGCGGACGGCCGCCACTACGAACTCGGCCCCGGCGACACCCTCTTCTGCCCCGGCGGCGTCACCCACCGCTGGCGGTCACTGCGGGAGGGGACGCGGGTGGTGCTGGTGGGGGTGGCGGATGATTTTCGGGGGTGAGGTCCCTGGACTTGTCGGCCCGCGCGCCGCCATCCCGCACATCCTGGCCGCCGCGGGCATGGACGGCCTCGAACGGTTCGTCCGGGGCTTGCCGGATGTGGGTGTATCCGGTGGCCGGGGGTCCGGATGATGGCGGGTCGGAGGGTTTGCCCGCGTGCTCGGCCCCTGTTGCGCAGGATGCGGAACTCGTTCCTTTCCGGATCTCTCGATACGCACGTCCGGTAGTTTTTATAATCGAACGCCCGAGTGGGTCTGATCTGTTGGTTCCGCTGCCGGCGTTTGGCCTCTTGACGTTTATCACGCGCGGGGCGAGGCTCGTGCAAGCACGTGCAACCGACTCGGTAGAGGAGCGCTCAATGGCCCTGAAGTTCTTGGGGATCTGGCCGAACACCCCGGATGACGGTTCGCCAACGATCTGGTTGGACGACACGACGGGTGACCTGATCATCCAGTCATGGAAAGCCGATGACTCAACGATCCGTCAGGCGCAGGAAGTCGGTTCGTCGCCCGGCCATTCCACGGACGTGCCGGACCACGAAACGGTAATTCGGCTGCCCGCCAACATGCTGCAATTCATTCCGCGTCCGGACGGTGAGGTAAACGGTGGCAACAGCGGTACGTGAATGTCTCGCAAAGGCGCAACGTTCAGCGTTGCATCTTGAAATGCGAGACGGCTACATGCGGGATGATCCGGAATTCATCCGGTGGCAAGAGGGGTACCGGCACGACCCGACCGACCGCACATCATGGTGGCGTCCGTGGCTGGACGTGGTGGCCGAGGCAACAGGCCGAGGTGTGGTCATGCGCCGGTTGCGCGTGATCTCCGAACCGCTTAGTGACTATGTGCGGTATGAGTACGACGGCACGTTCACCAATGTCGCCGCCGGGGAGGACGTGCGTTGGTTGCCTCGTTCTCTGGCCCGTGACTTGCTGCTGCCCGTGCTGGACGGATGGGTCATGGATGAGGAGACCGTGATCCTGCACCACTTCAGCGGAGAGGGGCAGTGGACCGGCCCGCGCATGGAGGTCATCCACGATCGGGCATTGGCGGCGCAGTACGTCACGGCGTATGAGGCAGCGTGGGAGCGGGCGATTCCCCACGCGGATTACCGGCCCGCCTGACGATTACGCACCATGGCCGTTTCCTCATCCTCCAGCGCACAGCAGGCCCGGCAGGCTCTCGCGGATCGCCTCGCGGAAATCTGCCGGGATGCCGGCCTTACCGGTGCCGATGTCGCGGAGCGTTGCGATTGGAGCAAGTCGAAATCCTCGCGGATTATGAACGCGCGCACGCCTCCGTCCGCTGACGATATTCGGGCGTGGTGCCGGGCGTGCGGGGCCGAGGAACAAACCGAAGACTTGATTGCCTCACTACGGACGGCCGAGGGAATGTGGGTCGGTTGGCGACGAATGGAGCGGGGCGGACTCAAGCAAGCGCAGGAAGCCCGGCTACCGCTGTATCAGCGAACCCGCCGTTTCCGGTCCTACTCGTCATGGCTTGTGCCCGGCATGATCCAGACTCGGCCCTACACAACGGCAGCGCTGCGAGCGATCCAGCGACGGCGCGGACTGGCGGACGACGTGGCCGAGGCGGTGGCCGCGCGCATGGAGCGTCAGCGCGTGCTGTACGAAGGTGACCGGCGGTTTGCGTTCCTCGTCGAAGAGTCGGTGTTGCGATCCGGTATCGGTGGCGCCGAGGTCATGGCCGGACAGCTTGGACACCTCATTTCCGTCGCCTCTCTCCCGAATGTGAGTCTGGGAGTTGTGCCCATGACACCGGATCGGGAGCGCTGGCCCGCTGAGGGTTTTTGGATCTACGACACGACACAAGTCAACGTCGAATTGATCTCCGGCTACCTCACGATCAAGCAACCAGGCGAGGTAGCCATGTACGCGGAAACTTTCGCGGAGTTGGCAGCACTGGCGGTCTACGGAGCGAACGCCCGTGCGCTGATCGCGGACGCCATGGAGCGGCTGGCGTAATTGCTGTGCAACCTCGTGCAACCGACTGGGGGTTGGGGCGACGCGGTTCCTAGCGTGGGTGCCCATCGGACCACGCGAGGGGACAGCAGACATGGCGGGGAAGGCGACGGACACCGGCACGCGAGAGATCGTGTCCAGCCATCAGTACCCGGAGATGCGGGCGACGCCGGCTGAGGGGTGCGACGTATGCGGCGCGCTGGCCAAGCAGTACGCCACATCGAAAGACCGGGACCTGTTGATCGAGATCAACAACCACCCCCACACGGAACCCAAGCTGTCGCGGGTCCGTGCGTGGAAGCAAGAGGGGGCCAAGACCGGATGAGCATCCCGCAAGGCGCGTGAGCTCCCGTCACAGCGAGGAATGTCATGGCACGCGTGAAATACCGGTTCCGCGATCACACGTTGCGGCCGGACGAGACCGAGAACGCCGACCCCGTCCTGTGCACCATGGAGTGCAAGGGATGCGGAGAGACCAGCGAAGGGGCCGAGTACTCCGAGGACGGGACGCAGTGGGCGGCTGTGCATCTCAAGGCGCATCCCGGCCACTTGACGTACCGAGAGCACATCACGCGCCCCTACCGGTTCGAGCCGGGAGCGTGGCGGTGACGGATCAAGAGCTGTCGGCCCCTACGGGGAAACTCACGGGAACGGTCGGGGATGACGTATTGACCGTTCACCGACTTCGGGAGGGGCGGCCGGTGTGCGGCGCTGTCGGCAAGGTGGACCAGTGGCAGCGGGCTGTCTCGTGTCCGAGGTGTCTCATCACCGACTAGGCCCCCGTCGCCGGTCGCGCTGACTTCCGGTGCCGGGTGATCGGGCCCCGTTCGTGCGTCTTCCCCCAGGCGCATGGGCGGGGCCTTTCCGTGCTCTGACCAGGGTGTCCCGCAGAATGGTCAGTCCGGCGTTCGCGGCACGAGCGCCCCGCGCCATCAGACCAAGCCGTCCCACGGCGGAGGAGGCGACGAGGCGAGGAACCGCAGAAGGCCGAGCAGCCGGGCGGCCGGGGGAGCGGTCCAGTGGCGCCGGCCGGGGGCCGGGGAGGGGGCCTTCAGGCGCGCGAGCGCCCAGGCGAGGTGGTGCCACAGCACCCGCGCCTCCCACGAACCGGGCTCCTCGTCCGCCTCGTTCTCCTGCCGGTAGCCGTCGAGCAGGGCCGGGACGTTAAGGAGCGGGACTTTCGCGAACTCGGTGGCGGAGTCGGCCCACAGCGCGTCACCCCAGTCCACGATGCCCCCGAGCACCGTGGCATCCGGGGAGACGAGCAGGTTCTGCGGCGCGATGTCACCGTGCACCAGCACCCGCGGCGGGGCGGGCGGCACCAGTGGTGCGAGCCGGTCGAACCAGCCGCGGAGCCAGCGCGCGGAACCGGCATCGAGATAGCCGTCCGCCAGGAGGCGGGCCACCAACGACCGGGGGTCTTCGGCGTCCTCGTCCGCAGGGACGGCGTCCGGGAGAGCTGTCGGTGCGGAGGTGGGCAGCCGGTGCAGCTTGGCCAGCTCACGCCCCACCTGGTGGAAGACCTCCTGCGCGTGCGTTTCCGGCGGATCGAGCCGCGCGAGGTCCACCCCCGGCGCCCGCGCGAGCACCATGTACGGCACCTCCAGCAGGGAGCACCCGGCGTCGAAGGTGACGACCTCCGGAGTACGCACCCCGGCCCGCCGCGCGGCCGGGATGACGGCGGCCTCTTTGACCAGGTCGGGAACGAAGTTCTCGGACCGGGGGACGCGTAGCACCAACTCGTCGCCCAAGAGGAGGACGTGATTGGCCTCCCCGGAAGGGAGGGGCCGCACCTTTTCCAGGGCGACCCCGTGCCGGGCGGCGAGGGAGGCCAGGGCTTCCCGGGTGGGATGGGTGTCTCGCATGGGCCGGATCTTCGCATGGAGGCCGTGCGCCCGCTGCTCGTCGAGCTGTTCCGTACCGGGGCCGCGATCGGGGCCGCGCTGGGGCAACCGCCGACACATTCCTCGTCCCAATAGCAGACGGACTCCCAAAAGGGCGCCACGCGCCTGGCGATTCCCTCGGATGGATCATCTCGGCCCCTCGTACGGAGGAACGCGGCTGAGCCGATGGCGACACAGAGTGATGATCGACAGATTCGTCGTACCGCGGGTCCCGATTGTTTGGCGGGCGCCCGCTCCTGTGTCCGTGCCTGTCCGCTTCCGAGGTGACGCGCCATGCCGCACCGCCCGTCCCCGACCCCGCCGGCCCTCTCCGCCACGTCCGTCGGCCCGCACGAGGAGCACTGCGACGTCGCGATGTGCTGCCGCTGCCAGAGCCGCAGATGGGCGACGTACGTCGGAGCGGAGCGCCTGTGCGGCCTGTGCGCGTCGTGCTGCGTCGGGTGCGGGCGGCTGCCGTCCCGCCACTTGGGGGGATTGCCCGATGGTCTGTGCGCCACCTGCCGGGGGCGGTGCCGGCGGTGCGCCCGGGCGCTGGACCGGGACGCGCGCGAGCGCGAGGAGGCGGAGTGCGGCAGGTGCCGGAAGCCGCCGGCGCGGCCCGGCCGCGATCCGGTCGGGTTCGTGCTGCGGGCCCTGCCCCGTCCGTTGCTGAGCGCCCTCGGGGGGAGGCTGCCGCCCGTCGTCGTCCGGACGGTGCAGGACGAGCTGGCGCGCCGGTCGCCCCAGCAGCTCTTCGACCGGATCGAACGCCGCTGGTACGGGCGCTGGTCGCACGCTCTGGGGGAGACCGACGAGGAAACCGGCCTGCCCCGGTGGACGCCTGAGGACCTCGCCTGCCGACTGGTGGCCAGGGGAAGTTGCACCGTCGCCGGATGCGAGGACGGCGTGCTGATCGAGAGCGATCAGGTCTGTCCCGCCTGTCATCGGCGCGGGCCGCGGTTCGTCTATTCCGTTCCGCCGTCGAGCGCGCGGACGAGGGAGCAGGCGCTGACCGCGATGCGCGGCGTCCTGAGCGAGAGCCCGCACCGCACCGGTGCCGCCGCCCGGCGCCGGGCGGCCCGCCGCGCCGCGTCCGACGAACGCCGGCCGGAGGAGACCCGGCGGGGACGGCGGGCGCCCGAGGCGCAGGGCGGGCGGCGCACTCCCGGCGGTGGGGCGGAGGCCGCCACCGAGCGGGCGCGCGACCGAACCGCCGGCCCGGACCGGCCACGTCCCACCCCGCCCCCACCGCCCGGCCACCCCGGCACCCGCCCGGTCCCGCGCCCCCGTTCCGGACGCGAGGCCGGGGACGAGGACCGCGCTCAGGAATCCACCGGCCAGGCCGTCGTCCGGAATCCCCGTTCCGGACGCGAGGAGGAGAACGAGGACGGCCCTCAGGAATCCGCAGGCCGGGCCGTCCGGACCCGCGTCTGGGTGGAGGCGCGGCGGGTGCCGGGACCGGGTTGACGGAGGCGGTGGGGGCCGCGCGGCCCGGGCGGTGAGGGTGTTCACCGGCCGGGCCGTCGTGTGCGCTCAGCCGGAAGTCGCGCGGTGGGCCGTGCCCTTCATCCGTAAGTCGAAGCCACCCTGGACAGTCGGCCGATGTCCCGGCAGGCCCGGAACTCCAGACTGGAAGCAGCCGGCCCCGCACGGGTGGTGGGGGAGCGGAGTCGGAGTAACGGCGGAACGCGGACAACGGGGGGCACAGTGGGTACCGAGGGCATCAAGCGCAAGCAATTCCTGGCGGGCGCGGCGGCGGTCGGGGTGACCGCGGCGACCGGTTCGTTCCTGACGGCGGGGCGGGCCGAGGCGGCGGGCCGGGGCGGTGTGGCCGGCCGTGACGACGAGACGGGCCGCCCTGCCGGAGCCGGGGCGGGACACCGGCGAGGGCTCACCTACCGGGGTGTGTGCTACGAGGCCACAGCGGGGGAGACGCCGGGGACGGGGTGGACCCTCGCCAGGATGCGGGCGGACATCGGCGCCATCAAGGACCGGCTGCACGCGAACTCCGTCTCGATCTACGGCACCGGCGTCGAGCGGCTGACGGCCACCGCCGCGGAAGCGGCCGAGCGCGGGCTGCACGTCTGGCTCCAGCCGCGGATGGGGGACCGTCCGCACCGGGAGATTCTCGACCACTTGGCGGAGACGGGCCGGTACGCCGAGCGGCTGCGGCGCCAGGGCGCCCGCGTCCACCTCAGCGTGGGCTGCGAGTTCTTCCTGTTCGTCCCCGGGATCGTGCCGGGCAAGGACGTCCTGGAGCGGATCGACAACCTGCTCAAAGGGACGTTCGACCGCGAGCTCATGGCGCGGCGGCTGCGCGCGTTCATCGCCCGGTCGGCCGCCGTCGGCAGGTCGGTCTTCCGCGGTCCGCTGACGTACGGCGGGGCGCACGGTGACGACGTGGACTGGAACCTGTTCGACATCGTCAGCGTCAACTACTACGGGTACCACCCGCGCCGGGCCGACTACGTCCGGGAGCTGGAGGGGTACCGGCGGTGGGGCAAGCCGGTGGCGATCAGCGAGTTCGGGACCTGCGCTTACAAGGGCGCTCCCAAGCGGGGCGGCATGGCGTGGAACGTCATCGACCGCTCCAAGCCGGAGCCCGAGATCGTCGGGAATCTGGTCCGCAGCGAACGGGTCCAGGCCGCCTATCTCACCGACATGCTCGACGTCTTCGAGTCGATGGACCTGTACGCGGCGCTGGTGTTCTCCTTCGTCGACCGGGAGTCCCCGCACATACCCGAGAACCCCCGGCGCGACCTGGACATGGCCACGTACAGCATCGTCAAGGTGATCAGGGACCGGCACGACGACCCCCCGTCCCTGTGGCACTGGGAACCGAAGCAGGCGTTCCACGCCCTGGCCCGCCACTACGCGCGCCGGGGGCGGTGCTGAACGCGGACGCCCGTGTTGACGTGCCCCGGGACGGTGCGGCCCGGCATGCTCACCCCGGGCCGTGCCTCCCCTCCCGGCAACCGCCCGCCCCGCCCCCGCGCGGCGTGGGCGGCGACGACCCGGCAACCGCCCGCCCCGCCCGGCGTCCCGTCCCGTCCCCGCGAGGCGTAGGTGGGTTGCCCCGACAACCGTCGGCCTGCCCGGCCTGCCCGGCCTGCCCGCCCCCGCGCACCGCCCCTCACCGTGACGCCCGATGGCCCCCCTTCCCCGCCTTGGTCAGCCGCAGCACGACGAAGGCCAGAACGGCGAGCACGGCGGCGCCCAGGACGATCTTGGAGTAGGTGTCGACAAGCGAGGTGACCTGCTGCCAACGGCTGCCCAGCAGATAGCCGGCCATGACGAACAACGCGTTCCAGATCAGGCTTCCCAGGGTCGTCAGGGTGAGGAAGATCCGCATCGGCATCCGTTCGACCCCGGCGGGCACCGAGATCATGCTGCGGAAGATCGGGACCATGCGGCCGAAGAAGACCGCCTTCGTGCCGTGCCGTGCGAACCACGCCTCGGTACGGAGGATGTCCGAGGCCTTCACGAGCGGGATGCGGGCCGCGAGCGCCACGGTGCGGTCCCGGCCGAGCAGGGCACCCACGGCGTACAGAGCCACGGCGCCGACGACGGAACCGACCGTCGTCCACACCAGGACGGCGATCAGGCCGATCCGGCCCTGGCTCGCGGTGAATCCGGCGAGCGGCAGGATCACCTCGCTCGGCAGCGGCGGGAAGAGGTTCTCCAGGGCGATGGCCGTCCCGGCACCGGCGGCGCCGATGGATTCCATGAGGTCCGCGGCCCAGCCCGCCACCCCGTCGAGGGGCGCGGCGGAAGGGTCGGACGCGGCAATGACTGTCATGGGAACGACGCTAGGAATGCCGGAGACCGTGCGGAATGCGGGCCTCCGCAGAGTTCCGGTGCGGTGCCGCGCAGCATGATCCTGTGGTTTTCCGCAGTCCGCCCGCGCGTCCGTCCGGCTAGCGTGGCCGATCATGCGTAGGTTCTTCCGCCACCGGCTCCGGGTCGCCCTGGGGCTCCTCATAGGTGCCCTGACCGCAGTCGCGGAACTCGTCTTCGTCCTCGTGGGCGGGCTGTGGCTGCTGGCCGCGCCGGGCCGCCGCGACGCCGACGGGTCCCGCGTCTTCGGCGCGGCCCGCCACCTGGCCGGAGCCGAACGGCGCCGGATGGCCCGCTTCTACGGCGCCGACCTCGCCGCGCCGGGCACCGGCCGCCTGACGTTCGCCTACCTGGGCTTGCGGTGGGCCGTGGGCCTGCTGGGCGGCGGGGTGCTGCTCTACACGCTGATCCTGCTCGGTTACCTGTCGTTCCCGCTCTGGGGCTGGCTCCTCACCTCCGGTTTCGACCACCCTTCCGACGTGGTGTACACGGCCATCAGCGCGTCGTTCGGGATGTTCCTGGCCGTGCAGGGCGCCCACGGCGTGCGGTTGCTGGACGAATGGCTCGCCCGGCGGTTCCTCGGCCCCAGCGGACGGGAACTGCTGGAGCGCCGGATCGGCGAACTCGCCGCCAGCCGGGCCGGCGTGGTGGCGGCCGTCCACGACGAGCGGCGGCGCATCGAACGCGACCTGCACGACGGCGTCCAGCAGCGCCTGGTGGCCCTCGGCCTGCTGATCGGCCGCGCCCGCCGCGCCACCGACCCCGGCAAGGCCGACGCGCTGCTGCTCCAGGCCCACGAGGAGTCCGGGCGCGCGCTGGCCGAACTCCGCGAGGTCGCCTGGCGGGTCTACCCGGCGGCGCTGGACGAGGGCGGACTCCCCGCGGCCCTGGAAACGGTGGCCGAGCGGGCGGGCATCCCCGTCCGCCTCGTGGACGAGGTGCGCGGGGACCTGCCCTCGGCCGTCCAGACGGTGGCGTACTTCGTCGTCGCCGAGGCGGTCACCAACGCGGCCAAGCACTCCGGGGCGACCCTTGTGACCGTCCGCGTCGGGCGGCAGGGCACCATGGTGCGCGTGCGCATCGAGGACAACGGGACCGGCGGCGCCGACGCGTCCGGGGGCGGCCTGCTGGGACTGGCCCGGCGGGTGGCCGCGCTGGACGGTCGGTTCACGGTCGACAGCCCCGTCGGGGGACCCACCGTCATCACCGCGGAGCTGCCGTGCGCGTCATGATCGCCGACGACTCGACGTTGCTGCGCGAGGGACTGCTGCGCCTGCTCGCGGACGAGGGCCACGACGTCACCGCCGCCGTCGGCGACGGACAGGCGCTGCTGGCCGCCGTCGCAAAGGACCCGCCGGACGCCGTGGTGGTGGACGTGCGGATGCCGCCCACCCACACCGACGAGGGGTTGCGCGCCGCCCTGGAGATCCGCGACCGCTGGCCGGACACCGGCGTGCTGGTGCTCTCCCAGTACGTGGAACGCCGGTACGCCACCGAACTGCTGACCACCAGCGGCGCGGGCGTGGGCTACCTCCTCAAGGACCGCGTGGTGCAGGTGGACGAGTTCCTGGACGCCCTGGAGCGGGTCGGCTCCGGACAGTCCGCCTTCGACCCCGAGGTGGTCCGCCAGCTCCTGGCCCGCAGCACCCACACGGACCCGCTCCAGCGCCTCACCGCACGCGAGCGCCAGGTCCTCGACCTGATGGCCCAGGGCCACACCAACGCGGCCATCGCCCAGCAACTCCACGTCTCCCAGAGCGCCGTCGAGAAGCACATCAACGCCATCTTCGACAAGCTCCGGTTGACCGGCACGCGCGGCTACAGCCGGCGGGTGCTGGCCGTGCTGCATTACCTGGGGTCGTGAGCGGGCTGCCGGTTGGCAGGGGCGGCCGATTGCCGGGGCCGCCGATTGCCGGGGGTGGCGGGGGGAGGGCTGATGGCTGATTCCGGCAGGCGTGGCTGACGGGGCCTCCTGGCGGATATTCGCCTTTCCGACATCGATCATGCGTGCGAATGTCGTGCGCGACAACCTCGTGCCACGTGCGTCACCTGAGTCGCACGTGCATCCGCGTCATCCGTGTCATCCGCCTCGTCCTCGTCGCCCACCCACGTCCCGCTCCGCCTGCCCGCTGCCACCGGACGACACGGAGCACCGCCCCCCAGCCGCACCGCACCGGTCACCTGAGCGGCACAGCGGCCGGCAAGGCGACCGGAGCCGTGGCCCGCTGAGGGGCCGTGTGAGGGCCCGGAGCGGAAGCGGCCGGGCTCTCGTTCGCTCACGAGATCCCCCTGGCATCCCGGACCCGGCCACCTAGTACCGTTCACCGGTGGCGCCGTGGCCCGTGGTGCGGCGGAGGTTGACGAGGCTGGCGAAGTCCCGTGTGCCTGGTGAGACAGTCGGTGCACCCATGGTTCGCCGGACGCCGGACGCCGGACATCGGACGGTTTGCCCGACGCCGGACGGACGTGGCGCGTGGGCCCTTGACGACCGAGGAACGAACAGGGGGAAGTGTTGGACCCGATGACGGAAGCCGGGAGCGAGCTGCGTCGGCTGGTGGAAGAGGTGCTCGAACCCGGCGAACGTGTGGTGGACATGTTCCCCGTGGAGGCGGGCGAGGTCCGCCTCGACACCACTCCCTTGCCGCCGAGGGAATGGGAGGTCCTGGTGTTCGGGGCGCAGTCCTGGCAGGAGACCTCCTGGGGCTCCCGGGCGTTCGACTCGGTCCTGAACTTCCTCTCGCCCGACCCGCCCCGAGGAGAATTCGGCGATCCGGCGCTGCGCGAGAAGCACCTGCGGAAGAAGAAGGCCTTCTGGGGTGCCTGGGACAGCCTGGCCGGTGGTCTGCTGCGGGGACTGCGCCCGCGCGGTGCGGCCGAACACAAGATCCTCCTGCTGACCGACCGCCGCGCCCAGTTGGTCTACCTCGGTCACGTGGCGGTGCCGGGCGGGGAGCCCGTACTGCGGTCCGAAACGGGCTGGCGGTGCGCCCCGCACGAACTCGTCTGGGTCCGCGACTGCAGGGACCGTTCCAGAGGCCACTACCAGTTGGGCTTCTCCGACGGCACGTGGGCGCCGGTGTACTTCCCCCGCACGGTTCGCGACCGCTTCGCCGCCCTCTTTCCCCAGGCACAGCACTGGAGGAAGCCGCTTCCCGACGTTCTGGCCGATCCCCGGTGGCAGGCCCAGGCCGCCCGGGCCGTGGGCGGGACGGGGGAGCCGGTCTGAGGCGGTGCCGCGTGGCGGCGAGCCGGGAGAAGCGCGCCGACCCTTCGCGGCGGTAGCCGGGAGAAGTGGGCTGGCTCTTCGCGGCGGTAGCCGGGGCCACGCGGGCCGGCTTCCCGCCCCCGCTCACAGCACGGACGGCGCCGCCTCGACGGCCGCTTCCCCAGCGGACGACGGGAGCGGCCCCGACTCCCCGCCACCGGCCGCCGCCCCATGGCGGGCCACCGCCTGCCGCAGCGCCTCCCGGCACGCCGCCACGGCCGGGTGACGACTGCTGCCCCGGCGGACGGCGGTGAACAGCCGGCGCGTCCGGTGTCCGGGCGGCAGCTCACGCAGCGGAACCGTCGGCGGCCCGTCGCTCCACACGAGGTCCGGCAGCAGGGCGACGGCGTGGCCTTGTTCCACGAGCCGCCGGTGCAGGAGCAGATCGGTGGATTCGAACCGCACATCGGGTTCGAACCCCGCGTTGCGGCACAGCGTCATCGCCCAGTGCCGGGCGGCCGTGCCCTCCGGCTCCATGGCCCACGGGTGAGCGGCCAGCACGCGGAGCGTGGCCTCCGGGGACGCGTCCGCCCCGGGGAGCCGCGCGGCCACCGCTCCGGGGAGCGCCAGGCGCAGGGCGTCCTCGTACAGGTCTTCCTGCTCGATGCCGTCGGGCCGGGGATTGGGGTTGCCGGGGAACTCCTCGGCAATGACCAGGTCGAAGTCCCGGGCCACCAGGGCCGGGAGCGCGCTCTTCGGCTCCAGCTGGGTGACGTGGGTCCGCAGGCGGGGGTGCGCCGCGCGCAGCGCGGTCAGCGCCGTGGGGATCAGGGCGAACGCGGCGGTCTGGAACGACGCCAGGCGCAAGGTCCCGGTGAGGTCGGTGAGGGAGGCGGCGATGTCCGCCTCGGCGGTCTCCAGGCGCTCCAGCACCGCCTCGGTGTGCGCGACGAGGATCTCGGCCTGCTCGGTCAGCCGCACCCGGCGCCCGACCGGCTCCAGGAGCGCCACGCCGACCTCCGCCTCCAGTTGCGAGAGCTGCTGGGAAATGGCGGACGGGCTGTACGACAGGGCGGCGGCGACGGCGGCCAGCGTTCCCCGGTGCTTGAGCTCGCGCAGCAGACGCAGCCGGTGCAGGTCGAACATCGACACCCTTTCTGTTCGGATCTGCTCGTATCTGCCGGCGAATATAGATCCTCCAGCAGGAATTCCCGCTGCTCGCCCTCGTGGGTGGGTGGTGCACGGGGCCGTCGTCGGCCGGGTCGCGTGCGCCGCCGTGGGTGCCGTAGCTGCTCGCCCTCGTCAGATGCACGCCCTCGTCGGCGAAAGCGTCTGCCACGCACTCCCGCAGGCGGAAGACTTCCGTTGCTCGCCGCCGCTGGCGGCAGTGCGCCAGTTGTTCCCCACCCGCCCCGCCGAGCGACGACCCGTTCGTTTTGCTGACGGATACGGATCGGAAACCCGCGCTGGACCGCGATCGGGGCCGCACCGCAGGCTGACCGGGTGCCCGAGATCACCACCTCCCTCCACACGCCCACCTGGTACGCGCGCCCCGCCGCCCGCGCCTGGACCTGCACCCCCGCCCCCGACCACGTGCGCGCCTTCCACGCCGCGCTGCCCGGCTACGCCCCCACCCCGCTGACCGAGCTCCCCGCGCTGGCCGCCGAACTCGGCGTCGGCCGGGTCTTCGTCAAGGACGAGTCGTCCCGCCTCGGCCTGCCCGCGTTCAAGGCGCTCGGCGCTTCCTGGGCCGTGCACCGGATCGTCGCGGAGCGCCCGCCGGGGACCCGGCTGCGGCTGATCACCGCCACGGACGGCAACCACGGCCGGGCCGTGGCACGCATGGCCCGGCTGGCGGGGCAACGCGCCCACGTCTTCGTGCCGCGCGGAGTGCACCCGGCCGCCCTGGCCGCCATCGCCGCCGAAGGCGCCCAGGTCACCGGGGTCGCGGGCACCTACGACGACGCCGTGCGCCGGGCGACCGACGCCGCCGCCGCGCCGGACGCCGTCCTCGTCCAGGACACCGCCTGGCCCGGTTACGAGCGGATCCCCGGCTGGATCGTCGAGGGGTACGCCACCCTGTTCGCCGAGGTCGACGAACAGCTGGCCGCCGCCGGAGCCGGGACGCCGGGCCTGGTCGCCGTCCCCGTCGGGGTGGGCTCGCTCGCCCAGGCCGCCGTCACCCACTACCGCGGCCGGGCCGCAGGCCGCGCACCGGCCCTGCTGTCCGTCGAACCCGAGACCGCGGCCTGCGTCCTGCACAGCCTCCTGCGGGGGGAGCCGGTCAGCGTGACCACCGGGGAGACGCCCATGGCGGGCCTGAACTGCGGCACCCCCTCCGCCCTCGCCTGGCCCCGGCTGCGCGACGGGCTGGACGCCGCCGTCGCCGTCACCGACGCGGACGGCGCCCGCGCGGCCCGCGCCCTCGCCACCCACGGCGTGCCCGCCGGACCCTGCGGCGCCGCCTCCCTGGCCGGGGTCCGTGCCGCCCTCACCGGCCCGGACGCCGACGCCCGCCGCGCGGCTCTGAGCCTCGACCCTTCGGCCACCGTCGTCCTCCTGAGCACCGAAGGAACGGCGGCGAACCCGTACGCGGCGGAGCAAGCCGGTCGCGGGGTGTAGGAATCACCGGGTGGGCGCAGGCGGGGCAGAACGAGCGGGCCACCGAAGGATCGGCGGCGAACCCGTACGCGTCGGAAGGAGCGGATCGCGGGGCCGCGCAGGGGCGCAGGGCGGGCAGGCAGGCGGCGCTGGGCAGGCCAGGACGAGCGGACCGCCGACGGCCCCCGGAGGCCACCGGCCGCACACCCCGCGCCCACCACCCTCCACATTCAGCCCATCCGCCACATGCGCCCCACCACCCCCGGCACCAAACTGATCGCAGAACGGACTTATGACGCGAGGTGCGGGCACATGGGCGGACTGCCGCGGATCATGAGCGATCCGCTGACCAACCGCGGGACCGCTTTCACCGCCGCGGAACGCGACCGCCTCGGCCTCGTCGGACGGCTGCCCGACGCGGTGCTCACGCTGGACCGGCAGGCCCGCCGCGCCTACGAACAATTGCACCGGCAGCCCGGCGACCTGGCCGCGCACATCTATCTGGAGCAACTGCATGACCGCAACGAGGTCCTGTACTACCGACTTCTCACCGAACACCTGGTCGAACTGCTGCCCATCGTCTACGACCCCACGGTGGGCGAGGCGATCAAGAGGTACAGCCACGAGTACCGCCGCCCGCGCGGCGTGTTCCTGTCCATCGACCGCCCGCAGGACATCCGGCGCTCCTTCGAGGCGCTGCGGCTCTCCGCCGACGAGGTGGACCTCGTGGTCGTCAGCGACGCCGAGCAGATCCTGGGCATCGGGGACTGGGGCGTGCACGGCATCCGGATCTCGGTGGGCAAGCTCGCGGTCTACACCGCCGCCGCGGGAATCCCCCCGGGACGCTGCCTGCCGGTGGTCCTCGACGTGGGGACGGACAACGAGAGCCTGCTGAACGACCCCCTGTACCTCGGCGTGCGGCACAGCCGGGCGCGCGGACGGCGGTACGAGGAGTTCGTCGCCGCCTACCTGGAGACGGTCGCCTCCCTGTACCCGCACGCCCTGCTGCACTTCGAGGACTTCGGCCCCGGCAACGCCCGGCGCCTGCTGGAGCGCTACGGCGACCGCTACCGGATGTTCAACGACGACATGCAGGGCACCGGGACCATCACCCTCGCGGCGGCGATGTCCGCCCTGAAGGCCGCGGGGACCGCGTTCCGCGACCAGCGCGTGGTGATCTTCGGGGCCGGGACCGCCGGCGTCGGCATCGCCGACCAGCTGCGCGGCGCGATGGTCCGGGACGGACTGGACGCGGACGAGGCGACCCGCCGCCTCTGGCTGATCGACAAGAACGGGCTGCTGCGGGACGACATGGACGACCTGCGGGACTACCAGCGCGGCTACGCCCGGCCGTCGTCCGAGGTCGGGGACTGGGCCTCGGGCCCGATCGACCTCCTGACCACCGTCCGGAACGTGCACCCCACCCTCCTCGTCGGCACCTCGACCGTCCGCGGCGCCTTCACCCGGCAGGTGGTGACCGAGATGGCCGCGCACGTCGACCGGCCGATCGTCTTCCCCCTCTCCAACCCCACGGAGAAGATCGAGGCCATGCCCGCCGACCTCCTGGCCTGGACCGACGGCAAGGCCCTGACCGCCACCGGCATCCCCGTCGAACCGGTCGAGACCGGCGGCGTCCGCCACGTCATCGGCCAGGCCAACAACGCGCTGGTCTACCCCGGGCTGGGCCTGGGCGCCCTCGTGGCCCGCGCCGAGCGTATGACCACGGGCATGCTGCTGGCCGCGGCCGAGGCGGTCGCCGGACAGGTCGAGACGGGCACCCCCGGCGCGCCGCTGCTGCCGCCGGTCGAGAACCTGCGTGCGTCGTCGGCGACCGTCGCCGTGGCGGTGGTGCGGGCGGCCGTCGCGGACGGCGTGGCCGCGACCACGCCCGACGACCCGGTCCAGGCCGTCCAGGACGCCATGTGGCAGCCGGAGTACGGGCCGCCGCCCGACGCGGACGGGGACGGGGACGGGGACGGGGACGCGGGAGGCTGATGCGGGCGCCCGGGCGGGGAACCGGGTGGTGCACTGGTCGGTGCCCGGCCCGGGCGCGGCGCTCAGACCGAGAAGGGGACGACCTTCAGCGGCGTGACCCGGACGATCAGCCGGCGCACCTCCTCCGGCTCCGCCGGGTAGTCGCCGCCCAGGTACTTGTGCGCCAGGGTCTGCGGCAGCGTCTTCTCGGGGTCGTCGACCAGTTCGGCGGTGCCCCGGATCTCCACCGTGCGGTACGGGTCCGCGGGGTCGAAGACCGTCAGGCTCAGCCGGGGGTCCCGGGCCAGGTTCCGGGCCTTCTGGCGCGTGGCCGTGGTGGAGAAGACGAGGGTGCCGTCCCCGTCCAGGCCGACCCAGACCACCGAGGTCTGCGGACCGCCGTCCTGATTCAGGGTCGCGACGGTGGCGAAGCTCTTCCCGTCCAGCAGCCTGCGTGTCTCCTCGTCGAATACGACGGACATGCCTTCTCCTCTCGTCCGGTGGTGAACGTGTGCCACACCAGACGAACGCGGACGAGCGCCGCCGCCTTCCCGCCCGCTCCTCTCAAAGCCGCCCCGTCGCCTTGCGCCGGCCGCCGTAAGGCACGGTTCCGCGTTCCCCGCCCATGGGTGCGGGTCTACCGTGAGGAACAAGGCGGAACACACCATCGGGGGTGGATCATGGTGGATCCGGTGCTGACCGCGTTGCTGCCGGCGCTCGTCGGCGGAGCGGGCGGGGCGGTGGGACGGCAGGCCTGGGAGACGCTGACGGCACTCGTCCGGCGCCCCTTCCGCGGCCGGGAGCGGACCGGCGGGGACGACCGGACCGGCAACGAACCGGAACCGGGCGGTCACGGCGAGGCCGACGAGCCGGAGGTGCGGACGGGCGAGCCGGAGGCGCGGACGGGCGAGGCGGAGCTGACCGCGCTGGCCCGCGACCCGGACGACCGGGAACGTGCCCGGCAGTTGGCCCGCGTGCTGACGGAACGTGCCGCCGCGGACCCGGAGTTCGCCCGCGACCTGGCCTCCTGGCAGCGCGATGCCGCCCGGCTGCTGCGCACCGGCGAGGGCGACGTGCACAGCGACGTCACGGGCGGCAGTCACGGAGCCGTGGTGCAGGGCCGGGACTTCCACGGGCCGATGCACTTCGGCACCACCCCGCCCCCCGCGCCCGGCCGCCGGCCACCGGAGCCCGAGGAGTAACCGTGGCCGCCCGGCCCGGCAGGCGTCCCCCCGGTGCAGGGGGACGGTACGACCTCGGAGAACTCTGGGACACGGCGGACGCACACGGTCTTGAGCACGTACGCGGCGCGGGGAACGCGGAGAGCGTGCACGCCGCCGAGAACGCGGGCGGTCCGGGGAACGCGGACGATGATGGTACGGGGAACGCGTACGACACGGAGGACGCGTACGGCGCGGAGAACGCATACGACACGGAGGACGTGCGCCGCCCCGGGGCCGCACAGGGCGCGGAGGACCTACGCGATCCGGGCGGCACACGCGATCCGGGCGGCACACGCGGAACCGCCCGTGAATCCGCCGCCCACGCCCCGGACGCCGTGCGCAACACCATGACCGGCGGCGGACACGGCATCGTCGTCCAGGGCGGCCGGTTCGACGGACCGATCACCTTCACACTGGCCGGCGACCGGGTGCCCGACTACCTCCGGGACCCGCTGCGGTGGCCGCTCGCCGCGGAGTGGGACGCGCTGGCCGCGGGCGCGCACCGGGCCCGGCCCGGCGCGGACGGGAACGCCGTACCCCGCTACGTATGCCGCGACCTGGACACCTCGCTGCGCCGGCGGCTGGCGTCGGCGGCCCGGTGCGGCGGACTCGTCCTGCTGGTGGGCGGCGCGACCACGGGCAAGACCCGCGCCGCCTTCGAGGCGCTGCGCACCGTCCTGGGCCGGCACCGGGTGCTTGCCCCGGCCGGCGGCCCCGACCTGAGGACCGCCGCGGAGGTCATCGAACGCACGGGGGTGTGCTGCGTCGTCTGGCTGGACGACCTGGAGACGTTCCTGGGGCCCGAGGGGCTGGAGCCGGCGCTGCTGACCCACCTCGTCCGGCTGCGGGTGCCGGTGCTGGCCACCATGCAGGGCCGGCAGTACGAGACCTTCAGCCCGCACGAACGGGACGAGGCCGCCGACCGGCTGGCCCGGCAGACCGCCGTCCTCGGGGCCCGCGTGCTCAACCAGACCGAACCCCTCCTCGTCGACCGCCTGTGGACCGCGACCGAACTGGAGCGGGCGGGCCGGTGCCAGGACGACCGGATCACCGCGGCCCTCGCCCACCACGCCTCCTACGGCATCCCCGAATACCTGGCCGCGGGGCCCGCGCTGTGGCGCGACTGGAAGAACGCCGAAGGCGGCGGCGGGCACCCGCGCGGCGCCGCCCTGGTCGCCGCCGCCGTGGACCTGGCGCGCACCGGTCTGCGCTGCTTCTCCCTGAAGCTGCTCGACGCGGTGCACCGGCAGCGGCTGCGGGCCGCCGGGCCCCTGCTGCGGCCGGAACCCTTCGACGAGGCCCTGGCCTGGGCCACCCGCGTGCGCTTCGGCATCACCAGCATGCTGCTGCCCACCGACGACCCCACCGTGTGGCGGGTCTTCGAATACCTCACCGACCACACCCACACGCCCATCCCGCCACCGGTGTGGCAGGCCGCCCTGGCCCACGCGTCCGACGACGCCGAACGCTTCGCCATCGGCGTCAACGCCTACCCCACCGCGCCGGACGTCACGGAGGGCGCGCTGCGTCCCCTCGCCGAGGCCGGTGACACCGACGCCGCCTTCAACCTGGGCGTGCTGCTGAACCGGGCCGGGCGCACGGCCGAGGCGGAGGACATGTTCCGCCGGGCCGCCGACGCCGGCGACCCCGGCGCCGCGTTCAGCCTGGGCATGCTGCTCACCCGGCTCCGACGGCCGGCGGAGGCGCGGGAGACGTTCCGCCGCGCCGCCGAGGCGGGGCACCCGGGCGCCGCCTTCGCCTTCGGCGTGCGGCTGGAACAGGCCGGGCACGTCAAGGAGGCGGAGGAGTGGTACCGCAAGGCCGCCGGGGCCGGTGACCGCGGCGCCGCCCTGAACCTGGGCGTCCTGCTGGAACGTGCGGGCCGGACCCGCGAGGCGGAACGGGCGTACCGCCGGGCCGTCGACGCCGGCCTCACCGGCGCCGCACGCAACCTCGAACGGCTGCTGCGCGACAGGGAGGACACGGACCCGCCGGGCGATCCCTGACATGTCCGACGGCCACCGGCGGCGGAAGGCACGGCGGTCTTGCCTCCGCCGCCCCAAGGGCGTTGGCTCCTGCCTCATGATGGATTACACGCAGCTCGGACGCTCAGGACTCACCGTCAGCCGCCTCGTCCTCGGAACGATGAACTTCGGCCCGCACACGGACGAACCGACCTCCCACGCCATCATGGACGCCGCACTGGACGCCGGCGTCAACTTCTTCGACACCGCCAACGTCTACGGGTGGGGCGCCGCCAAGGGCCGGACCGAGGAGATCATCGGCAACTGGTTCGCCAAGGACGCGAGCCGCCGGGACAAGGTCGTCCTCGCGACCAAGGCGTACGGGCACATGGAAGCCGCCGAGCGGCCCTGGCCCAACCACGACCGGTTGTCGGCGCTCAACATCCGCCGCTCCGCCGAGGCGTCGCTCAAGCGCCTCCAGACCGACCACATAGACCTCTACCAGTTCCACCACATCGACCGCCGCACGCCGTTCGAGGAGATCTGGCAGGCGATCGACGTCCTGATCCAGCAGGGAAAGATCCTGTACGCCGGATCCTCCAACTTCCCCGGCTACACCATCGCTCAGGCCAACGAGGCGGCCGGCCGCCGCGGCCTGCTCGGGCTCGTCTCCGAACAGTGCCTCTACAACCTCGCCGAGCGCCGCGCCGAGATGGAGGTCATCCCCGCCGCGCAGGCGTACGGCCTCGGCATCATTCCCTGGTCGCCGCTGCACGGCGGTCTGCTCGGCGGCGTGCTCAAGGGGCGGTCCGGCGCCGCCCGCCGCGCGACCGGCCGCGTGCCGGAGGCGCTCGCCGACGCCTCCGTCCGCGCCCGCGTCCAGGAGTACGAGGACCTGCTCGACCGCCACGGCCTGGCCCCCGCCGAGGTCGCCCTTGCCTGGCTCCTCACCCGCCCCGAGGTGACCGGCCCGATCATCGGCCCCCGCACGCCGGAGCAACTGACGGGTGCGCTGCGGGCGCTGGAACTCGACCTGGACCCGGAACTGATCGCGTCCCTGGAAGAACTCTTCCCGGGACCGGGGCCGGCGCCGGAGGCGTTCGCCTGGTGACGGCGGCGAGGCCGCGGGGGGACGGGGCCCGGCCGGGGTGCGCGAACGGGCATCCGTGGCCGCGCGGGCCGAGCCGAGAGGCCGGTCGCCGGTAGGGAAGCGGGCGGTTTCGCTCGGTGCCCGACGGACGGGAGGCGACGGTGGCCCTGTCCCAGAAGTTTTGGGACAGGGCCACCACCTCCTTGGTATCCGTGACAGGCAAGCCGACGGCTCACGCAGCCGGCGGGCCGACCAGCACCGGCAGCCGCTTCAGGGCGTGCGAGCGGAAGGTGGTGCGCCAGGGGAGTTCGGTCTCGGGGACGGCCAGGCCGAGCCCGGGGAAACGCCGGATCAGGGTGGTCAGGGCGAGGTCGATCTGCATGCGGGCGAGCGGGGCGCCCAGGCAGTAGTGCATGCCGTGGCCGAGGGCGAGGTGGGACGGGTCGGCGCGGCGTATGTCGAAGCGGTCCGGCTCGGGGTAGCGGTCCGGGTCGCGGTGGGCGGAGGCCAGGCCGAGCAGCACGGTGTCACCGGCCGGGATGCGCACGCCGTCGATGTCGAGGTGCGTGGTGGGGAAGCGGCGGATGGCCGTCTGGTTGGGGAGCGCGTACCGCAGGATCTCCTCGATGGCGTTGGGCATCAGGGCCGGGTCGTCGCGCAGGGCGGCGAGCTGCTCCGGGTGCCGCAGCAGCGTGTACAGGCCGCCGCTGATCAGGTGCTGGGTGTTCTCGCTGCCCGCCAGGAGGATGAGGAAGGCCAGGGAGACGAGTTCGTCCTCGCTGAGCCGGTCCTCCTCGTCGCGGGCGGCGATCAGAGCGGTGAGCAGGTCGGGGCCGGGCGCGGCACGCCGGGCGGCGACGAGTTCGACGAAGAAGCGGTGGATGTTCTGGACGGCCTCGCGGAGTTGGGCGCCGCTTTCCGGCGCGAGCATGGTGGTGATCCAGCCGGAGAAGCGCGTCCGGTCCGCCTCCGGGACCTCGAAGAGGTCACCGATGACGGTCAGCGGCAGGGGGTTCGAGAAGTGGGCGACGAGATCGACGGGCCCGCTCGCGTCCGCCAGGCGGTCGATCAGGTGACCGGTGGCCGTCTGACGTGGCTCCGCAGGTCCTCGACGCGGCGGGGCGTGAACGCCTTGGAGACCAGCCGGCGCAGCCGCAGGTGGTCCGGCGGGTCGAGGTTCAGGAGATTGGCGTCCAGCGCCGGCGGCAGGGAGAAGCCCTGGTAACCGCTTTTGGCGTGGTTCTTGCTGACGGACAGTCGCGGATCGGTGAACGCGGCGCGTACGTCGGCCTCACGAGTGATCAGCCACGCCGAGGAACCGTCGGGGAGCCCGACGTGGTGGGCGGGCGCTTCGGCCCGCAGCCGGGCCCACGTGGCGTACGGGTCGGCGGCGAACGCGTCATCGAAGGGCTGGGGGAGCGCTGAGGACGTGGTGGGGGAGGTCATGGGTGTGATGGGCATCCCTGAAGTGCGTACGGACAACGGACGGGGTGACGCGTGACCGAGTCTCGCATTGCCGGGCCGCCACGGCCGATTTCCGGCGGAGGTCCGTACGGCTACCGGCCTGGGCGGTCAACGAGCCGAACGGGGCCGGTTGTCGGCGGCCGGGCCGCCCATCGGTGCGTGGACCGGCTGGGCCGCCGGTGGCGATGCCTGGTTCACTCACCGCCCCGCGCACGGGCGCGCCGGTGGGCCCATCCGCCTCAACGGCGTGCCGAGCGGCTCCCGTTGCCCCGCGTCACCGGCGCTGCACGATCCGCAGGAACGGGGCGCCGGCCGGCAGCAGGTACTTGGCGGCGAGGACGGGCCGGCTCTCGGCCGAGACGACCTGGGTGATCAGGATCGCGGGTGTCTCCGGGGGCCTGTTCATGGCCTTGCCGCGCTCCCGGCCGAGGATGGTGGCGCCGAGGGTGCTCTTCCCGGTGAGCGTATGGTCGCCGGCCGCGGCCAGGAGCGCGGCGAGCATGGTCACCACGGGCTCGCCCGTCGACGGGTCCGCCGCGGCCTGATGGGCGATCGCCTCGGCGCAGGCCGGGTCGAGGGCCGTGAGCGCGGAGTCCTCGGCGGCCCATTCGTGGGCGAAGCAGGCCGGGACGCCGTCGACCTCGATGAGCGTCTCCCAGAACCAGGTCCGGCTCATGGACGACAGCCGCAGGTGGTGACCGGAGAAGTCGGTGGCCTCGTCGTGCTCCGCGGCCAGCCGGCGGCAGGTGATGTTGCCCTCGTCCAGCAGCGCCTCGACGGGGAGGAGCCGTTCGAGTCCGCGCGGGGGCAGGTGCTGGTTCACCCGGCTGCCGACCCCGTGCTTGCGGGTGATCACCCCGTCCTCCTGCAACAGGATCAGGACCTCGCGCAGGGCGGGGCGGCTCACGCCCATACGGGCGGCCAGCGCCGGCTCGGACGGCAGGTCCGAACCCGGGGGGAAGGTCCCGTCGTGGATCGCGGCGACGATCCGCTCGTACAGCTCGACGCGGGGGGTGCGGCGGCGTGCCGTACGCGGACTCTTCATGGGCTTCACCTGCTGTTGTCTGACGTATGGGCGCGCCCGGACGGTCGGCCCCGTAGAGGATGCGCGGCCCGGGAACCTCTGGTCAAACAGCTCGGGGTCTTGCCTTCCCATGGTGGCGGGATCTAGCCTCCCACCAATCGCCATCCAGTTGTCTTACAACTGTTCGTCGGCGGGGGCTCTTGTGTTCCCCGCATCCCATCGGAAAGGCGCCGCAAGATGACAGACGCCGCCGCGGACCGCCGGTCCCGCGGACCCCGGTCCGCTCACCTGTCGGTCACCCTGGACGGGGCCGTCCTCGGGCGCCCGTTCTGTCATGGGCCGAGTCGTGTGGACGGTCGTCGGTCGGGTTGCACGGACGGTCGTCGGTCAGGGCGTACGCGCGGTCGTGGGCCGAGTCGTACGGGCTGCCGCCGGGCCGGTTGTGTGGACCGCCGCGTACCCGTGAGCGGATACGTCTGCGGGGCTCGGTTAACGGTGTCCCTTGGGCGGGGTGGGCGTGCGCCGCGCACGAAGGGCGGGGGTCTCCGCCCGGAGTGAGCGGGAGATCGGCCTTGGTCCGGCCTCCTCGGCGATCAGTCTCCGTAGGCTTCACCTCCCGATTTCGGGGCTCGCGCCGCGCCGGGTCTTTCCCGGACGCAGGGGTGCGGGCTGTGGTCCTTGATGCGCCGAGCGTCTGCTGTCGGGCTGACGTGGCGCCCCCGACGCACGGTGACCACCCTGCGATCAACCTGACGCGGCCCGCCGGGCCGTCGCCCTGCGCCGTGCATCACCACGTCCGCAGGCGCGCTGGGATCGCCGGATCTTCCGACCGCCAGGCACCCGGGTCGGACCCGAGCCCGCCCCTCGTCCGGCACTTGCCGCCACCCCCGCCCCGTACGCCCGGTGCGCGCCTCCCCGAGCCCCTTCGGGCGCCCCGCTACCCGCCTCCCCGAGTGGTCAGACAACCACCCCGAATCCGTCCGCCGACGCCCCCGTAAGCACACCGTCCCCGTGCCCCCGAGTGCCGACCGCGACACCGCCACCCCCCACCCTCCGCCGCCCCACCCCAACCCAACCCCAAGGAGATCCACGTGTCCCCGCGACAGCCCCTGCTCATGGACTGCGACACCGGCGTGGACGACGCCCTCGCCCTGCTCTACCTCCTGCGGACGCCCGGCGTCGACCTGCGCGCGGTCACCACCGTGGCCGGCAACACCGACGCCGCGCAGGCCGCCCGGAACGCCCTCCAGGTCCTGGAACTCGACGGCCGGACCGACATCCCCGTGGCCCAGGGCGCCGACACGACGCTGCGCGGGGACATACCCGAGTACGCCACCCACGTGCACGGCGACAACGGCCTGGGCAACGTTCGGCTGCCGGAGCCGACCGCCCCGATCGCCGCCCCCGACGCGGCGGACCTCATCATCGCGACGGCCCGGGAGGCGGCCGGCGAGCTCGCGATCGTGGCCACGGCCCCGCTGACCAACCTGGCCCTCGCCCTGGAACGCGAGCCCGAACTGCCCGCCATGGTCCGCACGCTGACCGTCATGGGCGGCGCCGTGCACCACCCGGGCAACATCACCCCGGTCGCGGAGGCCAACATCGGGAACGACCCCGAAGCGGCGCACCGCGTGCTGGCCGCGGGCTGGCGGGACCTGACCATCGTGCCGCTGGACGTCACGATGCGCGAGCGCCTCACGGAGGAGCTGCGCCAGGAACTGCTGGCGGACGGATCCCCGGTGGCCCGGTTCGCGGGGGAGATCCTGGACCTGTACTTCGCCTTCCACGCCAAGGTGGCCTTCCCCGCGCGCGGCTCGGCCTGCCACGATCCGCTCGCCGCCGCCATCGCGGCCGGCGAGGTGACCCCGCTCCTCGCCCCGGAGCTGCACGTCACCGTGGAGACCGGGGACGGCCCGGCGCGCGGCGCCCTGATCGCCGACACCCGCGGCATCCACCTCGGCTACCCACCGCACCCCGACGCGAACGCCAGGGTCGTCCTGGAGACCGACGGCACCTTCCCGGCCCGGCTCGTGGAGCGCCTGTGCCGCAGAGACGGAGCACGGTGATGGCCGGTCCCCGCCTCGGCGCGCCGCCCGCCACTCCGGTGGCCACGGGCCGGATCCTCGCCACACTGGTGCTCGCCGTCGTCGCCTTCCAGCTCGCGAGCAGCATGGTGACGCCCGCCCTGCCGGACATCGCCACGTCGCTGTCCGCCCCGGTCGCGGAGGTGGCCCGGTCCCAGGACCTGTTCTTCCTGGTCAACGGCGTCGCGGGCGTGGTTTTGGCCCGGCTGAGCGACCACCTCGGCAGACGGCGGGTCCTCCTGGGCACCCTGGCGCTCCTGTGCGCGGGCGCCGTCCTGGCAGCCGTCACCCCGGGCGTGCCGCTGCTGATCGCCGGACGGATCCTGCAAGGGGCCGCCGGAGCGACCTTCCCCCTGACGTACGTGCTGCTGCGGGAGACGATGCCCCCGGCGCGGTTCGGTACGGCCCTGGGGCTGATCACGGCCATCAACGGCGGGGTCGGCGGCGTCGACGGGCTCGTCGGCGGCCTCCTCTCCGACCACCTCGGCTTCCGCTGGATCTTCGTCGCCATCGTGGTCGTCGCCGTCGCCGCCATGGTCTCGACGGCGCGCGTCCTCCCGGAGGCGCCCGCCCGGACCACCGGGCGCATGGACTGGCGGGGCGCGGCGTTCCTGTCGGCGGCGCTGGTGTGCGTCAACCTCGCCCTCAGCCAGGGATCCGCGCACGGCTGGTCGGACGTCCGCCCGCTCGCGCTGCTCGCCGGGGGACTGCTGCTCCTGCTGTGCTTCCGGCAGGCCGAGAAGCGCCGGGCCCACCCGCTGATCGCCGTGGAACACCTGCGGACCCGTCAGGTGTGGCCGCTGATCACCACCACCGTCCTGACGCTGACCGGCGTCTTCGCCGCGCTCAACTTCACGATCGTCCTGCTCAGCCAGGACCGGCACACGGGGTACGGCATGAGCGCCACCCTGTCCTCCCTGCTGTTCCTCACCCCGCCGGCGGCCATCGGCCTCCTCGCCGCCCCGCTCACCGGCCGGCTCGCCTCCCGCCGGGGCTGGCTGCTGCCGCTGCGGGCCGGGCTCCTGCTGTGCGCGGCGGTCCTCGCCGTGGCGGCCTGCTTCCCGCAGAACCGGTGGGTGATGCTCGCGGCCGTCTGCGGCATGGGTGTCTGCTACAACGGCCTGGCCCTGACCACCCTGAACGGACTCGGGGTCATCCAGTCGCCCAAGGAGAGCCCCGGGGCCCTGCCCGGCCTCAACGGCTCCTGTTTCGGCATCGGCGCGTCCGTGGGCATCGCCCTGGCCGGACCGCTCGTCGGCTCCGGAACCCTGACCGGTTACCGCAACGCCCTGTGGCTCGCCGTCGGCATCAGCCTCCTGGCGCTCGTCGCCTCCCTGCTGATCGCCGCCAACGAGCCCCGGGCGACCGGCGGCAGGCCCGAGGCTCCCGCGGACAAGGCACCGGCTGCTGACGAATCCCGGGCGGCTCCCGACGGATCCCGGGTCGCCGCTGACGAGTCCCGGGCGGAGGGAGAGCCGGGCCGGGCGTAGCCCGGGGCCGCCCCGCCGTGCCACGCGTCCGGCGTTGGTACGGCGGGGCGGCCGGCAGAGGACACAACCTGTCCTCTGCCCTTCCTAACGTGACTCCCATGACGCATACAGAGCGCACCGTCCACCCCTTCCGTATCGACATTCCGCAGGCCCAGCTCGACGACCTGAACGCGCGGCTGGCCGCCACCCACTGGCCCGACGAACTGCCGGGCGTGGGCTGGGACTACGGCGTGCCGGTCGCCTACCTCAAGGAACTCGCCGCGTACTGGCGGACGGGCTACGACTGGCGGGCCCAGGAAGCCGCGCTGAACGCGATCCCGCAGTTCACCACCGAGATCCAGGGACAGCCGCTGCACTTCCTGCACGTCCGCTCGCCGGAACCGGACGCGCTGCCGCTGGTGATGGGCCACGGCTGGCCGGTGTCGTTCGTGGAGTTCCTGGACGTGATCGGACCACTGACGGACCCGCGCGCCCACGGGGCGGACCCCGCCGACGCGTTCCACCTGGTCATCCCCTCGCTCCCGGGCTTCACCTTCTCCGGGCCGACCCGCAAGGCCGGTGACGGCAGCACCGACCGGTACGCGGAGGTGGTGGCCGAGCTGATGGCACGACTGGGTTACGAACGCTACGGAGCCCAGGGCGGCGACGCCGGTTCCTTCGTCGCGGCCCGACTCGCCCGGATCGCGACCGACCACGTCGTCGGCGTGCACATGAACGACCCCATCACCCTGCCGGACGGGGAAGGCGGCGAGCAGCAGTGGGGCAGCGAGCAGGAGTGGGGCAAGGAGCAGGAGTCGGGCGGCGAGCAGGAGTGGAGTGGTGAGACCGACGACTGGGGTGACGAACGCTTCGGCTACGCGGCGATCCAGTCCACCCGGCCGCAGACCCTGGCGTTCGGCCTGCACGACTCGCCCGCCGGTCTCCTGGCGTGGATCGTCGACCAGTTCCGGCAGTGGAGCAACCCGTCCAAGGATCTGCCCGAGGACGCGGTGGACCGGGACGCCCTGCTCACCAACGTCACCCTCTACTGGCTGACCGGCACTTTCGCGTCCTCCATCCGCCTCTACAAGGAATCCCAGACCTGGGGCGCCCAGCCGGAGAAGTCGAACGTGCCCACCGGCTGCGCGCTGTTCCCCGGATCTCTCACGGACCGGGCGCTGGCGGAGAAGCAGCACCACGTCGTCCACTGGTCCACCTTCGACCGCGGCGGCCACTTCGCCGCGATGGAGGCCCCGGACCTGCTGACCGGCGACATCCGCGCCTTCTTCCGGAAACTGCGGTGAGCCACCGGAGGTGAGGAACCGAGGGGGAAGAACCGAAGGTGAGAACCGACGCGGGACGAGCACGCCGGAGGAGGTGTTCCCTTCCCGCGGAGGTGATCCCTTCCCGCGGAGGCCGCGGGATTCCGACGGTCGCTCGGACTCTCCAGCCGTGCCTGCTCCCTCACGCCTCGCCCGAATCCTGATCCTCCTCCCCGTCCGGATCCCAAGCGTTGCTGAAGAGGGCCAGTTCCAGCAGATCCGTGGCGGAATCGGGCCACTTCAGGAGGGGCGACCGGGCGAGCTGCGAGTCCACGGCGGACATCCAGTCCAGATACCTCCCGTAGCGGTGGGGCGTCCACCCTCCGTCGGACCAGATCCACGCTGCCGTCCCGGCGGCGTGTTCCATACCGGCGGCCAGCCCGACACGGGTGGCGTGGGCGCGCAGGACCCGGGCTATTCGCTGGTCCAGGATCAACGCGCGGGGCCCGGACGACGTCGGCGCGGCGAGGCCGGCGAAATAGAGGAACTTCGTGAAGAACGCGGGGCCCAAATACGGCACCGCGCGGTGCAGGGTGCCGTACGCCGCGACCGGGCCCCGGTCCTCCAGCGCTTCGGCGGCCCGGGACAAGGTGGTGACGACCCCCTCCTGGGCCAGGACCTCGCGCAAGCGGTACGGGCCGTAGCCGATCCGGCCCTGGCCCCATACGTACGACGCGACCAGGGCCTCGTCCCACGCCCCCCGGCCGGCCGCGTCCCGTACCGCCGCGACGACATCGGCCCGGCTCACCGGCACGGCGTCCGTCCCCGATCGCCCACCGAACCGAACCGGCCACGGACGCACGTCCGCCCAGCGCGCCGGCACGTATCCGACGGCGTGGCCGCCGGTGCCGGACACGTAGGGCAGCCCGTCCTCAGCGACCCAACGCGCCAGCGCCGCCACGGCGGTGTCCGGCAGCAGCCGCTCCGTCATCTCGGCGTCCAGCGCGTCGGCAAGGTCCTGGCGTCGTCCCATATCGGGCCCCCTCCATAGCGAGAACGGACCGCGAGACCCGGCAACGAGTCCCGGCGGCGAACATCGGCGGCGAGACTCGACGACGGGATCCGAGCACCGTGATCGGACGAGGAGCAACACCGGTCCCCAGCATGACAGTGGGCACTGACAACCGAGTTGGGGACCGGGCACGGGGGCTGGTGATGTGGGCGCCGAGCCGGCTGGAGCGCGCGCCGTCACCGGTATCAGCGCATGGCCGGGTTTCCACCCCCGCAGAGCACCGATGCCTTTCCGGCACGGAAGTCTCCGGCGCCTCCTGGCGCCTCGGCCATAATCCCGATGTGCGCGGGCTACTCGTCCTGCTACTGTTTTCCACGCGGGGCGGCTCCGAAGCGTGCTTCCTTCTCTCGTCTTTTCCTCCAAAGAATCCGAGCGCGTTCACTTCCCGCCCCGCACCTCACGTCCGGAAGACCGGCGCGGTGAGACGAAAGCGCGAATCGCCTGCCTATGAACACGCGTCATTCCGTAGGGGATTTCCGCGGCTGCGGGCATATCACGGTACGTCAGGCACCGACTGCACCGCGGCATGGCTTGGCACGCCTCCCACGAGCTGCGATGCGGCAAGCGCATTCCCGTACCGATTCACGTCCACCGGTACAGCGCGACCACACCGCCAATCCTGCGCATCCGCACACCGACCCCGCCGTGAACCGGCTGTCGGACAATGCGGATGCGCGGAAGATCACCACCTTGGTAGTTTCGGTGACGTCGAACGGCCGACACGTACGGCCATTCCTTCTCCGCTCGTGGAGACGGCAACGCTCCCTCGTTCCGGACGAAGGCAGAAGCCCCGTCCGAAGGGGGGAGGGGAAGAAAAGGACGTACACATTCCGCTCGACGTCCGAGATATTCGCGTGGCCACGGCCGTACCGGCCGGTGCCGTGTCGTTCCCGGCGGTCACGTCGGGCAAGGGGGAGGAACGGGAATGACGAACACGACCGTCACGATCAGCACCACCGGCAGCCGCCGCGGCCTGGCCGCCGTGCTGCTGAGCCGCCGGGGTGCCGTCTACTTGCCCGCTTCCACCTCCACCTCCGCCTCTGCCTCCGCTCGCGGCGCCGGACCGGCCGTGGACGCGACCGCCGGCGTCGCCCTGCTGGAGGCCGACCTCCTGGACCGCGGTTACCTGATGTCGGCCGCCCTGCGCCAGGCGTTCACCGGGCTGGACGTCCCGACCCTGACCGCCGAAGGACACGCCCTGCTGGCGGACC
Source organism: Streptomyces sp. NPDC003077 (assembly GCF_040611095.1). Taxonomy (NCBI): domain Bacteria; kingdom Bacillati; phylum Actinomycetota; class Actinomycetes; order Kitasatosporales; family Streptomycetaceae; genus Streptomyces; species Streptomyces sp. NPDC003077. The sequence continues at coordinate 8,636 of NZ_JBEXNM010000045.1, read as the reverse complement.
TCGACCGGGCCCTCGGCGCGGATCGCGATCACACCCCGCTCTTCCGCCGTTTCCCGGATTCCACCCCGGCCGACACGTTCGCCTTCTACGTCGACCGCCTGCTGACCATCCTGTTCCAGCACCCGACGCAGCCGTGCGTCCTGTGCGGCACCCAGGGCACCGTGCATCCGGTCTCGCCGTGCGCGCACCTGGTATGCCGCACGTGTTTCGACGGCTCGGACTTCTCCGCGTGCCCGATCTGCCACCGCCGCATCGACGCCGACGACCCCTTCCTGCGCCCCCGGCGTCCGCGCCACGCGGCGAGCGGGCAGCGCGCCCTCCCGGACCGGCTGCGGGTCCTGGCGTACGGCGGTGATCTCGCCGCCCGCACCGCCGACGCGGGACGGGAACTGACCACCTTGCTCGCCCGCACCAGCGCCCTCAGCCCTCAGGACGCCGACGACCTCCACACCTTCCTCGCCGACCGCGACCGGGCCGATCTCTCCTGGCTGCCCGACACGGTCCCGGGCCGCGAAACCAAGGCCCGACTCCTGGCCTGGCTGCTCGCCGACCCGACCGCGTACCCCGTAACGCTCCCGGCGGCCACCTCCTTGATCAACACCGCGACCGATGTGCTGCGCCTGCTTGTAGTGCGCTCGGGCGGTGACGCGGGGCTTGTCACCGTGCCGCGGTTCACCGCGGTGCCGCGTCCCCTGCGCCGCGCGCTCCTGGCGGTCCTGGACGGCCTCGACCCCACCTCGATGGCGGAAGACCTGCGCCGCCACCCGAAGGCGTGGAAGCACGCCGCCGAACGCCTGCACCCCTTCGAGCACGCGGCGCGCTACCCGCGGGCGGCCCTGGCGTTCGCGGCGCTGCGCGAGTTCCGCCTCACCGAGGACGGCCTGTCCGCGCGCCTGCGCGCCACCGCGCGGAACGTGCGATCCGCGTCGCCCTCGGACGACGTAAGGACCTTGCCGGGGGAGGCCGGGCCCGCCGCCATAGCCACCTCGCCGGACGAGAAGGAGAACGCGTCGGCGGACTCTCCGGGCGCGAAGGTCTCCCTCCCGAGCTGGCCGTCCCGGGTCGAGACGGCGCTCGCGGCCGGGGACGTGTCCGCCGCCGTCAGCCTCCTCGCCCGGCGCCCGGGCGAGCTGCTCCGCCGACTGAACCACCTGCTGAGTCTGTCCGTGGACGAAAGCTCTACGAGCGAGGACGCACGCTCTACGGGCCCGCACGCACGCTCTACGGGCGCGGACGGCGGCCCTACGGCTCCGGACGAAGGCGCTACCGGCGCAAACGGCGGCTCCACGGCCCCGGGCACCGGCGACCTTGTGCTGACCGTGCTGGAGAAGGCCGTTCGCCGGGTGGCTCCCGCCGTGCTGCTGTCAGCGCTGGGGGAGATCCGTACGCGTTCCCGCACGCGCCGTGAACGCGTCTTCTTCCCCAAGGGCGGCAATGCGAAGGCCCACATCATCCCGGACGACCGCGCGCCGCTGCCGGCCGCCGTGGTCGAGCGGGCGGTGGCGATCCTGCACGGGGAAGTGCTGCGGCGGGCGGGCGCGTTGGGAGCGGTCGACGTCGCGGTGGTAGACGCCGCCCTGGAGGGCGTGATGGCGCCGTTCGCGGAGCGGACCGCGTCGCGTGCCCTCGTCACGCTGCCGCGCGGCAGTGAGCTGCCGGTGCCCGCCGGGCGGACGCTGAGGCTCTTCCTCCACTGGATGGAGAGCGAGATGTCCGGCCGCACCGACCTGGACCTGTCCGCGGCGCTGTTCAGCGCCGACTGGAAGCACATCGGGACCTGTGACTACACCAGCCTGCGCTTCTCTCAAGACGCTGCGGTGCACTCGGGCGACCTGACGAGCGCGCCGCCCCCGCAGGGTGCCAGCGAGTTCATCGACCTCGATCTGGAGAAGCTGGCCGCCGCCGGCGTCCGCTACGTGGTCGCGGTCGTCTTCTCGTTCAACAATGTGGCGTTCGAGGACCTCGCCGAGGGGTTCGCCGGCCTGATGGCCCGTGACGAGCCCGGCGGCACCGGGCCGGTCTTCGACCCGCGCCAGGTGGAGCAGCGGTTCGACCTGACGGGCCGGGCCCGCGCCGGTGTCCCGCTGATCGTCGACGTGGCGGACCGCACCATGCGGTGGCTCGACATCGCCCAGGGCGTCACGGGCACCCACCACGCGGTCCACCGGCACGCCGACAGTCTGGCCATCCTCGGGGAGGGCCTGACGGGGCTGTTCGCGTCCGGAGCGCGGATCGGCCTCGGCGAGCTGGCCACCTGGCAGGCCGCGGCCCGCGCGCGGACCGTCCTCGTACGGCACCACGACGGCACGTGCGGTTCCTACCGGCGCGGCGATGTCGAGGACGTGGCGGCGTTCGCCGCCCGGATCGGCACCCCGGCCACCGACGACGTCCCCGAGGCGCAGGCCGCGCGGGCGGAGTTCGCCTGCCTGCTGCGCGGCGACCTCGCCCTCCCGGAGGGCAGCGAGGTCTTCGCCCTGCACCCGGCCGGTCTGGACGCGGGCGCCGTCCGCCTCCTCACCGCGTCCGACCTCGTGACCTCGCTCGGTGAGACGGAGGCCGGGAGCAAGGGGTGATCCTTGGCCCAGCCGTGCGGCGGCCATCCGAAGGGGCGCACCTTGGTCTCAGCGCGCCGGGGTGGCGGCCGGGGCCGGCGCGTCCCAGTCCGTGCGGTGGTCGTACGTCCGCCGCAGTTGCTTGCCGTCGGCGGTCAGCTTGAGGACGAGCGGCATCAGCGCGTCCCGGACCACCCGGCCGACCGGCCCGGCGGCCTTGCTGTTGTTGATCCGGGCCGCCTGCCGGACGATGCGCTCGACACGCGGGCGGCGCAGCGCCTCATAGGCGCTGAACGCCTCCTCGATCCCGGGCCGGTCGCGCAGGCATTTGGCCAGTTCGACGGCGTCCTCAAGGGAGAGCGAAGCGCCCTGCCCGGAACTCGGGGAGGGAGCGTGCGCGGCGTCCCCGATGACGATCATCCGGTGGCGGTGCCACAGGGGGAGGCGCGGCACGGTGTGCAGGGGGCCGGCGGGCAGGATCTCCTGACTCGCCCGCACCAGCCGCGCGGCCGGCCCGGCGTCGTCCGCGAACATCCGCACCAGCCGTGCACGCCATTCCTCGGCACCGATCGCCTCCGTCTCATGGCGTGCGGGCTCGTCCGGACGCGGCACGTTCGCGAACCACCACACGTCGCCCCCCGGAGCGAGCGCGTACCCGAAGAAACCGCGTTTGCCGAAGATCATGTGGTAGCTGCCCGGCTCCACGTCCACGGGAACGCCGCGGGTGTAGCCGCCGAGGCCGAGCAGTCCGGCGTACGCGGGCGCGGGGGCGGTGGGATCGATGAGGCGGCGCACCGCGGAGTGGATGCCGTCGCAGCCGATGAGCAGGTCACCGGTGGCCTCGCTGCCGTCGGCGAAGAGGGCGCGCACCTCATCGGGGGTCTCCTCGGCGGCGGTGAGCCGCTTGCCGTGTACGAAGGGAACGCCGCGGCGACGGGCCTCGTCGCGCAGCGCGCCATAGAGGCCGGCGCGTTGGAGGGTGTGGCTGACCGGTCCGGACCCGGCGGTGCCGCTGACGCGGGTGACGCCGAGCCGTTTGCCCGTACCGCTGTAGACGACGATCTCGGGCGTCGGGAAACCGGCGGAAACCACCTCGGTGTCGGCGCCTATGGCACGCAGGGCGTCGATGCCGTTGGAACCGAGGGTGAGGAAGACGCCGGCGCCCTCGGCTCCGCTCGGGCGTGCTTCGTAAACCGTCGCGTCGATGCCGGCCCGCCGCAGGGCCATGGCCGCGGCCGGGCCCGCGATGCCGCCTCCGATGATCAGTGCTTTCACGATGTAGCCCCCATGCCGTGGGTTCCGGGTCAGTGACGATCGGTTGGGTGAGGGCCGCGGAAGCGCGACCCGTTGGTGGCGTGGTGCGCGGATGCGGTGCGTTGACGCGGGTCCGCCACGCCGTCGCGGCGTGAGGCGGAACATTGACCATGAGTTATTTAGTTCGATCTAACTAAAGAGTACGGGTAGACTGCCGCCGTGGCAAAACGCGAGGAACTGATCGACCGAGTGCTGATGGCGGGAAGGGAGCTGAGCACCGCCGCCGTGCTCTTCCACACGGCGCTCGCCGCCCGGCACGGGCTGAGCGCGACCGAGACCAAGGCGCTGGACCTGCTCCAGCGCCTCGGCCCGCTGACCGCCGGGGAGCTGGCGCGGCACACCGGGCTGACGCCCGCGTCCGTGACCGCCCTGATCGGCCGCCTGGAGGACAAGGGAGCGGCCCGGCGGATCCGGCACCCGGCCGACGGGCGGAAGGTACTGGTCGAGTTCGACGAACGCTGGGCCGCTTCCGTCGCCCCCGACTTCGACGACTTCGTCGCCTCGCTGCGGGAACTGTGCGCGGACTACACGGACGATCAGCTCGCCGTCGTCGCCGGCTTCATGAGGGAAGCCGCCGGCCGGCAGAGCGAGGCGACGCGGAACCTCGGCCACTGACGCGGGCTCCGGAGAGGAAGCCTCAGCCTCTCTGAGGCGACGCCGCGTACGGACGGTGAGTCGTCCGTGCGCGGCGTCTGACGGTGAGTCGTCCGTGCGCACTGACGCGCGTTCGCTGTGCACGTCACTGGAGGTATGTGCTGACGTCCTCGGCGCGCACATCGGCGAAACGTCAGCCGGACGTCAGGGCCGGGGCGCAGGGTTGATCACGTCCCGGTCCCACTCGTCCCAGGGGGTCTTCGCCATGGTGCCCGCCACCTGTTCCGCCCGGCTCGGAGGTGCCCGAGGCCGGCCGCGGTGGAACTCCACGCTTGCGACGTCGCAGGGGGATGCGGTCCGTACCGTTCCGGTCGGAGGCCTGCTGCCGTGAGGTCCGCCACCGAAGCCGGGACGAGCGAGTCGGCCGCTACGACGGGACCGAACCCGTCAGGCACCGCACCGGAGACGAACGTCTCCGGCACCGCGACGGGGCCGAGGCCATCCGCCGCCGGAACCGGCCCCGAGGCGTCGGCTGCCCGGCCGGAACAGGGCCGGTCACCCGCCCGCTCGCCTGGTGAACAGCGGGCGGACCTGGCGCTGCTGCCCGACATCGTCAGGGCCGCCATCGCCCGCGCCGAGACCGGTCGGCCGACGCACACGGCCGAACCGGACCCGTCGTCCGTGCTCCCACAGGACGCTCTCACCCCTGACCCGTCCTCCGGGCACCCGTCACCGGCGCGGCCGGCATCCGGTGGCTGGACGGTCGAACCGGGGGAGTTCTGGTGCCACGTCCGGCCCCCGGGCGGGGTCGTGCGGCGGGCCCAGGGGTGGAAGCTGCACGTCTCCGCCACACCGCTGTCGGCCCCGCTGACCCTGGCCAGGGCCGCCGAGGTGCTGGTCGCCCATCGGGCCGCGTTCAAGTTCGCGGGCACGCCGGGCCGGGTCGCCGAACTGGTCTCGGGCCGGTACGCCCGGGGAGGCGGCGGCAAGTTCCTCACGGTGTACCCCGCGGACGACGCGGCGTTCCGGCTGCTCGCGGAGGAACTGCACCGGGCCACCCGCGGTTTGCCGGGCCCCGCGGTGCTCTCCGACCGGCGCTACCTGCCGGACAGCCAGGTGTTCTACCGCTTCGGCGCCTTCGCGGCCGTCCCCGAGCTCACCAACGACGGTTGCTTCGCCGCCCGCCTCACCGATCCGGACGGCCGTAGCGTCCCCGACGAGCGCAAGGCCTGGTTCAGCCCGCCGGCCTGGGCCGGGGACCCGTTCCCCGGGCGCACGGCCGCCCCGGTCCGGAGCGGCGGCGCCTCCAAACCCGTACTTCTCAACGGCCGCTATCGGGTGCGCGGTGCCATCCAGCACTCCAACAAGGGCGGCGTCTTCCGGGCGGAGGACACCGCGACCGGTGAGCAGGTGGTCGTCAAGCAGGCCAGAGCCCATGTCGGCGCCGGGCTGGAGGGCCTGGACGTGCAGGACCTGCTGCGCCGGGAGGCGTCCCTGCTCGGACGGTTCGGCCGCGAGCCGTCCGCGGCGCCCCTCGTGCCGCGCCTGATCGAGACCTTCGACCAACAGGGAAGCGTCTTCCTGGTGACGGAGTCGGTCCCCGGGGCCACCGTGCGTCGTACGGTCGCCGACCGCCTGGCAGGCGACGGGGTGGCCTGCCCCGATGACGAGACGGCGCACCGGTTGACCCGAGGGCTGGTCGGTCTGGTGACCGCCGCGCACGACCTGGGACTGACGCTCCATGACTTCAACCCCAACAACGTCATGGTAACCCCGGACGGCCGGGTCCTGCTGATCGACCTGGAAATGGCCGCCCCGGAGGGCGAACGCTGGGTCCTCGGCGCCACCCCCGGCTACGCCGCGCCCGAACTGCTGGCCACCGCCCAAGTGGCCCCCGCACTGCCGCGGACCGCCGATCTGTACGCGCTCGGCGCGACCGTGCTCCCCGCACTGACCGGCGCCGATCCGCTGTTCGCCGCGGACCGCCCGGTGGCCCGGCCCACCGAACAACGGCTCGGAGAACTGGTCCGTCTACTGGCGCGCGACCACCCGGTGATGGACCGGTTCGCCGAACTCGTCCTCGGCCTGATGCGGGACGAACCGGGGGAGCGGTGGGACCTGGAGCGGGTGGAGCGGTGGTTGGGTCGGTCGACGCGGACGGAGGGTAGGAGGGACGTCGCGGCAGCTCCGGCGTCCGGGGTGGTGGTCGGCCGTGAGGTCCCGCGCACGGAGATTCCGTCATCCGGCGCGCCGGGTCAGGAGCCCCCGCTCTCGGACGACGCGCGCGACGGACGACGGACCACCGCGCCGCAGATTCCGCCCTCTCCCGGTCCGCGGGTCTCCGTCACCGGCGCCTCGACCGCCACTCGTCACCGACTGCTGCGGGACGGCGTCGCCCACCTGCTCGCCACCATGCGTCCGCGCGCCGAACGGCTGTGGCCCTCGGACGACTTCGGCGAAACCTGCGACCCGGTGGCCGTCCAGCACGGCGCGGCCGGCCCGGTGGCGGTACTGGCCCGTGCCCTGGGCGTACTCGACGCCGACCACTCCGGCACGGCCCGTCCGGACGACCGGCGCGACCGGCACGACCACGGAAACGGCGCACGACGCGAGGCGAGCGCCGCGCACAACGAGCGGAACGCCCCCCACCACGAAGACGACGATCACCCAGACGGCCACGGGTACGACCACGGGGACAACAATCACAAAGGCGACAACGCGTACGTCCACGGGAACGACGACCAAGAAGACGGCAACGCCTACGACCACGAGGACCGGCCCCGCCCCCTGTGGTCCCCCGAGGAAGCACAGATCCTGCGGGACGGTCTCCGGACGGCGGCCGAGTGGACGGTGGCCCGGCAGGAGGCGGTGCCCTCGCACCTCCCCGGCCTGCACTTCGGGCGGTCCGGCACGGCATGGGCGCTGCTCGACGCGGCCCGGGCGCTGGACGACGCCGGCCTCGCCCAACGGGCGAAGGACCTCGCCGTCCAACTGCCCCTGCGCTGGCCGAACCCCGATGTCTGCCACGGCGCGGCGGGTGCCGGACTGACGCAACTGCACTTCTGGCACGCCACCGGCGATCCGAGGTTCCTGGACCGGGCCGCCGAGGCCGCGGACGGCCTGCTGGCCACCGCCCAACGGGTGCCCGAGGGCGTCTTCTGGCCGGTGCCCGAGGACTTCGACTCCTCGCTCGCCGGGGCCTGGCACTACGGTTTCGCGCACGGCGTCGCGGGCGTCAGCACCTTCCTGCTCGCCGCGGCCGAGGCCACCGGGGACGAACGTTGCCTCGCGGCGGCCGTCGACGCGGGCCACACGCTGGCGACGGCCGCCCGTAAGGGGCCGGCCGGCGCACTCTGGCCGGTGGACCGCGCGCGTCATCTGTCCGACGACGAGAACCTCGCCCGCCACTGGTGCAGCGGTTCCTCCGGCGTCGGCACCTTCCTGGTCCGCCTGTGGCACGCCACCGGAGCCACGGACTCCGGACTGCTGCGTCTGGTGGAGGGCGCCGCGCGCGCCGTGGTGGCGGGCCGGGCCGCCGATTCCACCGCCACCTGCCACGGCCTCACCGGGAACGCCGAGTTCCTGCTCGACGCCGCCGACCTCACCGGCGACCCCCGCTACCGGGCCTGGGCGGACCTGCTCGTCGACCACCTCGCGGTGCAAGCCGTGCTGCGGGACGGCCGGCTGCTCCTGCCGGACGAGAACCGCGCCACCGTCCTCGCCGAGTACGCCACCGGGCTGGCCGGCACCCTCTCGCTGCTGCTCCGGCTGCGGCACGGCGGTGGCCGCCCGTGGCTGCCGGTGGCCGCCGCCGGTTCCCGAGCGCTGCCCGGCCCGGGAAGCCGGGCCCCGGCGCGGCACCGACCCGCTGTCCTCGCGCGGCCGGCCGGTAATCCCTGATCTTCCGGAGGCGCCGCTCGCCGACGCCCCCGGAAGCGGTCCGCTCGCGGACCGCGGTCCCTCTCACCCCTCTCAAGAAGGAGAAGCCATCGTGGAACACGAGATCGACATCGACGCCCTGCAGGTCCTGCCCGAGGAGGTCCGTACGGAGGACGCGCGCGGCGAGGAGCACGCCGCCGCGCTCATCACCGCCTGCCGCTGGCGGACCAGCGGCTGCTGAGCCGCCGATCGGCCGGTCCGTCTGACGGGCCGACGATCCAGTGGGCCCCGGGCATC
>NZ_JBEXNM010000044.1:0-75838 GCF_040611095.1 Streptomyces sp. NPDC003077 | reverse complement strand
CATCCCTCTCTTATTTCTTATTTTATTTCCCTTGTTCCCTTTTATAACCCAAACCCACCCTAACCTCGGGGCCCCCACTCTTCCGGGGCCCCGCCTCTTCGCCGTACAGCAGGACTGCTTGAGCGTTACGCCCCCAGCTTCTCCAACGCCGCGTCGATCCGGGCGAGCGTGCGCTCGCGCCCCAGGACCTCCAGGGACTCGAAGAGCGGGAGGCCGACGGTGCGGCCGGTGACGGCTACGCGGACGGGGGCCTGGGCCTTGCCGAGTTTGAGGCCGTGGGTTTCGCCGGCGGCGAGGACGGCCTCCTTGAGGGAGTCGGCGGAGGACCAGTCGGCGGTGGACAGGTTCTCGCGGGCGGTGCGCAGGAGGGCGTCGGAGCCTTCCTTCATGGCCTTGTTCCAGGAGGCCTCGTCCTGCACCGGCTCGTCGAGGAAGAGGAAGTCGACGTTGGCGGTGATGTCGGACAGGACCGTCAGGCGGGTCTGCGCGTGCGGGGCGATGGCCTCGAAGGCGGCGCGGTCGAAGGACTCGGGCGCCCAGGGGGCGAAGGGGGCCTTGAGCCAGGGCTCGCAGGCGGCGATGAAGTCCTTGACGTCGAGCTGGCGCAGGTGGGTGGCGTTGATGGCCTCGGCCTTCTTGAGGTCGAAGCGGGCCGGGTTGGCGTTGACGTCCTGGATGTCGAAGGCGGCGACCATCTCGTCCAGCGAGAAGATGTCCCGGTCCTCGGACAGCGACCAGCCGAGCAGGCTGAGGTAGTTCAGCAGGCCCTGGGGCAGGAAGCCGCGCTCGCGGTAGAGGTTCAGGGACGCCTGGGGGTCGCGCTTGGAGAGCTTCTTGTTGCCCTCGCCCATGACGTACGGGAGGTGGCCGAAGGCCGGGGTGGTGCCGTTGCCGACGCCGATCTCCGCGAGGGCGCGGTACAGCGCGATCTGGCGGGGGGTGGAGGAGAGCAGGTCCTCGCCGCGCAGGACGTGGGTGATCTCCATCAGGGCGTCGTCGACCGGGTTGACCAGGGTGTACAGCGGGGCGCCGTTGGCGCGGACGATGCCGTAGTCCGGGACGTTCTCGGGGGCGAAGGTCAGCTCGCCGCGCACCAGGTCGGTGAAGGTGATCGGCTCGTCCGGCATGCGGAAGCGGACGATCGGGGTGCGGTCCTCGGCCTTGTAGGCCTCGACCTCCTCGGGGGTCAGCGCGCGGCACTTGCCGTCGTAACCCGAGGGCTTGCCGGCGGCGCGGGCGGCCTCGCGGCGGGCCTCCAGCTCCTCGGTGGAGCAGTAGCAGAAGTAGGCGTGGCCGGCGTTGATGAGCTTGCGCGCGACGTCCTGGTAGAGCTCCATGCGCTGCGACTGCCGGTAGGGCGCGTGCGGGCCGCCGATCTCGGGGCCCTCGTCCCAGTCCAGGCCGAGCCAGCGCATGGAGTCCAGGAGCTGCTGGTAGGACTCCTCCGAGTCGCGGGCCGCGTCGGTGTCCTCGATGCGGAAGACCATGGTGCCCTGGTGGTGCCGGGCGAAGGCCCAGTTGAACAGGGCGGTGCGGACCAGGCCCACGTGGGGGTTGCCGGTCGGCGAGGGACAGAAACGTACGCGGACGGGGGTGTCCGTACCAGTGTGTGCGCTAGCCACGCTTGATCACCTTGTTGGTGAGAGTGCCGATGCCTTCGATGGTGACGGCGACCTCGTCGCCGTCGGTGAGGGGGCCGACCCCGGCCGGGGTGCCCGTGAGGACGACGTCGCCGGGGAGCAGCGTCATCGCCTCGGTGATGTGGACGATCAGGTCCTCGATGGGACGGACCATCTCGCTGGTGCGGCCGAGCTGGCGTTGCGCGCCGTTGACGGTGCACATGATCGTCAGGTCGGACGGGTCGAGCTCGGTCTCGATCCACGGGCCCAGCGGGCACGAGGTGTCGAAGCCCTTGGCGCGGGCCCACTGCTTCTCGCGCTTTTGGACGTCCCGGGCGGTGACGTCGTTGGCGCAGGTGTAGCCGAGGATGACGTCCTTGACGCGCTCGCGCGGCACCTCACGGCACATGCGGCCGATGACGACGGCGAGCTCCGCCTCGTGGTGCACCTCCTGCGAGAAGGAGGGGTACACGATGGGGTCGCCGGGGCCGGTCACGGAGGTGGACGGCTTGAAGAAGGTCACCGGGGTGTCGGGGACCTCGTTGCCCAGCTCGGCGGCGTGCTCGGCGTAGTTGCGGCCGATCGCGACGACCTTGTTGGGGAGGACGGGCGGCAGCAGGCGGACCTTGTCCAGGGGGACCTTCTGGCCCGAGCGCTCGAATTCCGCGAAGGGGTGTCCCTTGATGACGTCGAGGGTCTCGCCCTCGATCACGCCGAAGCCGACGTTGCCGTCGATGGAGAATCTGGCGATGCGCACGGGTTGCCGCTGCCCCTCATGATCACTGGCCGGAGTTGACACTCCAGGCTATCGCGGGGGCCCGCCGGCTCCTCGACCCATTTGTCCGGTGCCGGGGTCCGGCCTGGTCGCGGGGTGGTCGGGAGGGGCGACGGGGGCCCTTCACCGGCCCCCGTAAGCGCCTTCCGTCAGCGCGTCGTCACGGCGTGGCGTCGTCGCGCTACAGGTCGTCGCGTGACGAGTCGCCGCGCCGCAAGCCTTCGCGCGCCAAGCCGCCGCGTCACGCGGCGGGGGCGTCCTCGGCGGGCGCGGCCGGGGCCGGGGCGTGCATGAGGACGGTGCGGCGGGGGTTGGCCGTCTGGGTGGGCAGCTCGACGGAGTGCTCGGTCGGCGCGGGGCGCAGGTCGTCGGCGTCCTTCAGGTGCGCCAGGGTGGTGCGCCGCGGGTTGGCTATCTTGCGGAACATCATCGTGGTCTTCACTGCTTCACGCCTCGCGTTGGTGTCGGGGCCGGGCCGGGGCCGGTCGCGCTGAGCTGGGAGCCTCGCCCCTGCCGGGGGTCGTCTCGGTGCGGTGACCTTGACGATTCGGACAAGTGTGTAAAGCGTCAGGCTATGCGCGCTATTCCCCTCCGGTCGCCGGGGAAGTCCACGAAGATCTTGTGAGTTTGCTCACGATGTGTATGACAAATGCCGCAATCCTCATGATCAACAAGCGGGGGAAAAACGGACATTGACGGACCGACGCGGGCGTTCCGCTGCCGATCACCCCACCTGGGACAGCAGGAACGGGTGAGCGACTCGCGGGCAAAAGTCCGTTCTTGAGGCTACTGTTCTCCACGTGCGGTGATCCGTTCCGTACGGGGTGTCACCGCCACTCCGGCCGACCGGTCCGCCCTTGTTGGAGATCCGGCACTGTGCTGGAATTCCACGGACCGCCGCGGGTTCAACTTCAAGCCGGCGCGCAGGCGGCGCGAGAGGAGCGCCGCGGTGGAGCGGCTCCCTTCGCCAGAGGGGGCGGCCCGCGGTCACTTCACGACCGCCAGGGGGACGAGGATCCCCCTACGACTCGACACCGTCCTTCCGCTGACGCGGGGGACGCCTGGTCCAGAGGTTGCGACGCTAGTGCAGGGACGTTTCAAGAGGGATGGCAGCGCTGCGGCGGAGCCGGAGCCGCGCGGCGGGACCGACCGCGCCTCCTCGCCGCAGCGGGCCCAGGGCAACCCGGCGGGCGGCACGGCGCCGTCCGACGGGAACGGCAAGACGCCGGGCATCGAAGCGCCCGCCGAGCGGGTCACGCCGCCGGGCCCGACCGGCCCAGGCAGCCGCATCGCCCTGCGCAACTGGCGCATCAGCACCCGCCTGGTCTCCCTCCTCGCGCTGCCCGTCGTCGCCGCGACCGCCCTCGGCGGTATGCGCATCAGCGGCTCGCTGGAGGACATGGACCAGCTCGACAAGATGCAGCTCCTGACCGACATGACCAAGCAGGCCACGGCGCTGGCCGACGCGCTGCAGGTCGAGCGGGACAAGTCGGCGGGTCCGCTGGCGGGCAAGGGCGACACCAAGGACGACGCCAACGTGCTGGCGCCGCGCCAGGCCACCGAGCGCGCCCGCGCCGACTTCGACAAGGCCACCGGCGAGCTGGACCGGGACGACCCGGCCATGGCCGGCGTCCACGCGACGCTGCTGGAGATCGGCCGTCAGCTCAAGACGCTCAACACCATCCGCGCCGGCGCGTACTCCGACAACGCCGACGCCAGCCGCACGGTCGCCTCGTACAACCAGCTCATCACCTCGCTGCTCGCGCTGTCCCAGGACATGGCGCAGGCGACCAGCAACCCCGAGATGATCCGCAGCACCCGCGCGCTGGCCGCGTTCTCCTCCGCCAAGGAGTACGCGTCGATGCAGCGCGCGCTGATCAGCGCGGGTCTGGCCCACAAGGGCGGCGCGAAGCTGTCCGCCAACGACCGGCTCGCCGGCCGTACCGCCGAGAACAACGAGAAGGCGGCCCGCGACCGCTTCGCGCAGATCTACACCATCGCGGGTGAGCGCGACGCGTCCCAGCTCACCAAGGGTCTGGACGGCAACAGCGACGACATCAAGGCCGCGGTCTCCTTCGCGCACCGCGCCTTCGGCAGCGACGACGGCATCCGCAGCCAGGAGTACCAGTACCTCGACTGGTACGACACCGACACGGTGAAGATCACCGAGATGTCGCGCATCGAGAAGTCGCTGCTCTCGGAGATGGAGCAGAAGTCCCGTGAGCTGCGGGACGAGTCGACCCAGGACGCGATCCTCAACGGTGCGCTGATCCTCCTCGTCCTCGGCGTGTCGCTGGTCGGCGCGTTCGTGGTGGCCCGCTCCATGGTCCGCTCGCTGCGCCGCCTTCAGGACACCGCGCAGAAGGTCGCCCAGGAGCGCCTGCCCGAGCTCGTCAAGCAGCTCTCCGAGACCGACCCGCAGGACGTGGACACCTCCGTGGAGTCCGTCGGCGTGCACAGCCGGGACGAGATCGGCAAGGTGGCCGCGGCCTTCGACGACGTGCACCGGGAGGCCGTCCGGCTGGCCTCCGAGCAGGCGCTGCTCCGCGGCAACGTCAACGCGATGTTCACCAACCTCTCGCGCCGCAGCCAGGGCCTCATCCAGCGTCAGCTCTCGCTCATCTCCGAACTGGAGTCCCGCGAGGCCGACCCGGACCAGCTGTCCTCGCTCTTCAAGCTCGACCACCTCGCGACGCGCATGCGCCGTAACGGTGAGAACCTCCTCGTCCTCGCCGGTGAGGAGCCGGGCCGCCGGTGGACCCGGCCCGTCCCGCTCGTCGACGTCCTGCGCGCCGCGGCCTCCGAGGTGGAGCAGTACGAGCGCATCGAACTCACCGCGGTCCCGCAGACCGAGGTGGCCGGCCGGGTCGTCAACGACCTCGTGCACCTCCTCGCCGAGCTGCTGGAGAACGCGACCTCCTTCTCCTCGCCGCAGACCAAGGTCAAGGTCACCGGTCACGCGCTGCCCGACGGCCGCGTGCTCGTCGAGATCCACGACACCGGCATCGGCCTGTCCCCCGAGGACCTGGCGGCGATCAACGAGCGGCTGGCCAGCCCGCCGACCGTGGACGTCTCCGTCTCCCGCCGCATGGGCCTGTTCGTGGTCGGCCGCCTGTCCCTGCGGCACGGCATCCGCATCCAGCTCCGGCCCTCGGACTCCGGCGGCACCACCGCCCTGGTCATGCTGCCGGTCGACGTCGCCCAGGGCGGCAAGAAGCCCACCCCGGCACCCGGCAAGAACCTCCCCGGCGCGCGGCCCGCGGGCGACCACGGCCCCGGCGCGCCCGGCGGCCACGGCCCCGGCACCCCCGGTACCGGCGCCCACGGTTCCGGCCCCGGCCACAACGCCGCCGGCAGCCGGCTCGCCGGTCTCCAGCCGCGCGGCCAGGTCGGCGCGGGCCCCGGCGGCGCGCGTCCCGCGCTGCCCGGCCGCGGCGGCCCGAACGCCGGTGCCCCCGGCGGCGGCGCGTTCGGCCCCGGCGGAGCCTTCGGCGGCGGTGCGCCGTCCGGAGCCCGTACGCCGGGCGCGCCCGTGGGCGGCCCGCAGTCCGGCGGCCGTCCCGCGCTGCCGACCCGCGACGACGCCGGTCAGCCGACCGTCGCGCCCCCCACGGGCGCGCCGGGACGGGACGGGCGTCCGCAGCTGCCGCAGCGCGGCTCGGCGGCCGAGCTGCCGGGCGGTCCGGAGCGCGGTCAGGGTGCCGACGACGCCGGGCAGCGGTCCGGTACGACGAGCTGGGGCGCCCGCCGCGAGCGCGGCAGCGGCTCGGACGACTGGCCGGTCCCCGGCCGTCAGACGCCGGACCAGCCGCGGGGGCACGAGGAGCCGCAGGGCTCCGACGCCTTCGCGCGTCCGGCCGCGGGCGGGCCCGGCGACACGGCCGAGTTCGCGCGCCCGGACTACGACGGTCCGGCTCCGGGCACGGAGTCGGCGCGGCGCGGCGCGGGTGACAGCGGCGAGTTCGCCGCGTCCGGCGACGACCGGGCGGCGCAGACCGGGGCGTTCCCGCAGGTCTCCGAGACCGGCGCGTACCCGCAGGCCGACCTCTCCGGGACCGGGGCGTTCCCCCAGGTCTCCGAGACGGGCGCCTTCCCGCAGGCTTCCGACACGGGCGCGTACCCGCAGGCGGACGCCGGGCAGACCGGCGCGTACCCGCAGGTCTCCGAGACCGGCGCCTTCCCGCAGGCTTCCGAGACCGGCGCGTACCCCCAGGTCTCCCAGACCGGGGCGTTCCCGCAGGTCTCCGACACCGGGGCCTTCCCGGCCGCGGACACCGGAACGTTCCCGCAGGCTTCCGAGACGGGCGCGTACCCGCAGGCCGACCTCTCCGGGACCGGGGCGTTCCCCCAGGTCTCCGAGACGGGCGCCTTCCCGCAGGCTTCGGAAACGGGTGCCTTCCCGCAGGCCGACGCCGGGCAGACCGGCGCGTACCCGCAGGTCTCCGAGACCGGCGCGTACCCGCGGCCCGACGAGCTCGGTGACCTCGGCGACCCGCACAGCGGGCGCGACACGGGCGAGTTCCCGCTGGGCCAGGGTGCGGACACGCGTGCCGCGAACCGCCCGGACGCCGCCCCCGCCTCGTACGAGGACGGCGGGTACGGCACCACCGACCGGCACACCGGCGCCTTCGCGCGACCGGAGGACGGGACCGGCGAGAGCGCCCTGCCCCGGCGCGAGCACGGAACCGACGGGACCGGCCACTTCCTCGCCGATGCCGATGCCGACACCGGTTTCGGCGCCGGTGCCGACGCCGGCCGGTCGGCCGCGGCCCCCGCCGACGGCCGTACGCCGATCTTCGACACCATCGAGTCGAACTGGTTCAACGAACCGGCCGACGCGTCGGTGCCGCGGCAGCGGCAGGCCGAGCCGGACGAGCGGCCGGAGCCGGCCGAGCGGTCCGAGCCGCCGCTGATGCCGCGCCGCCGCCCCGGTGCCTCGCTCAACGGCGCGGCGGCCGGTGCCGACACCTCCGGTTCGGACGTCTTCGCCAAGGGCGGGTCCGACACCTCCGGGTCCGATGTCTTCGGCAAGCGCGGTTCCGGCACCTCCGGTTCCGACACCTCCGGTTCCGACGTCTTCGGCAAGGGCGGCGCGTCCTGGGGCTCCGGTCCCAACGACGAGAGCTGGCGGCAGGCGGAGCAGATCCGCCAGCCCGCCGCCGGCGGCGTCACCACTTCCGGCCTGCCGCGCCGGGTCCCGCGGGCGAACCTGGTCGCCGGCACCGCTCAGCAGCAGCAGAGCCAGCCGGCCGGACCGCAGGTCTCCCGCGCCCCCGACGACGTGCGGGGCCGGCTCACCAACCTTCGGCGGGGTATCCAGCAGGGCCGCTACCGGGCCGAGGAGAACTCCGCCACCGGCAACCACGGCGTTGTCGACCCCTCTCACCAGCAGGAGCGTTAGTTGAGTCCGATGAGCCAGGCGGCGCAGAATCTGAACTGGTTGATCACCAACTTCGTGGCGAACACACCCGGTGTCTCGCACACGGTCGTGGTCTCCGCGGACGGGCTGCTCCTCGCGATGTCCGAGGGGTTCCCCCGCGACCGCGCCGACCAGTTGGCGGCGGTGGCCTCCGGGCTGACCTCGCTGACCACCGGTGCCTCCCGCATCTTCGAGGGCGGCAGCGTGAACCAGACCGTGGTGGAGATGGAGCGCGGCTTCCTCTTCATCATGTCCATCTCGGACGGCTCGTCGCTGGCCGTGCTGGCGCACCCCGAGTGCGACATCGGCCTCGTCGGTTACGAGATGGCTCTGCTGGTCGACCGCGCGGGGACGGTGCTGACGCCCGATCTGCGCGCCGAACTGCAGGGCAGCCTGTTGCACTGAGAGCCGCCGCACGCCGAACCGATCACCGACCACCGAGCCGCACCCCCCACCGGCCCGACCCGACGACTGTGAGTTGTCCCGTCCGGAGGAACCATGAATCCGCCCCCTGCCTCGCCCGGCCCGTACGGTGGCTACAGCCAAGCGCCGTACGGGGGAGAAGGCGACCAGCCGCTGGTGCGCCCGTACGCCATGACCGGGGGCCGGACCAGGCCGCGCTACCAGCTCGCCATCGAGGCCCTGGTCAGCACCACCGCCGACCCGGCGCAGCTCCCCAACCTGCTGCCGGAGCACCAGCGCATCTGCCACCTGTGCCGTGAGGTGAAGTCGGTGGCGGAGGTCTCCGCGCTGCTGCACATCCCGCTCGGGGTGGCGCGCATCCTGGTCGCGGACCTGGCGGAGGCCGGGATGGTGGCGATCCACCAGCCGGGTGGCGGTGCCGAGACCGGCGGCACGCCGGACGTGACGCTGCTGGAGAGGGTGCTCAGTGGACTTCGCAAGCTCTGACGGGGCGGTCCGTTCCACCACGTCCGCGAAGATCGTGGTGGCGGGCGGCTTCGGCGTGGGCAAGACCACGTTCGTCGGGGCGGTCTCGGAGATCAACCCGCTGCGCACGGAGGCCGTGATGACCTCCGCGTCGGCCGGGATCGACGACCTGAGCCACGTCCAGGGCAAGCAGACGACCACCGTGGCGATGGACTTCGGCCGCATCACCCTGGACCAGGACCTGATCCTGTACCTCTTCGGTACGCCGGGTCAGGACCGCTTCTGGTTCATGTGGGACGACCTGGTCCGCGGCGCGATCGGCGCGGTGGTCCTAGTGGACACCCGGCGGTTGGCCGACTGCTTCCCGGCGGTCGACTATTTCGAGAACAGCGGGCTGCCGTTCGTCATCGCCCTCAACGGCTTCGACGGCCACCAGCCCTACACGCCCAACGAGGTCCGCGAGGCCCTCCAGATCGGGCCCGACACGCCGATCATCACCACCGACGCCCGCCACCGCGAGGAGGCCAAGAGCGCGCTGATCACCCTGGTCGAGCACGCCCTCATGGCCCGTCTCAAGTAGGGACCGGTGGACGGGGCCACCCGGGCCGATCATCGGTCCGGGTGGCCCTTCCGGTATCTCAAGTAGCTTTACTCGCTTGGCAGTTGCGACGGGTGAAGTCCGGACCATCACAGCGCCCGGCTGTGGCCTTGGCCACGCCCCGCCTCCGGCGTTCATAACGTTTCGACAGAGAATTCCCCCACGCCCGCCACACAGCGCACACGCACGCTCTCGCTGCGTTCATCCCGCTCCCGCCATTTGGCGTCGCTCGCCCTTAACGCCCCTTTTATCTGAGCCGTTCAGCGGCCGGTTCCCGCTCGCTCCGGTGTTTGGAAGGGGCGGTCTTGACGTGCTGAAATTCGCAGAACTCCGGAGTAGGTACGCCCAGAAGAAAACGGCACAGCACGAGTGGGTGCCGTCGCCGAGAGGTTGTTGGTCGAGTGAGGCGAAGCACGTCGAGCCCCGAGCCGCAGGCATCGCGGCGGGGCAACTTCACCCCGCCGCCGCGCACCGCGGCGCCGAAGTCCGGCGCGCCCGAGGTCTCCGTCGCCGTTCCCCCCAGGAGCGGCCCGAAATTCTCCCCGCGCAACTGGCGCGTGGCCACCCGCCTGAACGCGATCCTGCTCATCCCCGTCCTGGTCGCCCTCGTCTTCGGCGGCCTGCGGGTCAACGGCTCGATCGAGACCTGGCAGGAAGCGCGGGACGCCGAGAGCACCGCGAAGCTCGTCGAGGCCGCGGCCACCTACAGCCACGCCCTCATCGACGAACGCGACCGCAGCGTGCGGCCCCTGCTGGCCGGCAAGCGGGACGACCCGGCGGTGCGCGAGGCGCGCGCGGCCACCGACACCGCGGCCGGCGCGTTCCGCAAGGCGGTCGCTGCGGCGCCCGGCAAGGACGGCCTCAAGCGCCGGCTCGCCGCGTTCGACAAGGTCGAGCCGGAACTGGCCGGGGTGCGCGAGAAGGCGTTCACCGACCAGCTCCCCGGCGCGCAGACCGAAGAGGCGTACGTCCGCATCCAGCACCCCCTGATGGAGTTCGCCAACGAACTCGGGCTGGGCACCGGCAACATCACCTCCTACGGCCGCACCGTCTACGCCGTCTCTCTCGCCAAGGCCGCCCAGTCGCTGCAGCGCTCCATCGGCCTGCACCTGCTGGTCGCCCCGGCGACCGGACCGGAACTCAAGAAGCAACTCACCGCCTTCGCGTCGTACCGCTACCTGGAGGGCATCGCCACCGGCGAGTACACCTCCGGCGGCACCCCCGCGGACATCGAGCGGCTCCGCAAGGACACCGAGGCCCTGAAGAAGTCCGCCCAGGACCAGGTCACCCGCCTCAGGCAGCGGGCGGAGGCCGCCGGCGAGAAGTTCGTCGCGCCCCCCTCCATGGACGCCATGGCCAACGCGATCGGTTCCGGCGAGAGCCCGGAAAAGCTCGCCGCGCGCGGCATCACGCCCGAGGCCTGGTTCGCCGCGTCCAGCGGCACGTTCGCCATGTACCGCGGCATCGAGAAGGACCTCGTCGACAAGGCCGTAGCGGAGGCCGCGCAGATCTCCTCCGACGCCCGCCAGACGACCTTCATCGACTCCGGCATCGTGCTGGCCGCCCTGGGCATCGCCTTCGTCGTGGCCGGGCTGATGGCCCGCCGGATGAGCCGCAACATGCGGCAGCTCCGCACCGCCGCGCTGGGCATCGCCGAACAGCGGCTGCCGACCCTCGTCGACCAGCTCTCCCGGACGGAACCGGGCCGGGTGGACACCCACATCGAGCCCATCCCGATCGGCACCACCGACGAGATCGGCGAGGTGGCCCGCGCCTTCGACAAGGTGCACAGCGAGGCCGTGCGGCTCGCCGCCGAGCAGGCGATGCTGCGGGGCAACGTCAACGCGATCTTCACCAACCTGTCCCGCCGCAACCAGGGCCTGATCGAGCGTCAGCTCACGCTGATCACCGACCTGGAGAACAACGAGGCGGACCCGGACCAGCTCGAAGACCTCTTCCAGCTCGACCACCTCGCCACCCGCATGCGGCGCAACGGCGAGAACCTCCTCATCCTCGCGGGCGAGGAACCGGGCCGCCGCTGGAACGAGCCGGTCCCCCTGGTGGACGTGCTGCGCGCGGCGACCTCCGAGGTGGAGGCGTACGAGCGCATCGAACTGGACGGCGTCCCGGAGAGCGAGATCCACGGCAACGCCGTCACCGACCTCGTCCACCTGCTGGCCGAGCTGCTGGAGAACGCCACCACCTTCTCCTCCCCGCACACCAAGGTCCGGATCAACGCGACCCGGATGCCCGACGGCCGGGTGATGGTGGAGATCCACGACAAGGGCATCGGCCTGACCGCCGAGGACTTCGCCGACATCAACCACAAACTGGCCAACCCGCCGACGGTGGACGTCGCCGTCTCCCAGCGCATGGGCCTGTTCGTGGTCGGCCGCCTGGCGGACCGGCACGGCATCCGCGTCCAGCTCCGCCCCTCGGGCGAGCAGGCCGGCACCACCTCGCTGGTCATGCTGCCCGACGCCATCACCCACGGTGGCGGCGGCGAGGAGCGCGCGAACGGCGACGACTTCACCGTCTCCCCCATCGCCCCCGAGCAGCAGGGCGCCGAGTACCACGACGACGGCCGCACGGCCGCCGAGCTGGGCTTCGACGACTCCTACGGGCGGCCGGGCGGCGGGACCCAACTGAACCCGGTGGGCCGTTCGCGGCTCCGCGAGGAGCGGCGCGCCGCACTGGAGGCGCAGGCCGGCGACCGGGCGCGGCACGGTGCCGTCGATCCGTCCCAGCCACTCTTCCGCGACGAGCCTCCGGCCCCGGCCCCGCCGTACGCGGGCGACCCGTCCGGCCGGCCGCACCCGGCCGGGCAGGGGCAGCCGTTCCCGGGGGACACCACCGGGCAGATGCCGCAGCCCTTCGGGGCGGACGCGGGCTTCGCGGGCGGTCCGGGGCAGGCGTTCCCGGGGAATGCGGGGCAGGCATTCGCGGACGGTTCCGGGCAGGCGTTCCCGGCTGATTCCGGGCAGCCCTTCGGGGGCGATACCGGGCAGATGCCGCAGCCGTTCCCGGCGGACGCGTCGCAGCCGTTCCCGGACGGTTCCGCGCAGCCGTTCGCGGCCGATCCCGCGCGGTCGGGGCAGCCGTTCGCGGCGGAGGCGGGCCATGCCGGTCGGCCCTTCGGGGACGACACCGGGCAGATGCCGCAGCCGTTCGCGGCGGACGCCGGGCAGCCGTACGGGACCGACGCCGGACAGCCTTTCGGGGCCGCTGCCGGACAGCCTCTCGGGGACGACACCGGCTCGACGCCGCAGCCGTTCCCCGCCGACTCCGGGCAGCCGTTCCCGGCGGACGCGACGCAGCCGTTCCCGGCGGACGCGACGCAGCCGTTC
This sequence comes from Streptomyces sp. NPDC003077, assembly GCF_040611095.1. Lineage (NCBI taxonomy): Bacteria > Bacillati > Actinomycetota > Actinomycetes > Kitasatosporales > Streptomycetaceae > Streptomyces > Streptomyces sp. NPDC003077. The sequence goes on along the minus strand of NZ_JBEXNM010000044.1, from coordinate 63,192 downwards.
CCGGCCGATCCGGCGCGGTCCGGGCAGCCGTTCGCGGACGGTGCCGGGCAGCCGTACGGGACCCCTTCGCAGGCGTATCCGGAATCGGAACAGGCGTCCTACGACGGGTCGTCGTTCGGCGGTCAGGAGCTCGCGGGTACGGCCCTCGGCGGCCCCACGGACCAGCAGCCGTACGCCTCTTACGGCTCCGGCGCGCAGGACGACTGGCCCGCGCGGGACACCGCCCGGCCGTTCTCCGGACGGGAAGCGGAATCCGGCCGGAATGACGCGCCCGGTCCCGCGGAGGCGCCGGAGCGCGTAGCATTCGACCGTCCGGGCCCGTCCTCGGCTCCCGCCGAGGGTGCCCCGGCCGCGGGCGACTCTCCCGCTCCCACCGACTCCGGTCTGCCGCGCCGCGGCGGCGGCGGGCCGCAGGGCCAGGCGTGGCAGGGGCCCGGGGCCCAGTCCGGTACGGACGGTTCCGAGTGGCGTTCGGCCAACGACGAACGGTGGCGGCGGGCGGAGCGGCTGCGCGAGCCGAAGGCGGGCGGCGTCACCTCGTCCGGTCTGCCCCGGCGGGTGCCCAAGGCCAACCTGGTCGAGGGCTCGGCGGAGCAGACCGCCCAGGACGGCCCCCAGGTCTCCCGGGCCCCGGAGGACGTCCGCGGCCGGCTCAGCAACCTGCGCCGCGGCGTCCAGCAGGGCCGCGGTGCCGGTACGGCGACACCCCAGAATGACCAACAGGGCTTCGGCCCCGGCAGCACCTACGATCAGGAGCGTTAGTGTGAGCCCGATGAGCCAGGCGGCGCAGAACCTGAACTGGTTGATCACCAACTTCGTGGACAACACCCCCGGTGTGTCCCATACGGTCGTGGTCTCCGCGGACGGGCTTCTTCTCGCCATGTCCGAGGGGTTCCCGCGGGACCGCGCCGATCAGTTGGCGGCGGTGGCCTCCGGGCTCACCTCGCTGACCTCCGGCGCCTCCCGGATCTTCGAGGGCGGCAGCGTCAACCAGACCGTGGTGGAGATGGAGCGCGGCTTCCTGTTCATCATGTCCGTGTCCGACGGGTCCTCGCTGGCCGTGCTGGCGCACCCCGAGTGCGACATCGGCCTCGTCGGCTACGAAATGGCCCTGCTGGTCGACCGCGCGGGAACCGTTCTCACTCCCGATCTGCGCGCCGAGCTGCAGGGGAGTCTTCTCAACTAGCAAACAGGCAGTGCGTTCGCGGCCACCGCGCCATAGGGTGCGGTGGCGCGACCGGCGCGACAGGCAAGTTGGAGGAGGAGACGTGGCAACGCCCCCGAACGGTTACCCGTACGGCCCCGGACCGCGGTCCGGACCACAGGGCGAGACGCGGCACGACCGCTTCGACTTCCCCGCCGCGCCACCCCAGCAGGCGTGGCCCGACCGGCCGTACGGCTCTCCCTCGCGCGAGCCGGCGTCGTTCGGACCGCGGCGCCGCGCCCGGCGTGCCGCCCCGGCCGCCGCCCCCGCGGGGAGCGCGCGCAACCCGCTGGTGCGCCCGTACGCCATGACCGGGGGCCGGACCAGGCCCCGTTACCAGCTCGCCATCGAAGCGCTGGTGAGCACGACCGCCGACCCGGCCCAACTGCCGGGCCGGCTGCCGGAGCACCAGCGCATCTGCCACCTGTGCCGTGAGGTCAAGTCGGTCGCCGAGATTTCGGCGCTGCTCTCCATTCCCCTCGGCGTCGCCCGTATCCTCGTCGCCGACCTGGCGGAGGCCGGGCTCGTCGCCATCCATCAGCCCGGCGGAGACGAGACCGCCGGTGGACAGCCAGATGTGACACTGCTCGAAAGGGTGCTCAGTGGACTTCGCAAGCTCTAGCGGTGCAGCCCGCTCCACCACCTCCGCGAAGATCGTGGTGGCGGGCGGCTTCGGCGTGGGCAAGACCACGTTCGTCGGGGCCGTCTCAGAGATCAACCCGCTGCGCACCGAAGCCGTGATGACCTCCGCGTCGGCGGGCATCGACGACCTCACGCACGCGCCGGACAAGACCACCACGACCGTGGCGATGGACTTCGGTCGCATCACCCTGGACCAGGACCTGATCCTGTACCTCTTCGGTACGCCCGGTCAGGACCGCTTCTGGTTCATGTGGGACGACCTGGTGCGGGGTGCCATCGGCGCCGTCGTCCTCGTGGACACCCGCCGCCTCGCCGACTGCTTCCCGGCCGTCGACTACTTCGAGAACAGCGGGCTGCCGTTCGTCATCGCCCTCAACGGCTTCGACGGCCACCAGCCCTACACCCCCGACGAGGTCCGCGAGGCCCTCCAGATCGGGCCGGACGCCCCGATCATCACGACCGACGCGCGGCACCGCAGCGAGGCCAAGAGCGCGCTGATCACGCTGGTCGAGCACGCTCTGATGGCGCGGCTGCGGTAGGACGCGGCCGGCTTCGGCCGTTTCCGACGCCGCTTTGGCCGGTCCTGGCGTCGGATCCCGGTGGGTGCCTGAGTTCGGTGGGTCGCTGGGCTTGGCCGTCGTACGGGGTCTCGTGCGGACGGCAGCGGGCGCATTCCGCCGGGCTGACGATCTGCCGGGCCGGGCGGCCGTTGTCGCATGCCGGTTTCACCCGCGCGCCGGTTTCACCCGCGTGGTGGGCGCGTTCCGGACGGGCGGGAGTGAACGGGCGGTCCTGAGGGGGGAAGTCCGCGCCGGGGTTCGCGCCGGGCGCGGAGGAGTGCGCTGACGGGATGGTGTGCGCCGGCGCGGCCTCGGGCTCCCGTGTCCTCGTCAGGCGGACGGTGGCCCACGGAGCGCAGGCCGAGCCCGGCGACGAGCAGGAGCGCTCCGGCCGCCGCCAGTTCGGCCGTCCGCACCCCGGCCGCGAACGCCGTCCCCGACAGCAGCGAACCGAACAGGGACACCCCGGCCACGCCCCCGACCTGGCGCCCCGCGGTGAGCAGCCCCGAAGCGGCGCCCTGCCGGGACGCGGGCGCCGTCGACAGCAGCACCGCCGTCATGGCGGGCACCACCAGCCCGCAGCCCATCCCGACGGCGAACAGCGCCCCGGCGACCACCGCGTACGGCACCCGGACGTCGGCGGCGGCGACCGAGGCCAGGCCGAGCGCGCCGAGCGCCGCCCCGCCCACCATGGGCCCGCGTCCGCCGCCGCGGGCGGTCAGCCGCCCGGCCAGCAGGTTGCTCAGGACGAGGGTGGCGGTCATCGGCAGCAGTGCCAGCCCGGTGTGCCACGGGTCGTACCCCGCGCCGATCGCGAACCGCAGGGAGAAGACGAACACGGCGCCGTAGAAGGCGAGATTGACCAGCAGGCCGATCGTGACGAGCGGTACCACCGACGGCAGGCGGAGCAGGTCCAGCGCGGGCAGCGGCCGGACGCGGTGGCGTGCCCGGGCGCCCGCGACCGCGACGAGCACGATGGCCGCCAGGCACGCCAGGACCGGCCAGCTTTCGCGGCGGGCCGCGGGCACCGCGACCAGCAGCGTCAGCGCGGTGCACAGCCCGGCCGCCGTCACCCCGTGCCCGACGGCGTCGAAGCCGGACACCCCGGTGGGCGGCGCCGCCCGGACGCGCCGGGCGATCACGCCGAGGATTCCGAGGACCGCGAGGCCGCACACCGCGCTCGGCGCGAACACCGCCCGCCACCCGAACTCCGTGACCAGCAGCCCGCCGAGCAGCGGCCCCGCCGACACCGCCACCGCGCCGGTGGCGGACCAGGAGGAGACCGCGCGGGCCCGCCCGGCCGGGTCGGTGCGGGCGGTGCCGACCAGCGCGAGGGAGGACGGGGTCACGGCGGCGGCGCCGAGGCCGGACACCGCCTGCGCCGCCAGCAGCCCGGCCCACGAGGGCACCAGGAAGCACGCGGACGAGCCGAGCACGACCAGCAGCAGCCCGCCCGCGAAGACCCGGCGCGCCCCGACGCGGTCGCACAGGTTGCCGGCCGGCAGCAGGAACCCGGCGAAGACCAGGGTGTAGGCGTTGACCACCCACGTCAGCGCGCCCGTGGTGACCCCGAAGTGGTGCCGGATCGGTGGCAGCGCCACGTTGGGCGCGGTGGAGAGGTTCAGGACGAGGAAGAACCCGAGGTTGGCGGCGAGCAGCGTGCCGCGCACGGCGGGCCGCCCTTGGGGGCCTCCGCGAACCCGGCCGGTCATACGGGAGGCGCGGTGCCGGTGGGCCCGGGGAGGGGCGGGGTGATGAGGTCGTCGAGGGCGCCCTCCGGGTGGTCCAGGAGGAGGTCGAAGGCCGCCATCGTGCGGTCGGCGACGCCGCGGGCGGTGGGGGCGGCCATCGCGTTCCGCCGGTGGACGAGTTGGAGGAGCAGTCCGCCCGCGTCGTGTTCCTGCGCGTACAGGACACAGGGCGCCTTGGTGAAGCCGTGGTCCAGGACGGTGTACGCGAAGTCGACGCCGCCCGCCGTGACCCGCCGCGCCGGGTGCGTGAGGAAGTTGAGCACCGCCTCGGCCGGGGGCGCCGGGCCGCCGCGCGCCATCCAGTCGGTGGGGCAGTCGGCGGCGGAGTACGCCTCGGCGACCTCGCCGCGCAGCCGCTGGAGGTAGCGCAGCGTCGTGTCACCCGGGCGGCAACTCACTCGCAGCGGAAGGAAGTTGAGCAGGAAGGCGGGGACGTCGCTCTGCTCGGGGTGCTCACGGTTGGCGATCGGGGCGTGGACGAAGAAGCTGTCGGCGCCCATGACCGGCCGCAGGGCGAGCGCGTACGCCCCGAGCACGATCATGAAGGGCGTCAGGCCCTGCCGCGCCCCGAGCGTCCGGGCCTCCCGCAGCCGGTCGGCGGTCAGCAGGCGTTCGAGGGTGGTGGAGCGGTGGTGGGCGGGGAGGGGGGTTGGGGGGTGGTTGGTCGGCTGGGGTGGTGGGGGTGGCTCGTCGGGTACGAGCGCGGCGGCCATCGGCTCGTTCGTCGGCCCTGGGTCGTTCGTTGCCTCTGGCTCGTCCGTCGCGATCGGCTCGTTCGTCGAACCTGGCTCGTCCGTCGCCCCCGGGTCGTCCGCCGTTCCCGGCTCGTCCGTCCTCGCCGACTCGCTGAACGCTCCCGTCGGTGGGTCGGCGAAGACCTGCTCCCAGTGTCGCCAGGCGGCGCGCCGGGCCGGGTCGGCCAGGGCCGCGCGCTGCCAGGCCAGGTAGCCGTCGTACCGGAGGGCGCGGGCCGGATCCGGCGCGGTGGCGGGTTCGCCGTAGAGGCGGGCGAAGCGTTCGACGAGGAGGGTGACGCCCCAGCCGTCGAGCACGATCTCGTGCAGGGTCAGCAGCAGGCGGTGCTCGTCGCGGCCCGTGCGGTACAGGGCGACCCGGACGGCGGGGGCGTCGGGCAGGGAGAACGGCGTGGTGGCGGCGGTCAGGGCGGCCTGCCGGTAGGTGTCCTCGCGGTGGGCCCGGCTCGTCCGCGTCAGGTCCACCGGCGGTGGCAACGGGATGTCCCAGACCGGGAAGTCGTGCGTGTACCGGCCGCCCTCGGCGTACCAGCGGGCCGTCAGGACGGGGCTCTCGGCGAGCAGCGCCTGCCAGGCGCGCGCCAGGCGGCCGGTGTCCAGGGGGCCCGTCAGGCGCAGCGTGCCCTGGTAGCCGAACGCCGGATTGTCCGGGGAGCGTTCCCAGGACGCGTACAAGTGGCGCTGGTACGGCGTCATCGCGTGGCGGCGGACGGCGCCGGGGGCCGGTGCGGGCGGCGCTTCGGCGCGGACGGGCGGGGTGGCGGGGGTCAGCAGCGGGGCGATGTCGCGCGGGGTCTGGCCGATCAGGATGTCCCGCAGCGCGACCCGGTACCCCGCGGCCCGCAGGTGCGCCGCGACCCGCATCCCGCGCAGTGAATCGCCGCCGAGCCGGACGAAGGACTCGTCCCGGCCCACCTCGCGCAGCCGCAGCGCCCCGGCCATCGCCGCCGCGACGGCGCGCTCGGGGGCGTCGACCGGGGCGTTGTAAGGCTGCCGGTCGGAGGCGGCTTCCGGGGCGGGCAGCGCCTCGTAGGCGACCTTGCCGTTCTGGTTCACCGGGATCTCCGGGAGGGTGACGAAGGCGCCCGGCACCATGGCGGCGGGGAGCCGACGGGCGCAGTGCGCCGTCAGTTCGGCGGGCAGCGGGCGGGCGGCGTCACCGCAGACGTAGGCCACGATCCGCGGTGCCGGGGACTCGCCCGTCAGCGCCGTCTCGCGGCCGATCAGCATCGCCTCGCCGCCCGGCCGCCACACGCGCACCGCGCACGCGGTCACCGCCGGGTGCGCGCGCACCACCGCCTCGATCTCCCCGAGTTCGACGCGGACGCCGCCGATCTTCACCTGCCGGTCGACCCGGCCCAGGTACTCCAGGCCGTCGTCCGGCGTGCGGCGCGCCCGGTCGCCGGTCCGGTACAGCCGCCCGTGGCCGGACGGGGCGGCCGGATGCCGGTCGTCCGAGGTGGATGGGCCCCGGCCATCCACGGCGAACGGGTCCCGGCCATCCACGGCGAATGGGTCTCGGTCGTCCGAGGTCAACGGGTCCCGGCGGTCCGGCGTGAACGGGTCCCGGAAGAAGGCGTCGCGGGTCCGTTCCGGGTCGCGCAGGTAGCCGCGGCCGACCCCGGCGCCGCCCACGAACAGTTCGCCGGGCTCTCCTGGCTCGCAGGCACGCCAGCCCTCTCCGTCCCGGGCCAGGACGTAGAGGGTGGTGTGCGCCACCGGGGAGCCGATGGGCAGGCGGAGGCCGGTGGTGTCCTCGGGGCGGACGATGTGGTGGGTGACGTCGTCGGAGCACTCGGTGGGCCCGTACGCGTTCATCAGGCGGCAGGTGGGCACCGCGGCGAGCCACCGGCGGGCGGTCGCCGGGGACAGTTCCTCGCCGGTGGCCAGCATCCAGCGCAGGGACGGGAGCCGGGGGGCCGTCCCCGTCAGTTCCTCGGCCATGAGTTGGAGGAGGGTGGGCACGGTCTCGGCGACGGTGATCTCCCGCCGGGCCAGTTCCTCGGCCAGCCGCACCGGGTCCCGGCTCACGTCGTCGGGGAACACCTCGGCGACGCCGCCCACGACGAGCGGGGCGAGCATCTGCCACACGGAGATGTCGAAGGCCAGGGGCGCGGTCTGGGCGACCCGGTCGGCGCGGGTGAGGGCGAGGTCCTCGATCTTGGCCCAGAGGTGGTTGAGCATCCCGCCCTGCTCGATGACGGCGCCTTTCGGGGCGCCGGTGGAGCCGGAGGTGTAGATGACGTAGCGGGGGTGGTGGGGGGTGGTCGGGGCGGTGGGGCGCCGCGTACCGGTCTCCGGATGCCCGGCGGCCGGGGCCACAGGAGCGAGAGCGGAGGGAACGGGGGCGGGGGTTCCGGGCCGGTCGTCGGTCCCCGCCGGGAAGCCGGCCGCGTCGGACCACGTCCGCAGCGGGCACCCCAACGCGTTCGCCGCCCGCGCCACCGGCGAACCCGTCCGCTGCGCGTCCGAGGTCAGGACGACGGCCGGGTCCGCCCGCCGCAGCACATCGCGCAGCCGCAGCTCCGGCCAGAGGTGGTCCAGAGGCAGGTAGACAGCGTCTACCAGCTCGCAGGCGAGGAAGGCGGCCAGGACGTCGGCGCCCCGCGGCGCGGCCACGGCGACCAGCTCTCCCCCGGCACCGGCGCCGTCGAGCAGCGCGGCCAGCCGTCCGGCCCGGTCCAGCAGGTCGGCGTACGACAACGGCCCCTGGTCATCGCGTACGGCCGGCCGGTCGGGGTCGGCGGCGGCATGCCGCCGGACCCAGGCCACGACGGGGACGGAGAGGTCGCGGCCGGGGAGCGGGACAGAGGCCGGTGTCGTTGCGGCGGCTGGTGCCGCACCCTGGGCCGGTTCCGCGCCGCGCAGGGCGAGCGCCGCGGCCCGGTCGCGTTCCCGGGCGGTGAGGGGCAGCTCGGGGAAGGCGTCGACGTCGAGCAGGGCGCCTGACAGCGACAGCGACACCTTGCGCTTGGGCTCCTCACCGTCCGGAGGCGCACGCCGCTCGTCCTGGGCGTTCCCGGCGCCGCCGTCGCTCCCGATGCCGCCCGCGTTCCCGAAGGCGTCCGCGCTCCCGACGTCGCCCGCGTTCCCGATGCCGCCGTCGTTCATCGTTTCCCCCTCGGTGTGTTCGGGTTGTGGGCCGCGCCGCCCGACCCGCGCCCCCTGGTGCGGGTCCGGCGCCGGTGACGGGCCGCCCAGGCGGGGCGGACGGGCGGGGCAGTGAGAGCGAGCGAGCCCCGGCTGCGTACGGCCGGAAGCGGAAGCGGATGACCCCCCGCGTGGGCCCCGGCCCCGCCGCCCCGAGAACGGCGATACGAAGGCCCCCGCCAAGCGCCACGAAGCGCTGCGCCCCGAGCACGGCGGCCCGCCTCCGCCCCGACGCGCACCCGCGTCACCCCGCGGCCGCGTCCTCCCCCGCCCCGTCCACGGCCTGCGGAAAGTGCTCCGCCACCCATGAATCCGAGTAGACGGTGTCCGTATAGCGGTCGCCCAGGTCCGGCGAGATGGCGACCATGCGGCTGCCCTCCGACAGCGAGGCGCCCGCGCGCTCCGCCGCGACCAGCACGGTGCCCGTCGAACCACCGACCAGCACCCCGTAGCGCCGGGCGACGCGGCGGCACATGCGGACCGTCTCCGCCTCGCCCACCACGACCTTCTCGAAGGTCCACGAGCTGTCGAGGATCTCCGGCGTCCGGCTCGCCCCGATCCCCGGGATGTACCGGGGCGCGGGCGGGCCGCCGAACAGGACCGAGCCCTCCGCGTCCGCGGCGATGATGCGGGTCGCCGGGCTGTGGGCGGCGAAGTACTCGACGCAGCCCATCAGCGTGCCGGCCGTGCCCACCCCGACCACCAGCGCGTCCGGCGAGCCCACCTCCTTGTAAAGGTGCTCGGCGGTGCCGTCCCGGTGGGCCGTGACATTGGCACGGTTCGCGTACTGGTTGAGCCAGATCAGCCGCGGATCGCAGGCGATCCGCCGGCGGATGTAGTCGATGCGGGTCTTGAGATAGCCGCCGTTGGAATCCCGGCGGGTCACTTTCACCACGTCCGTGCCCAGGGCCCGCATCATCTTCTCCGCCTGGGGGCTGACGTTCGGATCGGTGACGATGGTGAGCGGGTGGCCTTTCTGTGCGCAGACCATGCCCAGGGCGATGCCCAGATTGCCGGAGGAGGATTCGATGAGCCGGGCACCATCCCACAGCAGCCCGTCGGATTCCAGACTCTCGACGAGCCCGGACGCGGTCTTCATCTTGATCGATCCGGCCGGATTGACCCCTTCGATTTTCAGCAGCAACTGAATGCCAGGGACGAATCCTGGTAACTCCAGGAACACATCCTCCAGCACAATGTCCTGCACCTTGCGGTAAATCACACCAGCTCCCCCGTGGAGCTCGTCTCATCAGGGTTGTTACGCCTCGCCGTCCCGCGTCGGCGCGCCCGGCCGCGAAAGTCCCGTCACGCAGATCCCGTACGTACATCCCGTACGCCAGGGTTCCCGCTGCGTGCTGTCGTCCGTGTCGCCCGATGACACATGACCGACCCTCCGCCGCCGGTTCGAGCGGCGACCCGGCGGCGAGTACGAAATGCGGCTATTCCTTATATGGAAGCGTCGATTTCGGTAACGTAACACGACGTCCAATAAGTGGTCAATAGATGAATGAACAGGGCGTACAGGAACGCACGCGGAATGCCGAATGGGGCGCGAGAAACCCACGGGGAAGAATGGGAAACGAATCGACGACAGGTGTCCGATGCCGACGAAAAACAACGAAAAAGCCCCGCGTATCCCCTTCTCGGGAGACACGCGGGGCTTCTGCGAGCCTCACGCCCGGAACAGCTTCACGCCCGGTACGGCTTCACGCCCGGCATGGCTTCACATTCGGTATCCGGCGCCGACCGCGCTCACGGCTCCGACGCCGATCGCCGCACCCGCGACGCGCGTCGCACTCACTGCCGCGGCCGGTCCGCAATCATCCGCGGGCGGCCGGTCCGCAGTCACCCGCGGCAGCCGGTCCGCACTCACCGCGGCGGCCGGTCCGTCCTCAGCGCTGCCAGCTGCCCGCGCTCTGGAACCCGCGGACGCGCTCCAGGCGCCGCCAGCGGGCGGCCGTGGCGCGCGGCGCGGACGGGACCGCGGCCGGCTGGTGGGCGGCGCGGGCCAGGAGGACGGCGGTCAGGGCGGCCAGCTCCTCTTCGCTGGCCAGCCCCTTTTCCACGCGGATGGCGTCGGTGCGGACGGGGTTCACGGATGGTCTCCCTTACTGCGGCGGGTCGCCGGACGGTGGGTTGCTGGGACGGGTGCCGGACTGACGGGTCTCCGGGGCGGGGCCCCGGCTCCGGTCACTGCGGCGGGTTGCCGTGCTTGCGGGCGGGCAGGTCGGCGTGCTTGGCGCGGAGCATGGCCAGCGAGCGGATGAGCACCTGGCGGGTCTCGGTCGGGTCGATGACGTCGTCCACCAGGCCGCGCTCGGCGGCGTAGTAGGGGTGCATCAGCTCGGCCTTGTACTCCTTGACCATCGCCGCGCGCATCGCCTCGGGGTCGTCCGCCTCGGCGATCTGCTTGCGGAAGATGACGTTGGCCGCGCCCTCGGCGCCCATGACGGCGATCTCGTTGGTGGGCCAGGCGTAGGTCAGGTCGGCGCCGATGGACTGGGAGTCCATGACGATGTACGCGCCGCCGTACGCCTTGCGCAGCACGACCGAGATCCGCGGGACGGTGGCGTTGCAGTACGCGTAGAGCAGCTTGGCGCCGTGCCGGATGATGCCGCCGTGCTCCTGGTCGACGCCGGGCAGGAAGCCGGGGACGTCCAGCAGCGTGATGATCGGGATGTTGAACGCGTCGCACATCTGGACGAAGCGGGCGGCCTTCTCGGACGCCTCGATGTCCAGCACGCCGGCCAGCGACTGCGGCTGGTTGGCGACGATGCCCACGACCTGGCCGTCGAGCCGGGACAGCGCGCAGATGATGTTGGTGGCCCAGCGCTCGTGGACCTCCAGGTACTCGCCGTCGTCGACGATCTCCTCGATGACCTTGCGCATGTCGTACGGGCGGTTGCCGTCGGCCGGGACCAGGTCCAGCAGGACGTCGCCGGTGCGCTCCGCCGGGTCGTCGCACGGCACCGTCGGCGGGTTCTCGCGGTTGTTCTGCGGCAGCAGCGACAGCAGGTAGCGGACCTCTTCGAGGCAGGTCTGCTCGTCGTCGTAGGCGAAGTGGGCCACGCCGGAGGTCTCGGCGTGCACGTCGGCGCCGCCCAGGCCGTTCTGGGTGATCTCCTCGCCGGTCACCGCGCGGACCACGTCCGGGCCGGTGATGAACATCTGCGAGGTCTCGCGGACCATGAAGACGAAGTCGGTCAGCGCGGGGCTGTACGCGGCGCCGCCGGCGCACGGGCCCAGCATCACGGAGATCTGCGGGATGACCCCGGACGCCTTGGTGTTGCGCTGGAAGATGCCGCCGTAACCGGCGAGCGCCGAGACGCCCTCCTGGATGCGGGCGCCCGCGCCGTCGTTCAGGGAGACCAGCGGCGCACCGGCCTGGATGGCCATGTCCATGATCTTGTGGATCTTGGTGGCGTGCGCCTCGCCGAGCGCGCCGCCGAAGATCCGGAAGTCATGGGCGTACACGAAGACGGTGCGTCCGTGGACCGTGCCCCAGCCGGTGATCACGCCGTCCGTGTAGGGCTTCTTGTTCTCCAGCCCGAATCCGGTGGCGCGGTGCCGACGCAGCGGCTCGACCTCGTTGAAGGACCCCTCGTCCAGCAGCAGGTCGATCCGCTCGCGAGCGGTGAGCTTGCCCTTGGCGCGCTGCGCTTCGGTGGCCCGCTCGCTGGGGCCCCGCCGGGCCTGCTCGCGGATGGCGTGCAACTCGGCGACGCGCCCGCGGGCGTCGTTCGCCTCAGCGGGCGCATCTTCGACAGTGGTCATACATCGACGGTACGTGGATCAGCCCCCCGAAACCGATGTCGGTTCCGTACAACGTCGGAAGCGATTTGGTGGGCAGGCAAGACAGAACCGTCCAGCAAAATGCCAGTCCCCGCGCGTTCCACCGGGTGGCAGTGCGGTAGCGGTCTGTAGGGGCTCGACAAAGGAGACCCGGGTGATGTTGTCGCGGGTCGATGCTTGACCGTGCCCGCCGGCCGCGAGTTCCGGCCATCCCGCGACCTGCCACGCACCCCGGCGCTCCACGATACCCGCCGGTCAGAGGCTCCCCGCCGGGCCGTTCCGGACGTCGCGCACGCGCCCGTTCCGGACCATCCACGCGCCCGTTCCGGTCCGTCCGCGCACCCGTCCCGGACCGTCCGCGCGGACATTCCGAGCGATCCCGACGGAAAGGTTGAATATTGAACAAGATCTCGTTACGCTCGAACTCGTTGAAGGTTGAACGAATACCTCAACGGCACCACACGTCCCCAAGGAGCAGTCATGCCTCTGTTCACCCGCAAGCGCGCCGAAGCCCCGGTCACCACTCCCGCCACCCCGGCGATCGACCCCGCCCTCGCCGCGCTCACCGGCGACTACACCATCGACCCGGCGCACACCCAGATCGGCTTCACCGTCCGGCACGCCATGGTCACCAACGTCCGCGGCATCTTCGGTGACTTCGAGGGCACGCTGCACCTGGACGGCACCGAGCCGTCCCGGTCCACCGCCTCCCTCGACATCCGGATCGCCTCGGTCGACACCGGCGTGGCGGACCGGGACGCGCACCTGCGCAGCGCGGACTTCTTCGACGCCGCAGCCTTCCCCCTGATGTCCTTCCGCTCCACCTCCGCCGAGCGCGTGGGCGCGGACACCTACCGGATGACCGGCAGCCTGACCATCAAGGACGTCACCAAGCCGCTCACCATCGACCTGGAGTTCCTCGGCTCGGCCACCGACGTGTACGGCGCCGAGCGCGTCGGCTTCGCCGGCAGCGCCGAGATCCAGCGCTCGGAGTGGGGCATCACCTGGAACGCGGCGCTGGAGGCCGGCGGCGTGATGGTCAGCGACAAGGTGAAGCTCGGCTTCGACATCTCGGCGGTCAAGGCCGCCCCGCAGGGCTGACAGCACGCAGGGCCGACGACGCGCCCCGCGCGGCACGCCCGCCGTTCCTTACCGCGCCGCGACCCCGGTCGGGCCCTTGCGAGGGCCCGCGCCGAGGTCGCGGCGCATGTGTATGGGGGACGGGCGGCGGGTGCACGGGCCTTCCCCAAGGCCGACCGGCCCGCCCCGGGTCCTGCGAGTCCTACGAGACTTGCAAGACCTACGAGACCTGTAAGTCCTGCGAGACCCGCGAGTCCTGCAAGACCTACGAGACCTACGCGTCCTGTGAGCCCTGCGGCTCCTGCGGCTGAACCCCCGCCCGCATCAGCCCGTACACATACGCGTCGTCCAGCGCCTGCCAGGAGGCGGCGATCACGTTCTCCGCGACGCCGACCGTCGACCACTCGCCCTGCCCGTCGCTGGTGGACACCAGGACGCGCGTGATCGAGCCGGTGCCGAGCCGGCCCTCCAGGATGCGGACCTTGTAGTCCACCAGCTCCATCCCGGCGAGCTGTGGGTAGATCCGCTCCAGGCCCACCCGCAGCGCCCGGTCCAGCGCGTTGACCGGGCCGTTGCCCTCGGCGGTGGCGAGGATCCGCTCGCCCTTGGCCCACAGCTTCACGGTGGCCTCGTTGGCGTGCGTGCCGTCCGGGCGGTCCTCGACGATGGCCCGCCAGGACTCCACGCGGAAGTACCGCAGCGGCCGGCCCGCCGCCTCCTCGCGCAGCAGCAGTTCGAAGGACGCGTCGGCGGCCTCGTACGTGTAGCCCGCCAGCTCGCGTTCCTTGACGCGCTCCACGACCCGGCCGACGAGCTCGCGGTCGCCGCCGAGGTCGATGCCCAGCTCCCGGGCCTTGAGCTCGATCGAGGCGCGGCCGGCCATGTCGGAGACCAGCATCCGCATGCTGTTGCCGACCAGCGCCGGGTCGATGTGCTGGTAGAGGTCGGGGTCGACCTTGATCGCGGAGGCGTGCAGCCCCGCCTTGTGGGCGAACGCCGAGACGCCGACGTACGGCTGGTGGGTGGACGGGATGAGGTTGACGACCTCGGCGATGGCGTGCGAGATCCGGGTGGTCTCGGCGAGCTTGCCCTCGGGCAGCACCCGCCGCCCGTACTTCAGCTCCAGCGCGGCCACGACGGGGAAGAGGTTGGCGTTGCCCACCCGCTCCCCGTAGCCGTTGGCGGTGCACTGGACGTGCGTGGCGCCCGCGTCGACGGCGGCGAGGGTGTTGGCGACGGCGCACCCGGTGTCGTCCTGGGCGTGCACGCCCAGCCGGGCGCCGGTGTCGGCCAGCACGGTCCGCACGACGGCGGTGATCTGGGCGGGCACCATGCCGCCGTTGGTGTCGCACAGCACGACCACGTCGGCGCCGGCCTCGCTCGCGGTGCGCACCACGCGCTTGGCGTAGTCCGCGTCCAGGGCGTAGCCGTCGAAGAAGTGCTCGCAGTCCAGGAAGACGCGGCGGCCGTGCGCGCGCAGGTGGGCGACGGTGTCGCGGACCATCGCCAGGTTCTCCTCGGGCGTGGTGCGCAGCGCCAGTTCGACGTGCCGGACGTGGGACTTGGCCACGAGCGTGATCACCGGGGCGCCGGACTCCAGCAGCGCCGCGACCTGCGGGTCCTCCTCGACCCGTACACCGGCCTTGCGGGTGGCGCCGAACGCGACGAGCCGGGCGTGCCGCAGGTCCAGTTCGTCGCGGGCCCGCTGGAAGAACTCGGTGTCGCGGGGGTTGGCGCCGGGCCAGCCGCCCTCGATGAAGCCGACGCCGTAGTCGTCCAGGTGCCGGGCGATGGTGAGCTTGTCGGCGACGGTGAGGTTGATGCCCTCGCGCTGCGCGCCGTCGCGCAGCGTCGTGTCGAAGACGTGGAAGGCGTCGTCGGGGAAGCCGTCGCCGGGGAAGCTGTCGTCGGATGCGTCCGTCATGCTGGTCTGACTCCTGTCGGGATCTCGGTCTCCGGATGACCGGCTCCGCCGTCCCTCCATGATCCCCCGCGCTCCGCTCCCCGCATGGGGTGGGCCGGAAAACGAAAAGACCCCTCGCGGGTAGCGAGAGGTCTGCGCGCGGGTCTGGACGACGGTGGCCACGCCGTACTCGGTCGGTACGGGGCGGTCACTGCGGACCGGCGCGCCTGTTGCCAATAATCGTGGCGAACGAGTGCACGGGCGCAGTCTTCCACGCCGCCGTGCGCGGGGCGAACCGGTCTCACGATACGAACCCGCGCACGGCGCGAACCGGCCGCGCGGCGACGCCTCCTCAGGCACCCACCCCCGAAGCCGCCCGCCCCTCGTCCCGTCCGGAAGACCCGGACGTGCCCGCCGCGTCCTTGCCGATCCGGTTCAGGTCCAGCGACCGGGTCTCCCGCATCGTCACGTACACCACCAGGGAGACGGCGGCGCACCCCGCCACGTACCAGTAGTAGCCGGACTCGATGCCGCCGTTCTTGAACCACAGCGCCACGTACTCGGCGGTGCCGCCGAACAGCGCGTTGGCGATGGCGTACGGCAGCGCCACGCCCAGCGCGCGGACGCCGGTCGGGAACAGCTCGGCCTTCACGCACGCGTTGATCGAGGTGTAGCCGGTGACGACGACCAGCGCGAGCAGCGCGAGGCCGAACGCGGGCCAGAAGCTGCCGGCGTGCCGCAGCAGCGTCATGATCGGCACGGTGAGGAAGGTGGAGCCCACCGCGAAGGTGATCAGCAGCGGTCGGCGGCCGATCCGGTCCGACAGCTTTCCGGCCAGCGGCTGAAGGCACATGAACACGAACAGGGCACAGAAGCTCACCAGCGAGGCCGTGGACTTCGGCAGCCCGACGGTGTTCGACAGGTACTTCGTCAGGTAGGTCGTGTACGTGTAGTACGCCACCGTGCCGCCCATGGTGAGCGCGATGACCAGCAGCGCCTCGCGCTTGTGCGCCAGCAGCGCCTTGATGGTGCCGCGCGCCGGGTCGGTCTGCGCCGCGTCGTCCGCCGCGTACACCTCGGTCTCCAGCATGTTGCGGCGCAGGTAGAAGACGACGGCGGCGCCGCACGCGCCGATGATGAACGGGATGCGCCAGGCCCAGCTGTGCAGCGCGTCCTCGCTCATGGTGCGCTGGAGGACGATCTGCAGGCCCAGGCCCAGCAACTGGCCCGCCGTCATGGACACGTACTGGAAGCTGGAGGCGAACCCGCGCTGCCCGGGGGCGGACGCCTCCGTCAGGTACGTCGCGCTGGCCGCGTACTCACCGCCGACCGACAGTCCTTGCAGCATGCGGGCGATCAGCAGCACCGCGACGCCGCCGTAGCCCGCGACCGCGTAGGTGGGGGCGATCGCGATGAGGATCGCCGAGGCGGACATCAGCGTGACGGTGAGGGTGAGCGCCGCCTTGCGGCCCTTGCGGTCCCCGACGCGACCGAGCAGCCAGCCGCCGACCGGGCGCATGAAGAAACCGACGGCGAAGATCCCCATGGTGTTCATGAGGTTCGCGGTGTCGTTCCCCTTCGGGAAGAAGGAGTCCGCGAAATAGACGGCGAAACTGGCGTAAACGAACCAGTCGAACCACTCGACCATATTGCCGGCCGAGCCGACCCATATCTTCTTCCACTGCTGTCGTTCCATAGCCGATCACGGTCGCCGACGATCGGTCTGCGGACAAGGCCCGACGGACAACGATCGTGCGTCACTCGGACCGGTGCGGCCCGGACGGCGCGTCCGCGTGCGCCGGGATCGACGGCGTGCGCCCCCGCCCCGCCCCGTCAGCCCTCCCCCGCATCCGGAAGGACCGCCCCCACCGACTCGTCCAAGAACTCCCGCACGTGCTCCCGCACCCGCTCCCGATCGGTGCCCGGCAGCCCGACGACCAAATGGGTGCCGAACCCGTCCAGCAGCGCGCGCAACCGAGTGGCGAACCGTTCCGCGTCCACCGCCCGCAGCTCACCCCGCGACGCGCCCTCGACCAGCAGCGCCACCAGGTCGCGGTGCCAGGCCAGCTCCAGTTCGAGCTGGCGCTCGCGGGCGGGCGGCCCGGCGGACTGCGAGCGGTTCCACACCTCCAGCCACAGCGTCCAGCGCGGGTCGCGCGGCCCGTCGGGCAGGTAGAGGTCCACCAGGGCGTCCAGCCGCGCGCGCACCGGCAGCGGGCGCGCCAGCGCGGCCCGCCGCTCGGCGCCGAGCTGCTCCTCGCTCCACTGGAGGGTCTGGAGCAGCAGTTCGTCCTTCGTCCCGAAGTAGTACAGGAGGTGGCCGCTGCTCATGCCGACCTCCCGGCCCAGCCCGGCCATGGTCAGCCGCTCCAGGCCCGCTTCGGCGATGGTGGCCATCGCGGCGGCGAGCACCTGCTCGCGCGGCGCGGCGGGCCGCCGCCGGGGGCGGCGGGCGGGAGGGGACACGGGGACCTCCGGGGGCGGGCGGCGCCTGGCGAAAAGGCGGGCCGCCGATTCAGACGGTGGGCTGCTGCTGGGTGACGCAGTGGATGCCGCCACCCGCTGCGAAGATCGTACGGGCGTCCACCAGCGTCACCGTGCGGTCGGGGAAGAGCCGGCGGAAGATCCCGGCGGCGCGCTCGTCGCGCGGGTCGCCGAACGCGCACAGCACGACGCCCCGGTTGCACAGGTAGTGGTTGATGTAGGAGTAGTCGACCAGCTCGCCGTCCACCTCCGTGACGGTGGGCGCGGGCACCTCCACCACCTCCAGCCGCCGCCCGCGCGCGTCGGTGGCGGCGCGCAGCAGCTCGGCGATCTCCGCGCACACGGCGTGGTCCGGGTGCCCGGGGTCGGGCTGGGTGTGGACGAGGACGGTGCCGGGCCGGGCGAACGCGGCGACGATGTCCACGTGCCCGCGCGTGCCGAACTCCCCGTAGTCGGCGGTGAGCCCGCGCGGCAGCCAGATCGCCTTGGTGGTGCCCAGGTGCGCGTGCACCTCCGCCTCCACCTCCGCGCGGGTGAGCCCGGGGTTGCGGCCCGGGTCGAGCTGGACGGTCTCGGTGAGCAGGACGGTGCCCTGCCCGTCCACGTGCAACCCGCCGCCCTCGTTGACCAGCGACGACGCGTACGTACGGGCCCCGGCCAGCCCGGAGACGTAACGGCCGATCCGCGCGTCCCGCTCCCAGCGCGCCCACTCCTGACCACCCCACCCGTTGAACACCCAGTCGGCGGCGGCCAGTTCCCCGTTCCCGTCGGTGAGGAAGGTGGGCCCGATGTCCCGCATCCAGGCGTCGTCCAGCGGCTGCTCCACCACCTCGACGTCCGGCCCGAGCAGGGCGCGCGCCCCCTCCGCCTGCCCGGGAGAGGCGACGACGGTGACGGGCTCGAAGCGGCGCACCGCGCGCGCGACACCGGCCCAGGCCTGCCGGGCCGCCGCCAGCCGCGGGCCGCCCTCCTCGCCGAAGGTGGCGTTGGGGCCCGGCCACGCCATCCAGGTCCGGTCGTGCGGCGCCCACTCGGGGGGCATGCGGAAGCCGTCGGCGGCGGGGGTGCGGGGGGCGGGGGTGGTCATGGCGGGTCGGGTTTTCCTTTGCGGGGACGGGCGGAAAGAGGGGGAACATCGCGGGAACGGGCGGACGGAGGGCGGGCACAGGCCCACCCGGTCCGGATGAAAAGCCAGGTCACAGGAAGTACAACCGGGACAGCGACACCGAATCGGCCGGTTCGGAGCGCATCGGGTCGCCGTCCAGCGTCACCAGGCCGCTGTGCGCGTCCACCTGCACGTCGCCGATGCGGCTGTTGCGTACGAGGTCGGCGGGCCCGATGCCGCGCGTGCCGCGCACGGCGACCCGGCGCCGGCGGGTCGGCAGCCCGTCCCCGCCCGCCTCGACGGCGGCCCGCGCCACGAAGGCCACCGAGAGGTCGGCGGGTGCCGCGCCGTACCCGCCGAACTGCGGGCCGAGGACCAGCGGTTCGCAGGTGTCGGTGGCGGCGTTCGGGTCGCCGGTCACGCCGTACGCCGGGAAGCCCGACTTCAGGACGAGCTGCGGCTTGGCCCCGAAGAAGCGCGGCAGCCACAGCACGATGTCGGCCATCTTGCCGACCTCGATCGACCCGATCTCGTGCGCGAGGCCGTGGGCGATGGCGGGGTTGATGGTCAGCTTGGCGATGTAGCGCAGCACGCGGCCGTTGTCGTCGTGCGGGCCGTCGCCCTCGGTGGGGCCCAGCTCGGCCTTCATCTTCCCGGCCATCGCGAACGTGCGGCGCACGGTCTCGCCGGCCCGGCCCATCCCCTGCGCGTCCGAGGAGGTGATGCCGATCGCGCCCAGGTCATGCAGCACGTCCTCGGCGCCCATCGTCCCGGCGCGGATGCGGTCGCGCGCCATGGCGGCGTCACCGGGCAGGTCGGTCTTCAGGTCGTGGACGGAGACGATCATGCCGTAGTGCTCGGCGACCGCGTCCCGGCCGAAGGGCAGCGTGGGGTTGGTGGAGGACCCGATGACGTTCGGGACGCCCGCCATCTTCAGCACGTTCGGGACGTGGCCGCCGCCGCACCCCTCGATGTGGAAGGCGTGGATCGTCCTGCCGTCCAGGACGCGCAGGGTGTCCTCGACCGACAGGCACTCGTTCAGCCCGTCGCTGTGCAGCGCCACCTGCACGTCGTGCTCCTCGGCGACGCGCAGCGCGGTGTCCAGCGCGCGGGTGTGCGCGCCCATGTCCTCGTGCACCTTGAACCCGCAGGCCCCGCCCTCCGCCAGCGCCTCCACCAGGGGCGCGGACGAGGACGAGGAACCCCGCCCCAGGAACCCGATGTTCACCGGCCACGCGTCGAACGCCCCGAAGGCGTGCCCCAGCGCCCACGGCGAGTTGACCCCGACCCCCCACACCGGCCCGAACTCCTGCCCGATGATGGTCGTCACCCCGGACGCGAGCGACGCCTCCATCACCCGGGGCGAGAGCAGGTGCACGTGCGTGTCCACGGCACCGGCCGTCGCGATCATCCCCTCCCCGGAGACGATCGTCGTCCCCGTCCCGACGACCACGTCCACCCCGTCCAGCGTGTCCGGGTTCCCGGCCCGCCCGATGCCGCTGATCCGGCCCTCCCGGATGCCGATGGACACCTTCCGGATGCCCTGGATCGCGTCGATCACCAGGACGTTGCTGATGACCAGGTCACAGGTCTCGCGGACCGCCGCGGCCTTGAGGTGCAGCCCGTCCCTGGCCGTCTTCCCGAAGCCCGCCAGGAACTCGTCCCCCGGCTTCTGCGCGTCCGACTCCACCCGCACCACGAGCCCGGAGTCCCCCAGCACCACCCGGTCCCCGGCCCGCGGGCCGTGCACGGAGGCGTATTCCCGGGGATCGATGCTCGCGCTGCTCATGAGTGGGCCTCCTCTTCGGCGGGGTGGGGTGTGGTGACGGGGGCTTCGTCCGGAGCCGGGGGCCGCCGCGCGTCCGGGAACGGGCGGCTCCGCGCCTCCGCCCCCAGATATCCGCACGCCACCGCCCGCCGCAGCGCCTCCTCCTTGGCCCCGGGCGCGTCCAGCGGCCCGTCCACCAGCCCGGCGAACCCGATGGCGACCCGCTCACCGCCGATCGGCAGCAGCCCGACCACCACCTCCCCACCCGGATCGAACCGCACCGACGACCCGGCCGGCACGCACAGCCGCATCCCATAGGCAGCGGCCCGGTCGAACTCCAGCCGCGGATTGGCCTCGAAGAAGTGGAAGTGCGAGGTGACGCTGACCGGCACGGCGGCGGTGTTGCGCACCCGCAGCGTCAGCGCGGGCTCCGGCTCCCGGTCGGCCGGGCCGGGCAGCACCGCCCCGGGCGCCCGCTCCCCCAGCGACCCGCCCCGGATCGGCTCCGGGACCACCGCCAGCCGCGAGCCGTCCTCGAAGACGGCCTCGACGTGCACCTCGGTGACCACGTCGGCCACCCCCGGCAGCACGTCGTCCGGCCCCAGCACCGCCCGGGCCGCCTCGATGGCGGAAGCGAGGCGGCCCCCGTCCCGGGCCACCTCGCAGACCGTGTCCGCGATGATCGCGGTTGCCTCGGGCACGTTCAGCTTCAGCCCGCGCGCCCGGCGCGCCCGCGCCAGCTCGGCCGCGCCGAACAACAGCAGCCGGTCACGTTCGGTGGGGGTCAGCCGCATCCCGTGTTACCTCCCGGTCGGTTTTGAGTGGCACTCTAACCATGGGAGGCATGTAAACGGAAGCATTGACTTCCCGATCCGGCACACGCTATTGAGCAGCACTCAAACCGACGGGCCGACGAAAGGCGCGCACGCAAACGGCCCGCCCCCAAGACCTCGAAAGATCTCGGCGGCGGGCCGTGGTGCGAGCGGGAGCCGGTGAGCCCGGCCCCGCCCGAAGAACGGGGAGAGCGCGGGCTCAGCCCAGCGGGTGCATCCACCCGTGCGTGTCCTGCGCCGCACCGGTCTGGATGTCCAGGAGGGCCTTGCGGAGCTTCATCGTCACCTCACCCGGCTGGCCGTCGGCGACCGTCCAGTTGGCGCGGGTGGACTTCACCGAGCCGACCGGGGTGATGACGGCGGCGGTGCCGCAGGCGAAGACCTCGGTCAGGGAGCCGTCCTCGGTGGCGGCCTTCCAGTCCTCGACCGAGATGCGGCCCTCGGCGACCTCGTAGCCCATGTCGGCGGCGATGGACAGCAGCGAGTCACGGGTGATGCCGGGCAGCAGGGAGCCGCTCAGCTCGGGGGTGACGATGCGGTTGCCGTACACGAAGTACAGGTTCATGCCGCCCATCTCCTCGATCCAGCGGCGCTCGATGGCGTCCAGCCAGACGACCTGGTCGCAGCCGTGCTCGATGGCCTGGGCCTGGGCGACCAGGGAGGCGGCGTAGTTGCCGCCGGTCTTGGCGGCGCCGGTGCCGCCGGGGCAGGCGCGCACGTACTCCTCGGAGAGCCAGACCGAGACCGGCTTGACGCCGCCGGAGAAGTACGCGCCGACCGGGGAGGCGATGACGACGAAGAGGTACTCGTTCGCCGGGCGCACGCCGAGGCCGACCTCAGTGGCGATCATGAAGGGGCGCAGGTAGAGGGACTCCTCGCCGGTCTGCGGGACCCAGTCCTTGTCCTGCTTGACCAGCGCGTCGCAGGCCGCGATGAACATCTCGACGGGCAGCTCGGGCATGCTCAGCCGGCGGGCGGACGCCTGGAAGCGGCGGGCGTTGGCGTCCGGGCGGAAGGTGGCGACCGTGCCGTCGGGCTGGCGGTACGCCTTCAGGCCCTCGAAGATCGTCTGCGCGTAGTGCAGCGTCATGTTCGCCGGGTCCATCGACAGCGGCGCGTACGGCGTCAGCTCCGCGTCGTGCCACCCGCGGCCCTCGGTCCACTTGATCGTCACCATGTGGTCGGTGAAGTGCCGTCCGAAACCCGGCCGGGTCAGGATGCGCTCCCGCTCCGCGGCGGCCGTCGGGTTCGAGGAGGGCTTGAGCTCGATCGTGGGCGTCGTCATGACTGCGTCCTTCACTACGTGTTCCGGCACCGGTGGCCACCGGGCCGGCGTCCGGCCGGGGACCGGGGCCGCCTTGGAAGGCGCGGTACCGGGGGTGTTCCGGTGGCCGCGTTCACGAGGTCCCTGTCGGTGCAGAACGCCTGCGGAATTTCCCTGTTCACGACGGCCCCACGTTCGATTATCGCTCCCGTGTGACCGAATAGGGAACCGTCGATACGGCGGTCAGAGGTCGATGGTCGCACCCAACCGGGCGGTAGCCCAGCCGCGGGAAGGGAGGGAACGCGCCGGCGGAAGGGCGGAAACACGCCACCGGCACCGCTGGAACGGTCCCCGCCCCACCCCCGGAAAACCGCCCGGCGTGAGAACGCGCACAGCGCCGGATCGGTGACCCGGCGCCGCACGTACGGGAACCCTCGGTGACGAATCCGGGCCCTCAGGCCCCCGCCACCCGGGCCGCCAGCGCGTCCCCGATCTCGTCCGTCGTGCGCGCGGTGTCGCCGCGCGCCTCCAGGTCCGCCGCCACGGCCTCCTCGACGCGCGCGGCCTCCGCCTCCAGGCCGAGGTGGCGCAGCATGAGGGCGACCGAGAGGACGGTGGCCGTGGGATCGGCCTTGCCGGTGCCGGCGATGTCCGGGGCCGAGCCGTGCACCGGCTCGAACATGGACGGGAAGGCGCCGGAGGGGTTGATGTTGCCGGAGGCCGCCAGACCGATGCCGCCGGTCACCGCCGCGGCGAGGTCGGTGAGGATGTCGCCGAAGAGGTTGTCGGTGACGATGACATCGAACCGCTCCGGCTGCGTGACGAAGAAGATCGTCGCGGCGTCGACGTGCAGGTAGTCGGTGGTGACCTCGGGGTATTCCGTGCCCACCGCGTCGAAGATGCGCTTCCACATGTGGCCGGCGTGCACCAGCACGTTGTTCTTGTGCACCAGCGTGAGCTTCTTGCGCGGCCGGGCCTTGGCCCGCTCGTACGCGTCCCGCACCACCCGCTCGACGCCGTAGGCGGTGTTCACGCTGACCTCGGTGGCGACCTCCGCCGGAGTGCCGGTCCGCAGCGCGCCGCCGTTGCCGGTGTACGGTCCTTCGGTGCCCTCGCGGACGACGACGAAGTCGATGTCGGGGCGGCCGGCCAGCGGCGACGCGGTGCGCGGGAACAGCTTGGCCGGGCGCAGGTTGACGTAGTGGTCGAAGGCGAACCGGAGCTTGAGCAGCAGCCCGCGCTCCAGGACGCCGGAGGGCACGGAGGGGTCGCCGATGGCCCCGAGCAGGATCGCGTCGTGCTCCTTGAGCGCGTCGAGTTCCGCGTCGGGCAGCGTCTCGCCGGTGGCGTGCCACCGCCTGGCGCCGAGGTCGTACTCCTTGGCTTCGAGCTTGACGTCCTGCGGGAGGACGGCGCCGAGGACCTTGAGCCCTTGGGCCACGACCTCCTGGCCGATGCCGTCACCGGGGATCACTGCGAGGCGAATGCTGCGAGACATGAGGGGACCCTACTGCGCGTCCCACGCCATGACACCGGGGGTCCGGCATACGGACACATGGGCAGCCGGTCAACCGGAGTTCACCTGCCATCCCCCCTCCCGTCGTCTGCCGCTGGGAACTTCGGCCGCATGACAGCTCTTCCCCCTGGTTCCGCCCCCGGTTCGTCCGACCTCCCCCGCGTCGGGATACCGGAACGGCTCGCGAGCCGGATGAGCATGGCCGAGCAGCACGAGTACCTGCGCGCCAAGTTCACCCGCCGCGGCCTGCTGCGCACCTCCGCCGTCACCGCGGGCGCCGTCGCGGCCGGCGGCCTGCTGCCGGGCGCCGCCCAGGCCGCCTCCGCCTCCCCCACCCTGCTGACCTCGCACGCGACCACGCGGGTGGACGGTTCCCTCGTCGCGCCCTTCGGCCGCCACCTCGCCTTCGGCGCCGACCCGCGCACACAGATGCGCGTCTCCTGGCAGGTGCCCCTCCCCGTCAGGCGGCCCTTCCTGCGGATCGGCCGCACGCCGTGGGACCTCAGCCACCGCATCCCGGCGGAGGTCCGCGACCTGCACACACCCGCGCTGACGGCCAAACTCCCGGCCGTCGACCAGTACTACCTGCACGCCGCGCTGGACGGGCTGCGCCCGGGCACCACGTACTACTACGGCGTCGGCCACGACGGCTTCGACCCGGCCGACGCCCGCCACGTCTCCACCATCGGCTCGTTCCGCACCGCCCCGGCCCGCCCGGAGAGCTTCGTCTTCACCGCCTTCGGCGACCAGGGCGTCAGCTACCACGCCCTCGCCAACGACCAGCTCATCCTGGGCCAGAACCCCTCCTTCCACCTGCACGCCGGCGACATCTGCTACGCCGACCCCAGCGGCACGGGCTCCACGCAGGACGCGTACGACGCACGCGTATGGGACCAGTTCCTGGCGCAGACGGAATCGGTGGCCAAGTCCGTCCCGTGGATGGTGACCACCGGCAACCACGACATGGAGGCCTGGTACTCCCCCAACGGCTACGGCGGCCAGAACGCCCGCTGGACGCTGCCCGAGACCGGCCCGGACGCGAAGAACGCCCCCGGCGTCTACTCCTTCACCTACGGCAACGTCGGCGTCGTCGCCCTGGACGCCAACGACGTCTCGTACGAGATCCCCGCCAACCAGGGCTACACCGACGGCGCCCAGACCCGATGGCTGGACCGCCGCCTCGGCGAACTGCGCGCCTCCCGGGACATCGACTTCGTCGTCGTCTTCTTCCACCACTGCGCCTTCTCCACCACCAACGCCCACGCCTCCGAAGGCGGGGTCCGCGACGCCTGGGTCCCGCTGTTCGAGAAGCACCAGGTGGACCTGGTGATCAACGGCCACAACCACGTCTATGAGCGGACCGACGCCCTCAAGGGCGGCCGGGTCGGCAAGAAGATGCCGATCGGCCAGACCGTGGACGCCGCCCGCGAGGGAATCGTGTACGTCACGGCCGGCGGCGCGGGCCGCGCGCTGTACGACTTCCCGGTACCGGACAGCTACGAGGGCCACGTCCACGACCTCGACGAGGTCTCCACCTACCACTGGACGAAGGAGCGCGGGAAGGCGCCCGAGAAGGTCGAGTGGTCCCGGGTGCGCTACACCGGCTTCTCCTTCCTCGCCGTGGAGGTAAGCGCCGGGCACCGGCCGCGCATGAAGGTGACCGCGCTGGCCGAGTCGGGCGAGCGGATCGACCACTTCGAGGTGACGCGGTCCCGGAAGCGCTGAGAGGGGACGGGGACGGGCCCCTCACTCCTGCGGCAGGATCACCGCCCGCCCCTTGACCTTCCCGGCGTGCAGCCGCTCGTACGCCTTGGGCGCCTCGTCGATGCCGTACGTCTCCACGTGCACCTCGACCGCGCCCGCGTGCGCCAGTGCCAGCACCTCACCCAGCTCCGCCCGGCTCCCCCAGTACGGCGCGGTGACGGTGGCCTCGTACGCCAGGGAACCGAAACCCACCGGCAGCGCGCCACCGCCGATGCCCACGATGGTGACGTCCGCCTCGACCGCCGCCATGGCACCCGCGAGGGCCACCGTGGGCTTCGCGCCGACGAAGTCCAGCACCAGCTCGGCACCCACGCCACCGGTCATCCTCCGGACGGCCTCGGGCGCCTCGTCGTTCGACAGCACGGCATGGTGCGCGCCGACCTGGCGGGCCAGCTCCAGTTTCTCCTCGCTGACGTCGAGGGCCACCACCCGGGCGGCGGTCATCGCCCGCAGGATCTGGATCGCCACGTGCCCCAAACCACCGGTGCCGATGACGACCGCGGTGGAGCCGGGCAACAGCTTGGGCAGCGAGCGTTTGACGGCGTGGTACGGCGTCAAACCGGCGTCCGTCAGCGGAACCGTCCGCACCGGATCGAGGTCACCCAGCGGCACCAGGTGGCGCGGGTCGTCCACGACCATGTACGGGGCCATCGCGCCCGGAGCACCGAGGCCCGGCGGAAAGATGCCGAGCCGGGAGGCGCGCAGGCAGTAGTTCTCCTTGCCCTCCGCGCACTTGGCACACGCCCCGCAGCCCCAGGGCCCGTACACGGCGACCGCGTCACCCACCTCGAACCCGGTGGTACCGGCACCCAGCTCGGCCACGACGCCGACGCCCTCATGGCCGAGCGTGAGCGGCAGCGGAAAACGGAGCTGCTCGGCAGGCATGCTCATGACGGCGAAGTCGGAGTGGCAAACACCCGCCGCGGTCACCTTCAGCAGAACCTCACCCGGCCCCACCTCGGGCTCCGGGATGCCGACAACCTCGGGAGCCGCACCGACCTCCCGATACTGGACTGCCTTCATGGCCCTGCTCCCTTCCGTCCCCGGGTCACCGCCCCGGGCCCGTACCCGTAAGCGTCACCCAAGGCGAGAAACCCCCACCGGCGATCAGCCGCCAAACGGACGAAAGGGGACGTCCCGGGGTGCCCCCGCAGCGGACTGGGGCGCGGCGGCCGGTGACTACATCGCGTCGTGCGAGGCGGCGAACCCCCACCGGCGATCAGCCGCCAAACCGACGAAAGGGGACGTCCCGGGGTGCCCCCGCAGCGGACTGGGGCGCGGCGGCCGGTGACCTACATCGCGTCGGGGAGGCGCAACTGCCGCGAGGAGGTATCCCGGGGCGGCCCCGACCCCGTAAAAACAGAAGGCGTACGACCCACCGTGCAGCACCCGCGACAGACACCGCCCCCGCACGAAAGCCAAGGCGCACACAACGCCGGTGCAACCGCACTCCCATCGTCCCCCGGCAGCCCCCGAACCGCATCGGGAACGAACCGGAGGGACGAACCGGGAGCGTACGGACCGGAAGCGCACGCGGACCGCCCCCGGAAAGAGCGAGGACCGGGACTCAGTGCCCCGTCGCGCCCCCGTTGTCCCGCCGGTCCAGCGCCCGCTGGAGCGCGGCGGCGGCCTTCTTGCGGGTGGCGTCCTTGCCGGCCTCGGCGGTACGGGAGGAGTGACGGGTCCTGCGGACAGCGGTAACGGCCATGATGCACGTCTCCAATACGGAAGCCCCGATAGGAAGGATTCGTCGGTGCGCGAACGACCGGGATCGGCGGGGGCCGGGATGCCGCAGGGATCACCTGCGCTCGCGCACCGGGCCTTCGTCCGCCATCGCTGGTGGAACGGTACGTTCAGCTCCTACAAACGTAGACCCGTTACGCCGTGATGTCTGCACAACTACTTGGGCTTCCTACTATCTGAGACGGCCGCGCCCCCACCTCGCCAAAACGGCGGACCGCCCCTGGCCGCGATGGCCAGGGGCGGTCCGCCGTTCACGCGGGCGTGCGCGGAGGTCAGCCCATGTGCGGGTAGCGGTAGTCCGTCGGCGGGACCAGCGTCTCCTTGATGGAGCGGGTGGAGGTCCAGCGCATCAGGTTCTGCTTGGCGCCCGCCTTGTCGTTGGTGCCGGACGCGCGGCCACCGCCGAAGGGCTGCTGGCCGACGACGGCGCCGGTGGGCTTGTCGTTGATGTAGAAGTTGCCGGCCGCGAAGCGCAGCTTCTCGCAGGTGCGGGCGGCGGCGGCACGGTCCTGCGCGATGACGCAACCGGTCAGGCCGTAGGCCGAGGCCGACTCCATCTGGTCCAGCATCGCCTCGTACTCGTCGTCCTCGTACACGAAGACGCCCAGGATGGGACCGAAGTACTCGTCCTTGAAGATCTCGTTCTCCGGGTCGGTGGAGACCAGGACCGTCGGACGGACGAAGTAGCCCTCGCTGTCGTCGTAGGTGCCACCGGCCACGACCTCTATGGTCGGGTCGTTCTTGGCGCGGTCGATCGCGGCCTTGTTCTTGGCGAAGGAGCGCTCGTCGATGACGGCGGACATGAAGTTGTCCAGGTTCGTCACGTCGCCCATGGACAGGCCCTCGACCTCGGCCGCGAACTCCTCCTTGAAACCGGAGTTCCAGATGGAGGCCGGGATGTAGGCGCGCGAGGCGGCGGAACACTTCTGACCCTGGAACTCGAAGGCGCCACGGGTCATCGCCGTCTTCAGGACCGCGCGGTCCGCCGACGGGTGGGCGACGATGAAGTCCTTGCCGCCGGTCTCGCCGACCAGACGCGGGTAGGTCTTGTACTTCTCGATGTTCATGCCGACCGTCTTCCACAGGTACTGGAAGGTCTTGGTCGAACCCGTGAAGTGGATGCCCGCCAGGTCGGGGTGGTTCAGCGCGACCTCGGAGACGTCCTTGCCGTCACCGGTCACCAGGTTGATGACGCCCTTGGGCAGCCCGGCCTCCTCCAGGAGCTGCATCAGCAGCACGGCGGAGAACGTCTGCGTCGGGGACGGCTTCCAGACCACGACGTTGCCCATCAGCGCCGGGGCGGTGGGCAGGTTGCCCGCGATGGCCGTGAAGTTGAACGGCGTGATCGCGTAGACGAAGCCCTCCAGCGGGCGGTGGTCCGAGCGGTTCCACACGCCGGGGGCGTTGACCGGCGGCTGCTCCGCCAGGATCTGCCGCGCGAAGTGCACGTTGAACCGCCAGAAGTCGACCAGCTCGCACGGCGTGTCGATCTCGGCCTGCTGCGCGGTCTTGGACTGGCCGAGCATGGTCGCGGCGGCCATCGTCTCGCGCCACGGGCCGGCGAGCAGGTCCGCGGCCTTCAGGATGATCGCGGCGCGGTCGTCGAAGGACATCGCGCGCCACGCCGGGGCGGCGGCGAGCGCGGCGTCCACCGCGTCCTGCGCGTCCTGGACGGTGGCGTTGGCGTACGTGCCGAGCTTGGCCGAGTGACGGTGCGGCTGCACGACGTCGAACCGCTCGCCGCCGCCCATGCGGCGCTCGCCGCCGATGGTCATCGGCAGGTCGATCGGGTTCTCGGCAAGCTCCTTGAGCTTGGCCTCCAGGCGGGCGCGCTCCGGGGTGCCGGGGGCGTAGGTGTGAACCGGCTCGTTAACCGGCACGGGGACCTGGGTCACAGCATCCATGGTGGCCGTGTCTCCTTCGATCGTCGGTGCGTACGGGAAGTGGTGGGGGGCCGGCCGGGGGTCACCCGGCCGGACAACCGCGCGCGGGCGGCCGGCCGCGGTCGATCAGCCGCGGGAGACCAGCGACCGCAGGAAGAACGCCAGGTTCGCCGGGCGCTCCGCGAGCCGCCGCATGAAGTATCCGTACCAGTCCGTCCCGTAGGGGACGTACACCCGCATACGGTGTCCCTCCGCGACCAGGCGCTCCTGCTCGGCCTCCCGGATGCCGAACAGCATCTGGAACTCGTACTCGTCCAGCTTCCGGCCGTACCGGGTGGCGAGCTCCTGCGCGATGGCCACCATGCGCGGGTCGTGCGACCCGATCATCGGGTAGCCCTGGCCCGCCATCAGGATCTTCAGACAGCGTACATACGCCTTGTCGACCTCCCGCTTGTCCTGGAAGGCGACGGTCGCGGGCTCCTTGTACGCGCCCTTCACCAGCCGCACCCGGGAGCCCTCGCCCGCCAGGGCGTGGCAGTCGTCCTCGGTGCGGAACAGGTACGACTGCACCACCGCGCCGGTCTGCGGGAAGCGCTTGCGCAGCTCGCCCAGGATGGCCAGCGTGGAGTCGACCGTGGTGTGGTCCTCCATGTCCAGCGTCACCGTCGTGCCCGCCTCGGCGGCGGCCTCCACGACCGGGGTGACGTTCTTCAGCGCCAGGTCGTGCCCGCCCGCCAGCGCCTGCCCGAAGGCGGACAGCTTCACGGACATCTCGGCGCGCACGCCCAGGCCCTCGGCGTTCAGCGTCTCGGCGAGCTGGAGGTAGGCGTCGCGGTTGCGCAGCGCCTCGGCCGGGTCGGTGATGTCCTCGCCGAGGTGGTCGAGGGTGACCTCAAGACCGCGCTCGGCCAGCGACCGCACGGCCGCCATGGACTGGTCCAGGCGCTCGCCGGCGACGAAACGATCCACCACGGGGCGGGTGACCGGAGCGGCCGAAACTATCCGGCGGATGCTGCCGCTGCGGGCTGCGGCGAGGAGCACGGGACCCAGCATGGGGCACCTCCACGATTCACGATGACAACGCCGGGTGCGCCGGGTTACGGCCGCACAACGGCAAGATGAGCCACCTGAAACTTAAGGATCTCGCAGGGCGGCGACCATCGACAGGTGTCACGGGTTCGTGGCCGGGATCTCAGACGGATGTATGAGAAAGGGTGACCCCGGTGGCGGAAGCGGGTTTTCCCGGACCGTCACCCTCCGGTCCCGGGCCGTCTCGGACCGCCCGGGGCGAGGCCGGGCCCGGCGGAGCGGGCGTCGTCGGCGGACCCCACCGCGCCCAGGTTCGCGGCTCCCGGTGGAGCGGACGGATACGGAAGGCGAACCACCACTGACCGGTGGACGCCGAAGAGACGGCCCCCGGTTGCACCCCCGCCCCGCATCCCCACGACCACCGAGCCCCACGACCACCGCACCCCACGACCACCGCACCCCACGGCCACCGCGTCCGCACGACCGCACCGCGTCCCACGCCCACCCCGCCACGCCGCACCCCGCGCCACCCCCGCACCAGGCGTCCCCCAGGCCCCCGAGACAGGACAATGGTCGATGCCCACCATGACCGCTGTGACCGGAGAGGAGCTAGGGGCCGATGCGAGGCGCTTATCAACAGCTCGTGGACGAGATCTCGGCCACGCTCAAGGCCCCCGCGACCCTGGAAGACCGGGACTTCGCCCTGATCGCCTTCGGCGCGCACGAGAGCGACGACGACCTGGTCATGGACCCGGTCCGCACCCGGTCGATCCTCCAGCGCCGGTCCACCGCGGCCGTCCGCGCGTGGTTCGAGGGGTTCGGCATCGCCCGCGCCACCTCGGCCCTGCGCATCCCGCCCGACCCGGCGGCCGGCGTCTTCACCGGCCGGATCTGCCTGCCCGTCCGCCACCGCGGCGTGGTGCACGGCTACGTGTGGCTGCTGGACGACGGCCACCTCGCCGACCTGGAACTCGGCGCGCCCGGCACACCCCCCGACCCGAGCATCGAGCAGGCCATGGAGACCGCCGACCGCATCGGCATCCTCCTGGCGGCCGAAGCCCGGACCGGCGCCGAGATCAGCGACCTGCTGCGGGAACTGCTGCTCTCCCGCCCCGCCGGCCGCGCCACCGCCGCCGACGCGCTGCGCGAGGCCCTGCGCCTGGAGCGCGAGGTCCCCGTGACGGTCGTCGCGGTGACGCCGTGGGACGCGTCCGACACGGACACCGCCCCGCTCCCCAACCTCCCCGGCCTCCTCACCACCTGCACCCTGCCCCCGACGGCCCCGGACCGCCCCGACACCACCGACCCCGAG
Source organism: Streptomyces sp. NPDC003077 (assembly GCF_040611095.1). Taxonomy (NCBI): domain Bacteria; kingdom Bacillati; phylum Actinomycetota; class Actinomycetes; order Kitasatosporales; family Streptomycetaceae; genus Streptomyces; species Streptomyces sp. NPDC003077. Next base: position 31,654 of record NZ_JBEXNM010000044.1, on the reverse strand, counting down.
CCCCCCGGACCCACCGGCTCCCCGTCACCCGCCGCACCCCCGGCGCTCGCCGCCCTCGTCCGGCTGCGCTCCCCCACCTCCCTGGCCACCGCCCAGGCCGTGGCCGAACACCTGCTGCGCTCGCCCCGCGCGGGCGGGGCGACGGCCAACCGCGCCCGGCCGGGATCCGGTCCCGCGTCCGGTTCCGGGTCGCCGCCCGGCCCCGGCACCCCCGCCGGATCCACCGCCCGCCCCGGGATCGGCTCCTCCCCCCGGCACGCCGGGCCACCGCCGAGCGCCGCCGGGCTCGCCGCTCCCCTGCGGGACCTGGCCGACCTGCCGAGGGGCTGGCGGACGGCGCTGGCCGCGGCGCGCGCCGCCCGCGCCGAACCGCACCTGGGCCCGGTGGCCCAGTGGGACGCCATCGGCGCGTACCGTCTCCTGGCCGAACTGCCCACGGCGGAGCCCGACGCGACGGTGCGCCCCCTCCTGGCCCCGGCCCACGCCGAGCTCGCCCGCACGGCCGAGGTGTTCCTCGACTGCGCCGGTCAGGCGAGCCGCACCGCCCAGGCGCTCGGCATCCACCGCCAGACCCTCTACTACCGCCTGTCCCGCGTCGAGAAGCTGACGGGCCTCGACCTGGACGCCGGCGAGGACCGGCTCCTGCTCCACATGGCCCTGAAGACGGCACGACTGCGGCGGGGGTGACGGCCCGGGCTGACGACCACGGTGACGAGCCAGGCGCCCCCGGGACACAGCAACCGCCCCACCCGACAGGCCCAACGAGGCACCCGCCCCCGACCCCACACCCCCGCGGCACCCACCCACAAGACGGCAACACCACCCGGCCCGACCGCACATGCGGCCGGGCCGGGCTTCGCGTTGGTCGTCGTGGGACGGTGGCCGCTCAGTGGGGCTGTCCCATAGGGCGCCGGGGGCGCCCGTCAGCGGGGAACGTCAGACGTCGTCGGCCGGGTCACCGTTTCTCGTCCGGGCCGCCGCGCTGACCGCGTTGGCCCTGGAACTTCCCGGTGCCGTCGTCGTAGTCCACCTCTTCCCTGCGCACGTCCGCGGAGACCTCCCTCTGCTCGGTCACCCGCTCGGTCTGCAGCCGCACCCGTTCGACCGGGACGGCCTCCTTGCTGACGACCGGCCGCTCCTCGTGCAGCACGACCTCCACCTCGCCGTTGCCGAGGCGGGGTGCCGTCCTGCCCTGGCGCCGCTCGTCGTCCGTGATCCTCTCTCGGGTCACCCGGACCTCCTCGTGACTCACCGGCACGGTACGGCTGACCTTCTCGGTCTCCACGTGCTTGCGCAGGCGGGCCCGGCCGGTCTCGTGCTCCTCGGTGCCGATGTGCAGGCGCTCCTCGGAGACGAGCATCTCCGGGTTCTGCTCCTTGGTCCGCCCGGCCTCGGTGTCGGCCCGGCCGCGGAACATGCCCGTTCCGGCCTTCGGCTGCTCGCTCTGGGCCGCCATCCGCTCGCGTTCACCGGTGGAACGCTCCTGGGCGCTCTCCTTGCCGGCCGCGGCGGTACCCGGACGGGTCATCCCGTAGTGGCGGTACAGCTGTTCCTCTTCCGACGGTTCCAGGTGGCCGTCGGCGTCGATGCGCGGGGCGTCGTTGACCCGCTTCTTGGCGTGCGGGACGTGCAGTTCGTCGCCGACCCGCCGGGCCCCGGTCAGCGGTACGAAGGTCTCCTTCGAACCGAAGAGCCCCGTGCGCACGGTGACCCACTCGGGGGCGTTGGTGGTGTCGTCCCGGTAGATCTGCTGGACCGAGCCCACCTTGGTGCCCTCCGCGTCGACCACGTTCAGGCCCGTCAGGTCCTGAGGGGTGTCACCCAGGGGTGCATTCATGGTGTCTCTCTCCTTTCGCACGCGTCCGCAGAGAACACGCGCACCATCCATTGCGCGACGGTGACGGCCGTGCGTCGAGTCGGAGAGGAGGGGGCGGCGCGGGGCCGCCCGGCGTTCGCGGGCGTGGGCGCGGGCACGTCCGGAACGGGCCCCGTTAGGCCGTACGGGTGAACTGCCGCCACATCAGGCATAACGGCGCCCGAAACGGCCCGCCCCCTCCCCCGCACGACAACGGGCCCGGCCCCCCTCACAGGGGACCGGGCCCGAAGCACACCACACAAGCGAAGGAAGCGAACACAAGCGAAGGAAGCGAGCGGAAGGGATCAGCGGTCACGCGGCGCACCCGGCGGCGCCCCTGCGTACGCGACGGAACCCCGCCCCCGCCCCACCTCAATCGCTGAGGTTCACCGCCCGCGCCGACGTCGCGCCGAGTTCCTCGGCGATCTCGGCGAGCACCGGCGCCGGGATCGTGTCGTCCACGGTGAGGGCGACCAGCGCCTCGCCGCCCGCCGCCGCGCGCGAGACCTGCATACCGGCGATGTTGATGCCCGCCTCGCCCAGGACGCGGCCGATCGTGCCGACCATGCCGGGGCGGTCCGCGTACCGCAGGAAGGCCATGTGGTCGGCGAGCGCCAGGTCCACGGAGTGGTCGCCGACCGCGACGATCTTCTGCTGGTTCCGGTGCCCGGCCAGCGTGCCGGAGACGGACACCTCGGCGCCGTCGGACAGCGTGCCGCGCACGGTGACGACGTTGCGGTGCTCGGGCGACTCGCTGCTGGTGGTCAGCCGCACCTCCACGCCGCGCTCCTGCGCGAACAGCGGGGCGTTGACGTAGCTGACGGTCTCGTCCACCACGTCCTCGAACACGCCCTTGAGCGCGGAGAGTTCGAGCACCTTGACGTCGTGCTGGGTGATCTCGCCGTACACCTCGACGTCGAGCCGGACGGCGACCTCGCCCGCCAGCGCGGTGAAGATCCGGCCCAGCCGCTCGGCCAGCGGCAGCCCCGGCTTGACGTCCTCGGCGATCACGCCGCCCTGGACGTTGACCGCGTCCGGCACCAGCTCGCCCGCCAGCGCCAGCCGCACCGACTTGGCGACCGCGATGCCCGCCTTCTCCTGCGCCTCTCCGGTGGAGGCGCCCAGGTGCGGGGTGGCGACGACCTGGTCGAACTCGAACAGCGGCGAGTCCGTGCAGGGCTCCTGCGCGTACACGTCCAGACCCGCGCCCGCGACCCGGCCCTCCTTGAGGGCGCTGGCCAGCGCCTCCTCGTCCACGATGCCGCCGCGCGCGGCGTTGACGATCCGGACGGACGGCTTGACCTTGTGCAGCGCGTCGTCCCCGATGAGACCGAGGGTCTCGGGGGTCTTGGGGAGGTGGACGGTGATGAAGTCGGCGACCTCCAGCAGCTCGTCCAGCGTCAGCAGCTTGACGCCCATCTGCGCGGCCCGCGCGGGCTGCACGTAGGGGTCGTAGGCGACGATCTTCATGCCGAAGGCCGACATCCGCTGCGCGACCAGGACGCCGATCCGGCCGAGGCCGACCACGCCGAGGGTCTTCTCGCTCAGCTCGACGCCGGTGTACTTGCTGCGCTTCCACTCGCCGTTCTTCAGCGCGGTGTTGGCCTGCGGGATGTTCCGGGCGGTGGCGATCAGCAGGCCGCAGGCGAGCTCGGCGGCGGTGACGATGTTGGAGGTGGGGGCGTTGACGACCATCACGCCGGCCTTGGTGGCGGCGGAGACGTCGACGTTGTCCAGGCCGACGCCCGCGCGGGCGATGACCTTCAGCCGCTTGGCGGCGGCGATGGCCTCGGCGTCGACCTTGGTCGCGCTGCGCACGAGGATGGCGTCCACATCGGCGACGGCGGGGATCAGCTCGGCGCGGTCCGCGCCGTTGCAGTGCCGGATCTCGAAGTCCGGGCCGAGGGCGTCGACGGTGGCGGGCGAGAGTTCTTCGGCGATCAGTACGACGGGTTTCGAGCTCACGTGGTCTTCAGTCCTCACTAGTCCTTCGCGGACGGCCGTCCCGCGGCCGAAGGCGGTGAAGGGGGCAGCCGCGTGGAAGACGCACGACGCTGTGAGCCTGACGCGCTTGTGTGCAGTGTAGTGGCGGATCGGGCTCGATATTCGCCGTTCCGTAAGGAACACCCATGCGGGCCACTACAGGGTGGACAACGATGAAAGGGAACGCCCGTACGAACGAGCCTCCGGGACGGGCCTACAGGGTGAACCGGACCGCCCTCCAAGGCGGGCCTTCAGTGCGACCCGGACCGGCCTTCAGGGCGAACCTCCCGAACGCTCCGAACGGACGTCCAGGTCCGACCGGACCGGCCTTCGCACAGCCCAGCGGAAAACCGGGCCCACCGCCCGGCCGGGAAACCCGCCGGGCGCCGCCCCTCCACAGGACGCGGCGCCCGGCGGAACGCGGCTCACGCCTCGTCGTCGACCCAGCTCATCAGCTTGCGCAGCTTCTTGCCGGTGGTCTCCAGCAGGTGCTCCTCGTCGGCCTTCTTGTACTCGTTGTACTTCGGCAGACCGGCGTTGTACTCCTTCATCCAGTTGTTGGCGAAGGTGCCGTCCTGGATCTCGGCGAGGACCTTCCTCATCTCGGCCTTGGTGGCGTCGGTGACGATCCGCGGGCCGGTGACGTAGTCGCCCCACTCGGCGGTCTCGGAGACCGACCAGCGCATCTTCTCCAGGCCGCCCTCGTACATGAGGTCCACGATCAGCTTCAGCTCGTGCAGGCACTCGAAGTAGGCGATCTCCGGCTGGTAACCGGCCTCCACCAGCGTCTCGAACCCGGCCTTGACCAGCGCGGACGCGCCGCCGCAGAGCACCGCCTGCTCACCGAACAGGTCGGTCTCGGTCTCCTCGGTGAACGTCGTCTTGATGACGCCCGCCCGGGTCCCGCCGATCGCCTTGGCATAGGAGAGCGCCAGAGCGAATGCGCTGCCGGAGGCGTCCTGCTCCACGGCCGCGATGCACGGGACGCCGCGGCCCTCCTCGTACTGACGGCGCACCAGGTGACCGGGGCCCTTGGGGGCGACCATGCAGACGTCCACGCCGGCCGGGGGCTTGATGAAGCCGTAGCGGATGTTCAGGCCGTGGCCGAAGAACAGCGCGTCGCCGTCCTTGAGGTGCTCCTTGATGGACTCCTCGTACACCTTGGCCTGGATCGGGTCCGGGACCAGGATCATGATCACGTCGGCCTCGGCGGCGGCCTCGGCGGGGGTGACCACGCGCAGGCCCTGCTCCTCGGCCTTCACCTTGGACTTCGAGCCCTCGTGCAGACCCACGCGGACGTCGACGCCCGAGTCGCGCAGCGACAGCGCGTGGGCGTGGCCCTGGCTTCCGTAGCCGATGACCGCGACCTTGCGGCCCTGGATGATGGACAGGTCGGCATCGTCGTCGTAGAACAGCTCGGCCACTTGGGGTATCTCCTTGGAACTAGCTGGGTGCCGACACAGTACGTCGGGCTCGGAAGGGAACGTCGGGGGGTCTCGCGATACGGGCCGGCCGGCGCGACGGACGCCGGCCCGGCCACTCGTACGGCCGTACGACCGCAGGGATCCGTACGACCGCACGGAGGGAACGCGGACGGCCCGGGGCGGACCGGCGGCACCGGCTCACCGGCACCGCCCTGCGGACAGCGCCGCGAGCAGCGGTCCACCGGCGACCGTAGGACCACGTCGGGCCGCACGGCCCGCATCAGGCCATGAAGGGACGGCTCAGGCCGACCGGTCCAGCGCGCGCAGCGAGCGGTCCGTGATGGACCGGGCGCCGCGCCCTATGGCGATGGTGCCGGACTGCACCAACTCCTTGATGCCGAAGGGCTCCAGCATCTTCAGCATCGCGTCGAGCTTGTCGCTGCTGCCGGTGGCCTCGATGGTGACGGCGTCCGGGGACACGTCCACCGTCTTGGCGCGGAAGAGCTGGACGATCTCCACGATCTGGGAGCGGGTCTCGTTGTCCGCGCGCACCTTGGCGAGGACGAGTTCGCGCTGGACCGCGGCGCCCGGCTCCAGCTCCACGATCTTCAGGACGTTGACGAGCTTGTTGAGCTGCTTGGTGACCTGCTCCAGCGGCAGCGACTCGACGCTGACGACGATGGTGATGCGGGAGATGTCGGGGTGCTCGGTGACGCCGACGGCGAGCGAGTCGATGTTGAAGCCGCGGCGGGAGAACAGGGCGGCGATCCGGGCCAGGATGCCGGGGGTGTTCTCCACCAGGACGGAGAGCGTGTGCTTGGACATGTCTGCCTTCTCTTCTTCTTTCCGCGTCGTCCGGTCCTGGGTCAGTCGTCTTGGCTGTCGCCGAAGTCCGGGCGGACCCCGCGGGCGGCCATGACCTCGTCGTTGGAGGTGCCGGCCGCGACCATCGGCCAGACCATGGCGTCCTCGTGGACGATGAAGTCGACGACCACCGGGCGGTCGTTGATGGCGTTGGCCTCTTCGATGACCTTGTCCAGCTCGGCCGGGTCCTCGCAGCGCATCGCCACGCACCCCATCGCCTCGGCCAGCTTGACGAAGTCGGGGACGCGGGTGCCGGCGCTGGGCTGCTTGCCATCCGCCTCGGGGCCGGAGTGCAGCACCGTGTTGGAGTAGCGCTGGTTGTAGAACAGCGTCTGCCACTGGCGGACCATGCCCAGGGCGCCGTTGTTGATGATGGCGACCTTGATCGGGATGTTGTTCAGGGCGCAGGTGACGAGTTCCTGGTTGGTCATCTGGAAGCAGCCGTCGCCGTCGATCGCCCAGACGGTGCGGTCGGGCTTGCCGGCCTTGGCGCCCATGGCGGCCGGGACGGCGTAGCCCATGGTCCCGGCGCCACCGGAGTTGAGCCAGGTGGCGGGCCGGTCGTAGTCGATGAAGTGGGCGGCCCACATCTGGTGCTGGCCCACGCCCGCGGCGTAGATGGTGCCTTCGGGGGCGAGCTGCCCGATGCGCTGGATGACCTGCTGCGGGGAGAGGCTGCCGTCCGCGGGCTGGTCGTAGCCCAGCGGGTAGGTCTCCCGCCAGCGCTTGAGGTCCTTCCACCAGTCGGCGTAGTCGCCGGGGTGGCCGGCCTCGTGCTCGGCCTGGACCGCGACGATCAGGTCGGCGATGACCTCGCGGGCGTCGCCCACGATCGGCACGTCGGCGGCGCGGTTCTTGCCGATCTCGGCGGGGTCGATGTCCGCGTGGACGATCTTGGCGAACGGGGCGAAGGAGTCCAGCTTGCCGGTCACCCGGTCGTCGAACCGGGCGCCCAGCGCGACGATCAGGTCCGCCTTCTGCAGTGCGGTGACGGCCGCGACGGTGCCGTGCATCCCGGGCATGCCCAGGTGCTGCGGGTGGGTGTCGGGGAACGCGCCGAGCGCCATCAGGGTGGTGGTGACGGGCGCGCCGGTCAGCTCGGCCAGCACCTTCAGTTCGGCGGTGGCACCCGCCTTGAGGACCCCGCCGCCCACGTACAGCACCGGCCGCTTGGCCTCGGCCATGAGGCGCGCGGCCTCGCGGATCTGCTTGGCGTGCGGCTTGGTCACCGGGCGGTAGCCGGGCAGGTCGGTGACCGGCGGCCACACGAAGGTGGTGTTCGCCTGGAGCGCGTCCTTGGCGATGTCCACCAGGACGGGGCCGGGGCGGCCGGTGGAGGCGATGTGGAACGCCTCGGCGATGGTGCGCGGGATCTGCGCGGCGTCGGTGACCAGGAAGTTGTGCTTGGTGATCGGCATGGTGATGCCGCAGATGTCCGCCTCCTGGAAGGCGTCCGTCCCGATCGCCTTGGAGGCGACCTGCCCGGTGATGGCCACCAGCGGCACGGAGTCCATGTGCGCGTCGGCGATCGGGGTGACGAGGTTGGTGGCGCCGGGGCCGCTCGTCGCCATGCAGACGCCGACCTTGCCGGTGGCCTGCGCGTATCCGGTGGCGGCGTGCCCCGCGCCCTGCTCGTGGCGGACGAGGACGTGCCGGACCTTCGAGGAGTCCATCATCGGGTCGTACGCGGGAAGGATCGCGCCGCCCGGGATGCCGAATACCGTGTCCGCCCCGATCTCCTCAAGAGAACGGATGAGGGACTGCGCGCCCGTCACGTGCTCGACGAGGGCGGGCTGCTGCGTTCCGCCGGAGTTGCGGGCCCGCGGCTGCGGATGGTGGGCCCCGGTGGCCTGCTCGGTCATCTGCGTCTCTTCTCGAAGGTGAGGGTTTGGACGGATATGCGAGGTGGTGATGCAACAAAAAACCCCTCGTGCCGTGAGGCAAGCGAGGGGAGCGCGCCGGTGGGAAGTGCCGGGTTCGTCACTGACCCGGCATCAGCCGACGCGCTGTCCGAGTACGAGAATTCGGGTGCGCATGGCACTGACCCTCCCCCCGCCGCACCACGAGTGTCAAGTGGGTGGGACGGGGGTCTCATTATTCGGACGGAGCGGTGGGTGCACGATGGCGTCCGGACCCGCCGCTCCCCCATGCCGTACGGGCAGACCGCTGCCGGTCAGCACCGCCGGGCGGTCCTCGTTCACCGGACCCGGCACCGGGAACTCGCCCAGGGCCAGCACCCGGCGCAGCCGGTGTTCGTCCAGCGGCCCGGCGAACGCCATGCCCTGGCCGTGCGTGCAGCCCATGGACCGCAGCGCGACGACCTGTTCGGGCAGGTCCACGCCGTCGGCGACGGACTGCATCCCCAGGTCGCCGGCGATCCGCAGCAGCCCGCTGGTGATCTTGTGCAGCCGGGTGGACTCCACCACCCCGTCCACCAGGCCGCGGTCCAGCCGCAGGATGTCGGCGGGCAGGCGCCGCAGGACGCCGATGGCCGCCGCGCCGCTGCCGAACCCGTCCAGGGCGATCCGTACGCCCAGACGGCGCAACGCCACCAGCCGCCGTTCCAACTCCTCCAGGGGAAGCCGCGGATCGCAGTCGGGCACCTCCAGGACCAGCGCGCCCGAGGGCAGCCCGTGGCGGGACAGCAGCGCCTCGACGCCCTCCGGCGGCAGCGCCCGGTCCAGCAGCCGGTGGGCGGAGAGCCGGACGGCGACCGGCACGGGGTGGCCCGCGCGATGCCGGGCGGCGGCCTGCTCGACGGCCTCCTCCAACTGCCAGCGGCCCAGCTCGGCGGTGCGGTCGCCCTCCTCCGTCAACTGGCCGCGGTCCCCGACCCGCAGGAACTCCGCCGGGGTGAACAGGATGCCCTGCGCCGAGCGCCAGCGCGGCTGGGCCGCGACCGCGGTGACCTTGCCACTGGACAGCTCCACCACCGGCTGGTGCAGCAGCGCGAACTCCCCGTCGTGCAGCGCCGTGCGCAGCTTCGTCGCCAGCTCGGCGCGGCGCACCACCTCGGCCTGCATCTGCGGCGCGTACAGCTCCACCCGGCCCTTGCCGGCCTGCTTGGCGCGGTACATCGCCAGGTCGGCGTTGCGCATCAGGGCGGCGGGGGTGATGCCGGGCTCGGCGAAGGCCACGCCGATGCTGGCGGCGACCCGTACGTCCCGGCCGTCGATGCGGTACGGCTCGGAGAGCTTCATGCGCAGCCGGTCGGCGATCTCCTGGACGCGGCGCTCGCGCGCGAGCCGGTCGCGGGTGCCGTCACCCATGATCAGCGCGGCGAACTCGTCACCGCCCAGCCGGGCCGGAGTGTCCCCCGACCGCACCGACTCGGCCAGCCTGCGGGCGGCCTGCACCAGCAGCTCGTCCCCGGCCTGGTGGCCGATGGTGTCGTTGACCTGCTTGAAGCCGTCGAGGTCGATGTAGAGCACGGCGGTGTCGTGATCCGAGGCCCGGCGTCCGGTCAGCGCCTTGCCGACGCGCTCGGTGAACAGCGCGCGGTTGGGCAGGTCGGTGAGCGCGTCGTGGGAGGCGTTGTGCTGGAGCTGCGCCTGGAGCCGGACGCGCTCGGTGACGTCGCGGGAGTTGAAGATCAGGCCGCCGTGATGGCGGTTGACCGTGGACTCCACGTTCAGCCACTCCTCCCCGCCGACCTCGTGGCCACCGGCCCGGAAGCGGCACTCGATCCGGGTGGTCGGCTCCGCCTCGGGCGAGGCGGCGAGGAACCGGCGCACCTCGTGCACCACCCGTCCCAGGTCCTCGGGATGGATGAGCGCGGCCAGCTCGGAGCCGACGAGATCCTCCGCCTCTCTGCCGTAGACGCCCGACGCCGCGGGGCTGACGTAGCGCAGTATCCCGGTCGGCGCGGCGATCATGATGACGTCGCTGGAACCCTGCACCAGGGAGCGGAAGTGGTTCTCCTTCTCCGCCAGTTCGTGCGCGAGCGAGATGTTGTCGATGAGCATGATGCCCTGGCGCACGACCAGGGCGAGGACGACCGTGCAGCCGGTGAAGAGCACCACGCGGTCGATGCGCCGGCCGTCCAGCACGTTGTACAGGATGCCCAGCGTGCACACGGCGGCGGCCAGATACGGGGTGAGCGCGGCCAGCGAACCGGAGATCGGCCGGGTGCCGACCGGCTGGACCCGGCGCGGCGTGCGCACGAAGTCCTCGGCGGGCCCCTCGGCCGCGGCGCGCCGGGCCACCCAGGGAGCGTACGCCAGCAGCATGGACCCGGCGAACCAGCCGGCGTCCAGGATCTGGCCGGAGCGGTAGTGCTCGCGCAGCAGCGGCGAGCTGAACAGCGCGTCGCACAGCACCGTCAGCGCCAGCGCGGCGATCGCGGTGTTGATGGCCGAGCGGTGCGCCGAGGAGCGCTTGAAGTGCAGCGCCAGCACCATGCTCACCAGCACGATGTCCAGCAGCGGGTACGCCAGGGCCAGCGCTCCCTGCGGAACGCTCTGGCCCTGGAAGTGCGCGGTGTGCGCGAGCGCCAGGCTCCAGGACAGCGTCAGCAGCGAGCCGCCGATCAGCCAGGCGTCCAGGCCCAGGCACACCCAGCCGGCGCGGGTCACCGGCCGCTTGGCGAGCACCAGCAGCCCGACGATGGCGGGCGGCGCGAAGAGCAGGAAGCAGAAGTCGGCGAGGGACGGGCTGGGCACTGGTTGGCGCAGCACGACCTCGTACCATCCCCAGACGCCGTTGCCGAACCCCGCCATCGCGGACGAGGCCGCGAACAGCAGCCAGGCCGGTCGAAAGCGGCCGTGGTGCCTGCGGGAGTACAGGAAGCAGGACACCGCCGCGGCGAACGCGGCCAGGCTCAGCCCGAAGTCGCCCATGAACTTGGCGAGTTCGGACGAACCCCAGCCGAACGCGGCGCCGATGGCGTACCCGCCACAGACCACGGCGAGGACCACCTGCGGCAGCACCCCGGGTGCCCCGCCGGCCTGGGCCGGCGGCCGGGCGAGCACCGCGCTCGTGGCGCTCACCACTCGCTCCCGCCGACCGCCGCCCGACCTCGTCGTGGACGGTGCTTCCAGGGCTCCGGAGGTGATCCCCCGGGAGATCGCGGACTCCGCTTTTCGTGAATCGTCCATCGGCCGTACATCGCCCGTCGCCCCCCTCGATTTCCGGTCTTCCGCACCGCGCCGTGTGGATCCCGGCGCCGTCCCCGGTCCGGACAATACACCAGAGTCGTCACTCAGCGACATAGCCTCTATACGTAGCGTGACGAACAATGGGAAACCGCACACGCTGCGGAGTCATATCGTCTCGTTGTGCTACGCGCCCGCGGAGCCGCCGGCCGTGGCGACGATGTTCCTCAAAGGCTTCCCCGCCGCGAAACGCGTCAATTGTTCCTTCAGGAGGCGCTTCGCCCGGGGCAGGTAGGCAGAGCTGGGACCGCCGACATGGGGTGTGACGAGCACGCCGGGCGCGCTCCACAGCGGATGCCCGGCGGGCAGCGGCTCGGGATCGGTCACGTCCAGTGCCGCCCGGAGGCGTCCGGATTCCAGTTCGGTGAGCAGGGCCTTGGTGTCGACGATCGCACCGCGCGCGACGTTGACGAGCAGTGCGCCGTCCCTCATCCGGGCCAGGAAATCGGCTCCGACCAGGCCACGCGTCGTTTCGGCGAGCGGCGTCGCGATGATCACGACGTCCGCAGCGGGCAGCAGGGCGCTCAGCTCGGCGATCGGGTGCACAGGGCCGCGCACGGTGTCACGCGCGGTGCGCGCAATGCGTATCACCCGCGCACACTCGAAGGGCGTGAGCCGGTCCTCGATGGCACTGCCGATCGAGCCATAACCCAGGATGAGTACGGATTTGTCGGCCAACGCCGGACGGAAGTCCGTCCGCCACTCCTGGGCGTCCTGTTGCCGGACGAAGTCCGGGATGCCGCGCAGGGCCGCGAGGGTGAGGGTGAGCGCGAGCTCGGCGGTGCTGGCGTCGTGCAGGCCGCGCGCGTTGCACAGCTGCGCACCCGGGGGCAGCAGGGGCACCGAGGGCAGCAGGTGCTCCACGCCCGCGGTCAGGGCCTGGACGACGCGCAGCCCGGTCATCCGGGACAGCGGGCGCAGGCAGGTCTCGGTGTCCTTCATGTACGGCACCGCGTAGAAGGCACAGCGGGCCGGGTCGGCCGGATAGTCGGCGTCGGCGTCCCAGTGGACGTACCGCAGCCCTTCCGGCAGCCCCTCGATCCGCCCCGGCGGGATCGGGAGCCACACGTCGCGCACGTCCGCACGCTCATCTGTAGATGCCATGGTCAGAGGCTATGCGAAGGGGTCCGGACCCAGACGTTAGTTTGGACTGGCCCTTGATCGGGGGCGAGGGGACGGAGGCACGACCAGGTGGAGCGCAGGACAATCGGTGCGGCAGCGCTCGAAGTGGGGGCTATCGGACTCGGCTGTATGCCGATGAGCTGGGGATACAGCGAGTCGCAACGGAACGGGGAGAGCTCGCTGCGCACCGTCCACACCGCCCTCGACCAGGGCTGCTCCCTGCTGGACACCGCCGACATGTACGGGCCCTTCACCAACGAGCTGCTGATCGGACGAGCCCTCAAGGAACGGCGCGCGGACGCCTTCGTCTCCACCAAGGTCGGGCTGCTGGTCGGCGAGCAGCACATCGTCGCCAACGGCCGCCCCGGCTACGTCAAGCGCGCCTGCGACGCCTCGCTGCGGCGGCTGCAGACCGACCACATCGACCTCTACCAGCTCCACCGGCCCGACCCCGAAGTACCGATCGAGGAGACCTGGGGGGCGATGGCCGAGCTGGTGGCGGCCGGCAAGGTGCGGTCGCTGGGGCTGTGCGCCGTCGGCGCCCGCGCCGGGCGCCGCTGGAGGTCGGCGGGCCGCCTCGGGCGAGGCCGCGGCCCGACCGCGACCGGCCGGCGGGAAGGACTGCACGCCGGGACGCTGCGCCTGCTGGAACGCGTCCAGCAGGTCTTCCCGGTCAGCGGGGTGCAGGCCGAACTGTCGGTGTGGTCCCCGGAGGCGCTGGACGAGCTGCTGCCCTGGTGCGTCTCGCGCGGCGTGGGGCTGCTGGCGGCGATGCCCCTGGGGAACGGTTTCCTCACCGGCACCCTCACCCCCGGCCAGGGCTTCGAACCGGAGGACCTTCGGGCCCGGCACCCGCGCTTCACCGCCGAGATGATGGCCGCCAACCAGCCGGTGGTCGCGGGCCTGCGCCGGGTCGCGGCACGGTACGGGGCCACGCCCGGGCAGGTGGCCCTCGCCTGGGTCCTGGCGCAGGGCCCGCACGTGGTGCCGGTGCCGGGCACGAAGAAGGAACGTTGGGCCGTCCAGAACGCCCAGGCCGCGCGGCTGCGGCTGGACCACCACGACCTCGCCGAGATCGCGGCGCTGCCGCGGGCGCGGGAGTCGTGGGACTGAGGGGTGCCGGGGCTGGAGCCACGGGGCTGAGGGGCGCGGCACTGCGGGGCTCGGGACTGCGGGGCGCGGCACTGCGGGGCGACAAGGAAGCAGGAGCGGGCCGGACGGATCGCCAGCTTCCCGGGCCGGACGGCTCACGGGTTTCCCGGGCCGAAGGGATCGGCAACGACCGGGCCGTACAGCTCACAGGCTTCCCGGGCCGAAGGGAACACCAGCGACCGGCCGTACGACTCACCCGCTTCCCGGGCCGGACGGCTCACCGCCACGGCCGGATCGGGCTCCCCGGGAACCCCGTGGGCGTAGGCCGCGTGCCCGCCCGTGTGGTGGGCTGTGGCCACGCACCCCGACGAGAGGACCCCAGCCATGCAACGTCGTTCTCTGACCGCCGTGTTGGCCGCCGCCTCGCTGCTCCTGGCCGCGGGGTGTTCCTCCGGGGGCGGGGACGACGGGCCGGAGCGGCCTTCCGTCCCGTCCTCCGCTTCCGGCGCCCCGTCCCCGCACGCCGGCCGCACCGGGGCGGCACCACCCGCCAAGGGCACGGCGGAGGTCGTGGGCACGGTCACCACCGACCTGAACACCCCGTGGGGGCTGGCTCCGCTGCCCGGCGGCGACCTGCTGGTCTCCTCCCGGGACACCGGGAAGCTCGTCCGGGTCGCGGCGGACGGCGGGAAGCGCACGGAGGTGGGCGAGGTGCCCGGGGTGGCGCCCAAGGGCGAGGGCGGGCTGCTGGGACTCGCGCTCTCGCCGTCGTTCGCCACCGATCATTGGGTGTACGCGTACTTCACCAGCGCGTCCGACAACCGCGTCGTCCGCATGACGTACGACGACACGAAGCCCGCGGGGAAGCAACTCGGCGTCCCCGACACCGTGTTCCGGGGCCTGCCGAAGGGCTTCGTCCACAACGGCGGCCGGATCGCCTTCGGCCCGGACAAGATGCTGTACGTCGGTACCGGCGAGACCGGTGACACCGGCCTGGCCCAGGACAAGGCGTCTCCCGGCGGAAAGATCCTGCGGATGACCCCGGACGGTGATCCGGCGCCCGGCAACCCCGACGCCGGCTCGGTCGTCTACTCCTACGGGCACCGCAACGTCCAGGGCCTGGCCTGGGACGACGCCAAACGGCTGTGGGCCTCGGAGTTCGGCCAGGACACCTGGGACGAGCTGAACCTCATCCGGCCGGACGGCAACTACGGCTGGCCGGAGGTCGAGGGCATCGGCCGGGGCGGCGGGACGCGGTACGTGAACCCGGTCGCCCAGTGGAGGACCGCGGACGCCTCCCCGAGCGGGATCGCGTACGCCAAGGGGTCCATCTGGATGGCCGGATTGCGCGGCGAGCGGCTGTGGCGCATCCCGCTGGACGGCACGAAGCCGGTGGCCGCGCCCCAGGCGTTCTTCCAGGGGAAGTACGGGCGGCTGCGCACGGTTGTGGCCACCGGGGACGGCGGGCTGCTGCTCGTCACCAGCAACACGGACGGCCGCGGCAGCCCGTCGCGCGGTGACGACCGCGTCCTGCGGCTGAAGGTGTCCTGAGTCGGACGGCCGACGGCACCGGCTTCGTACGAGGGGCAGGACGGAACCTCCACCGGGCACGCGCCTGCTCCCTGAAGGCCCCGGAAGAGCCCGTGAGCACACCCCGGAAACAGCCCGCGAGCAGCCCCCGGAACGACCCCGCACCCACCCCTCTTCAGCCACCGGACATCCCCCCGCACCGGAATCCGGCCGAAAGAACCCACCCGGCCCCCAAGCGCCCCATTTGCGCCAGACGTGTGCCTAGACTCGACGGCGGGCCACGGCACGCGACGCGGGAAGGGCGGGACGATGAACATCGCCGGAGAACTGTTCATGCCCAGCGGCAAGCACACCGAGGACGAGCGCCGACGCCTCACGCTCATGGTCGACGACGCGGGCGACGCCGACCCCGGCAAGGGGCCGATAGACCTCTCCTCCGGCGTGGTGCTGATCAGGCCGCCCCGTGTGCCGTCTCCCGAGGAACCGGACCGTCCGGACCCGTCCCGCTGAACAAGCGCAGCCGGTGCGCCAGCGCGCCGGCCTCGCCGCGGCCCGAGACGCCCAGCTTGGCCAGGATGTTGGAGACGTGGACGCTGGCGGTCTTGGGTGAGATGAACAGTTCGTCGGCTATGCGGCGGTTGCTGTGGCCTGCCGCCACCAGGCGGAGCACGTCCTTCTCGCGCGGGGTCAGGCCGAGGGCGTCGGCGGTCCGCTCCCCGGCCGGTTCGTCGGCCGGGTCGTCCTTCTCCGCGGGTGCCAGGGAGAGCCGGGCCCGTCGGCCGAGCAGTTCCACCTCGTCGATCAGCGGCCGGGCGCCCAGCCGGACGGCGGCGGCGTGGGCCTGGGACAGCAGCAGCGCGGCGGCCTCCCGGGGCGTGCGGCCGTCCAGCCCGGCCGTCGCCTCGTCCCCGGCGTGCAGCAGCGCCTCGGCCCAGCGCAGGCACGCCCAGGCCAGTTCGTAGGGCCGCTCCACCGACCGGAAGGCGGCCACCGTCTCGGCCCACCGGTCGGGTATCTCCCGGCCCCGCGCACGGAGCAGTTCGGCCTCCACCGCGCTCGCGAACGCGTCCCAGACCGGGGCCAACCGCGGCGTGACCTTGGCCGCGTCGCGGATACGGGCCAGCGCCACGGCCCGGTCCGGCGCGGCGGCGGGCAGCCCGCGGGCGTCGGCCTCGGCGGACGCGGCGGCCCACAGCAGCGGCCAGACGTAGCGCTGCGTCCCCGGCGGGAAGCCCGCCTCCACGGCCCCGCGCAGGATCGTCCGCGCGTCCAGGACGCGGCCCTGGCGGGCGGCGGTCTCCAGGGCGTACCGCGCCATGGGGATCATGTGCTGGGGCTGCGGGTCGTGCGTGCCGTACCGCTCCACGGCCGCGGCCATCTCCCGTTCCGCGCGCGGCAGGTCGCCCCGCTTCAGGGCGAGGTCGGTGAGCCGGTTGGCGACCAGCGCCTGGGCGCGGCGGCTGGTGGCCAGCCGGCGGGCCTCCAGCGCCGCCGCCTCGGCCTCGTCCCAGCGTCCGAGCCACTGCAGCGACTCGGCGCGGTTGCTGCCGACCCAGCTCGCGCTGTCCTTCAGGCCGTAGTCCTCGGTGCGGGCGAGCCCCTCGTCGGCGACCGCGATCGCCTCGCGGGAACGCCCGACGCCTTCCAGGGAGGAGGAGAGGTTGATGAACCCGCGCGAGGCCACGGCCGAGAACCCGCGAGCCACCGCCCGGTCCCGCGCCTCCCGCAGGGCGGCAAGGCCCTCCTCCACGTCGCCGGAGTCGACGCGCAGCGACGCCACCGTCAGGCGGGAGTTCAGCTCGGCCTCCTCGTCGCCGACGAGCTGGGCCAGTTCCACGGCGCGCTCGGCGGTCTCGAAACTGTCCGGGCCCGGTTCGTGCAGCGCGGCCCAGTTGGCGGCCTGGGCGAGGACGGCCGCGTGGACCCGCGACGGCGGCAGCCCGCGGACCAGTTCCTGGGCGCGGCCCAGGTCCTCCCAGCCGTCGCCGCGGCCGGTGCTCTGGACCAGCCGGGAGCGCTGGATCAGGAACCACGCCGTGCGCAACGGCTCCTTCTCCGCGTCCAGCGACCGCAGCGCCCGCTTGGTGATCGTGAAGGCGCGCTCGTGGTCGCCGGAGAGCCGCGCGGCCACCGCGATCTCGGCGAGCAGGTCGAGGAAGCGCAGCGCCTCGGCCTCGCACCGGTAGAAGGGGTACGCCTCGGCGTAGTCCCCCGGGCGCACCTCGCGGCGGACCTCCTCCGGCACGTCGTCCCACAGCTCCAGTGCCCGGTCCAGCAGGCCCAGTTGCTCGGCGTAGGCGTGCCGGCGGCGGGCCTCCACCGAGGCGGCGAGCACGGCCGGCAGCGCCTTGGCGGGGACGTGGGCGTGGTACCAGTAGCTGGCCAGCCGGGTGGCGCAGGCGTCGGAGGCCACCAAGGAGGGGTCGGCCTCCAGCGCCTCGGCGTAGCGGCGGTTCAGGCGGGTGCGCTCGCCGGGGAGCAGGTCGTCCCCCACGGCCTCGCGCACCAGGGCGTGCCGGAAGCGGTAGCCCGCGCCGTCACGGGTGGGCAGCAGGGTGTTGGACCCGACGGCGGCCCGCAGCGCCTCGATGAGCTCGTCCTCGGGCAGGCCGCAGACGGCGGCGAGCAGTTCGTGCTCGACGGTGGAACCGCCCTCGGCGGCGGTGCGCACCACCCGCTGGGCGTCCTCGGGCAGCGCCTCCACCCGGACCAGCAGCAGATCGCGCAGCGGATCGCTGAGGCCTTGCAGGCAGTCGCCCTCCTGGATGCTGCGGGTCAGCTCCTCGACGAAGAAGGCGTTGCCCCCGGAACGTTCGAAGACGCGGTCCACCAGGCCGTCCTCGGGCTCGCTGCCGTGGATGCCGGCCATCTGGGAACGGACCTCGGCCCGGGTGAACCGCTCCAACTCGACGCGCTGGACCGAGCGCACGCGATCGATCTCGGCCAGGAACGGGCGCAGCGGGTGCCGTCGGTGGATGTCGTCGGAGCGGTAGGTGGCGACGAGCAGGACGTGCGCGTCGTGCAGGGCCCGCAGCAGGTAGGCGAACAGCTCGCGGGTGGAGCGGTCCGCCCAGTGCAGGTCCTCGATGACGACGACGAGGGTGCGCCGGGCGGCCAGCCGCACCAGGAGCCGCCCGGTCAGCTCGAAGAGACGCGCCCGGCCGTACTCCTCGTCGTGCGCCCCGCTCGACGTCTCGCCGAGCTCGGGGAAGATGCGGGCCAGCTCCCCCTCCTGCCCGGCGACGGCGGCGGCCAGTTCGTCCCGCAGGTGCCAGTGCAGCGTGTGCAGGATCGCGGAGAACGGGGCGTACGGCAGCCCCTCGGAGCCGATCTCGATGCAGCCCCCGAGCGCGACGAGCACCCCCTCGGCCCGCGCCGACTCCACGAACTCCTCGATGAGCCGCGTCTTCCCGACCCCCGCCTCACCCCCTATGAGCAGCGCTTCGGGCTCCCCCGTCGCGACGACACGGGCGAGTGCGCCGCGCAGCGAGCCGAGCTCATTCGCGCGACCGACGAACACCGGACTGACGGACCTGGTCTCCACGCCGCAGAGCATCGCACAGGGGTCTGACAATCCCGCTGTGACAGCTGTCACCTGCGACGATGCGACGAACGCCGCCGCGCGGACGGCCGATGATCCGCAGGCCCGGACGGCACCCGCGGCCAACTCCCCGCCCGTCTCCCGTCCCCCGCGCGCTCGCTCCCCGCGTGCCGGTTCCCCGCGCACTCGCTCCCCGCGTGCCGCTTCCCCTCGTGCCCGTTCCCCGCGTGTTGGTCCCCCGCTCCCCCGGCCCGGCCCCGCCGCCCCGTCCGCACCGCGCACCCTAGGCTCCGCCCCGATTCAGACCGCTGCCCGCCGTACCCGCCCCCACCAGGACCGGCCGCGTCTCACCCGCCCCTCTGCTTCGTTCCGCCCGCTGCCGACCGCGCGGCCCCCGTCCGCCTGCCCCTCCATGGCCTCCCGCACCACCCGGTAGAAGTCGGCCTCCCGCCGCAGCTCCTCGTGCCGAATCCGCTGCTGCAGCTCGTAGTAGTACATCGTGTTCCTCCCCTTTTCGGGCCTGACGACCCTGTGGGCCCGTCCGACGGCCTGCGGGCCTGATGACCCGCGGGCCTCGTCGGCCTGTTGACGGCCGCCGCGCCGATCGCCGGCGGCCTGCCGGCAGTACGACGAGGAACGCTCTTCAGCGCCTGCGGGACCGCTGCGGCCCCACCCCGTCGACATGCCTCAAGCTTCGCCGCCCAGGGGTGCCCGCCACATGGGGAGAGTTCCCGATCTTCCAGGTCAGGGGGCCTTAGGAGGGGGTGGGGTGGGGCTTAGGGGGGTGCTTCGTGGGGGCTTAGGGACCCGCATCGGGGCTTAGGGAGTGCGTCATAAGCACTCAGGGGCGCGCCCGGCTCCGGGTGCGCGTACGGACGACGAGCAGGCGTCAGAACCGCTGCTGCCGCGCACCGGGCGGCAGGAAGCACGGCGTCCTGACGGATAGGCGCAGCGTGTCCGAAGGTCCGGCGGAGCCGACCACCAGGTCCATCGCCTTGCCGTCACGTTCCTCAGACCGTCCGAACAGCAAGGACTGCGGCTGTTCCTGGTAGGACGTGACCTTCGCGCCGTCGTCCTTCTCCAGCGCCGTCCGGAGCCTCCGCAACGCCGCGGCGTGCTCCTTGCCCGGGAGCTGCGCGTACACGGTGTAGGCCAGGGTGTACCGGCCGTCGTCCGCCACCTCCCCGTTACGGCCGATGCAGTTCTCGAAACGCGTGTGGGGACCGTACTTCCCGCCGATCGTGACGTCCGCGTGGCGGGCCATGGTCGCGGTGTAGCTCTTCGCCCAGGCCAGCGATTCCTCACGGCTCTTACGGGGCAGCGCCTTGTTGGAGTCGGAGGACTCCGAGGACGCGCAGGCTCCGGCGAGCAGGGCGATCGAGAGAGAGCAGACGGCCGCGCGTATCCATCGCCCGGGGCTCCGCGTCAGCCCCACGCGGAATTCCTCGGCGCCTGCGGGTGGCGGCCCTTCGGGACACCCGCTCCGGCAGGCGTGCTGATGGCAGTCATGCTGATGGCTCGGCACCGAGCGTCCTTCCCCCGTACGTACGTGCGAAGGGACGCTATCAAGCGCTCCGCCCACCCCGCCCGGCGCGCCACCAACGTCTCACCTGCCGCGACGCGCCCGCCGAACCCGGTTACCGGGCTCAGGCGTCAGTCCCTCACACCCCCACCAACCGCTCCCCCTCCCCCTCCCGCTCCGCCGACACCACGGCCTCCCGCTCCTCCGGCGGCTCGATGCTGATGCGGGGCAGGCGGCGTTCCAGCCAGCGGGGGAGCCACCAGTTCGCGCCGCCCAGGAGGTGCATGAGGGCGGGGACCAGGAGGGTGCGCAGGACGAAGGCGTCGAGGGCTACGGCGGCGGCGAGGCCGATGCCGAACATGGCGATGATGCGGTCGCCGCTCAGGACGAAGGCCGTGAACACCGCGATCATGATGACCGCCGCGGAGTTGATCACTCTGCTGGTCTCGGCCAGGCCGACCCGGACCGAGCGGCAGTTGTCGCCGGTGCGCCGCCACTCCTCGTACATCCGGCTGACCAGGAACACCTGGTAGTCCATGGACAGTCCGAAGAGGACGGAGACCATGATCACGGGCAGGAAGGGTTCGATGGGGCCGGCGCTGCCCAGGCCCATCAGTTCGCTGCCCCACCCCCATTGGAAGATCGCGACGACGACGCCGAAGGAGGAGGCGACGGCGGCGATGTTCATGGCGGCGGCCTTCAGGGGGATGCCGATGCTGCGGAAGGCGAGCAGCAGCAGGACGCACCCCAACCCGATGATCATGCCGACGAACAGCGGGAGTTTGCCGACGATGACGGCGGCGAAGTCGTCGTAGCTGGCGGTGACCCCGCCGACGTGCACCTTCATGGTGGTGCCGGACGCGGCCTTCGGGAGCGTCCGTTCGCGCAGCCGCTCGACGAGGTCGGAGGTCTGCCGGGACTGCGGCGAGGTGGTCGGCTGCACCGTGATCACGCCGGTGTCGCCGTTGCCGGCGAACTCCGGGCCGCCGACCCGGGCGACGCCGGGGGTGGCGCGCAGCTTGGCCGGGAGTTTGTCGAAGGCGAGCCGGTCCGCGGCCCCGTCCAGTTCGCCGACCAGCGTCAGCGGCCCGTTGGAGCCGGGCCCGAAGCCGCGGGCCAGCAGGTCGTACGCCTGCCGGGTGGTGCTGGTGGCGGGGTTGTTGCCCTGGTCGGAGGTGCCCAGGTGGAGGCCCAGGGTGGGCAGTGCGAGGACGAGCATCACCGTGGCGGCCAGCAGGCCCAGCAGCTTGGGGTGGCGCTCCACGAAGCCGGACCAGCGGACGGCGAACCCGGTGGGGCGCTCGGGGACGCAGCCGTCCGCGGCCAGCTTCCGGCGTTCGCGGCGGCCCAGCGCCCGGATGCCGATCATGCCGAGGAGGGCGGGCAGCAGGGTGACGGACGCGGCCACGGTCAGGACGACGGTCAGTGAGGCGGCGACCGCCACCCCGTTCAGGAAGCTCAGCCGCAGGACGAACATGCCGAGCAGGGCTATGCAGACGGTCGCCCCCGCGAAGATCACCGCCCGCCCGGAGACGGTGACGGCCCGCTCGGCGGCCTCGTGAACCGGGAGCCCGGCCCGCAGGCCCTTGCGGTGCCGGGTGAGGATGAACAGCGCGTAGTCGATGCCCACGCCCAGGCCGACGAGCATGCCCAGCATGGGCGCGAAGTCCGCGACGGTCATGACGTGGCTCAGCAGCGCCACCGCCGCCGAGGCCAGGCCGACGCTCACCACGGCCGTGACGATCGGCAGCAGCGTCGCGAGCAGCGACCCGAAGACGAGGAAGAGCACCACGGCCGCCGCGACCAGCCCGATGACCTCCGCCAATTGGGCCCGCGGCGCCTCGGTGAGGGCGATGCCCGGCCCGCCCAGGGCCACTTGGAGCCCGTCCGTAGAGGCCGCGCGGGCGGTGTCCACCACCTTTTGGACCTGCGCCTTGTCCAGGTCGTCGGTGGGGGCGTCGAACGACAGGGCCGCGTAGGCGGTGTGGCCGTCGGCGCTGACGCGCTGCTCGGCCCGGGGCTGGTTGGGGCCGCCGGAACCCGTTCCGGGCTTCTCGTGCGGGGCCGCGGCGTACGGGCTCTGGACGGAGCCGACGCCGGGGAGTTCGGCGATCTCCTCCAGCGTGCGGGTCATCGTCCGCTCGACGGCGGCGGCCCGCACGCTGCCGCTCTCGGTGTGCCACACGATGGTGTCGCCGTCCCCGGACTGCTCGGGGAACGCCTCGGCCATCAGGGCGCCGGCCCGCCCTGCCTCCGTGCCCGGTACGTCGTAGTGGTCGGAGTACGCGGATCCCGTCGCGCCCGCCGCCGCCACGACGCCCGCGAGGGCGGCGAGCCACAGCACGATCACGACGACGCGGCGCCTGAGGCACCAGCGGGTCAGTGCGGTCATGAAGCTGTTCGTCTGCTTCCCGGGTCATGCGTCGATATCTCCCGGGTGGTACGGGTGGTGCCGAACGCGAGAACAGTGGGGGGAGAGAACGGGCCCACCGCGTCCCGCGAGGGGGCGCCGGGCCCGTGCCTTCTTGCAGAGTGACAGCAAGAAAAGATCATTTGACCTTTTTGTGGACTTCCCCACATTCCAGGGACGAAGGGTTATTCGGTCCGGTCGGAATATGCCGGTCCGGGGGTCGTTCACGATCGGCCGGGGCCGTTCGTGATCGGCCGGGATCGGGTGGGTGATCGGCTGCCCGTAGCGGTCGCTCCGGCCCGCCCGACGGTCGATGGGCCAGCGAATTCGAGCCCGCCCGACGCTCGTCGGGCCCGTCAAATCCCAGCCCGCCCGACGGTCGGCGGCCCGGCAACTTCCAGCCCGTCCGGCGCTTGAGGACAACGCCCCCGGCGTTCACCGGCACCGAAGACCACCCGCCACCCGCCCACGAGCCCGTACACGCGCTCACCGGAGTCTCCTCAAACGCCGGACAGGCTGGAAGTGACGGGCACAGCCCCCAGCCTCCTCCGGCCCCCGTCACCACGTCCTCAAACGCCGGACGGGCTGAAAATGGCGAGCTCACCCCTCACCAAAGGACGGCGACCCGCCAAAATCCAGCCCGTCCGGCGCTTGAGGACAACGCCCCCGGCGTTCACCGGTGCCCCAGGAATCACCCGCGGCCCACCGCCACCGCGCCCCGGATCACCCGGTGACCGACTCCCTCCCGTTCTCGATGTGCCCCATCAACCGGCGCCGGAAAGAGTCGTCCTCGGCCACGGTCAGCTCCAGGTCGTACCACCCGTGCGCGGAAGCAGCCGCGTGGGCGACGGTGCGGGTCGCCCCCGCCCGGACCTTGATCACCCGAGGCGACACCGAGGCGTACGCCAGCGGCTTGAGCGCCAGCGTCAGATCGGTGTCGCCCTCGTTGACCACCGTCAGGTGGATCTCCCGGCGCCGCGCGTCCAGCCGCGTCGTGACCTCGGTCGCCGCCGCCACCCCCTGCGCGCTCCCGGCGAACTCGCGGCGGAAACCGTTCGGCCCGGTGACGGTGAAGCGGTAGGCGCCGCCCTTGACCGGCACCTCCCAGTCGTCCTCGTCGTGGACGTGCACGTCCCTGTGCTGCGGGCGGTCGTACTCACGGGCGTACGGGTACAGCGCGAGGTGCGCACTGGCCTCCCCGTCGTTGCGGGCGGCGAGCCGGAAGACCTCGGCCTCCGGATCGTAGACACCGTCTACGTCCGGCTGGTACGGCAGCGCCCGGGCGGGCCGCGTGCCGCGCTCCTGCTCCGGCATGGCCTGGTTCAGCGGCGGCTTGGGCCGCCAGCGCCCGGTGAACGGCGGGATGGCCCCGACCGGCTCGGTCTTCGGCTGCCTACGGGCGCGCGAGAAGTCGAAGGCGCTGGTCAGGTCGCCGCTCACGGTCCGGCGCCAGGCGCTGATGTTGGGCTCGCGCACGCCCGTCCAGCGCTCCAGGAAGCGGACGATGGAGGTGTGGTCGAAGACCTGGGAGCAGGCGTAGCCGCCCACCGACCAGGGCGAGATGACGAGCATCGGGACGCGCATCCCCAGGCCGGTCGGCTTCCCGTCCCAGTACTCCTCCTCGGTACCGGCGGGCGGCACCGGCGGCGGGACGTGGTCGAAGAACCCGTCGTTCTCGTCGTAGGTGAGGAAGAGCGCGGTGTGCCGCCACACCTCGGGGTTGCTGCCCAGCGCGTCCAGGATCTTGTAGACGAGGGTGGCGCTGGCGACCGGGGAGGACGCCCCGGGGTGCTCGGAGTCGGCGGCCGAGGGGACGATGTACGACACCTCGGGGAGCTTCCCGGCGGCCACGTCGGCGGCGAAGGCGGCGGCCGTGCTGCCCGGCTCGCCACGCCGCAGCGCGCGCTCGAACAGGCTGCGGTCCGCTGGGGACAGCGCCTTCACGCCCTCTTCCAGCAGGCCCCGGAGGCGCGTGCGCTCGGCGGCGGAGGCGCCGGCGACCTTCGTGTAGAAGGCCGTCATGTTGCGCACGCCGTCCACCTTGCGGAGCGCCTTGGCCATGACCTTCTTGAAGGTGGCGTAGAACTCCAGGTTGTTGTCGGTGAAGTTGTCCCACTCCTGGTAGACCCGCCAGCTGTGCCCGGCCTTTTCCAGGCGCTCGGCGTAGGTGGGCCAGGTGTAGCCGGGGTGCGAGTCCTCCGCGTACGCGTCGTTGCCCACCGCCCGGTTGCCGGTGTGCGGCTCGAAGCCGGTCCAGCCGCTGACCAGGTGGTTGCGGTTGGGGCTGGTGGAGGAGTGGATCGAGGAGTGGTAGGCGTCGCAGACGGTGAAGGTGTCCGCCAGCTCGTAGTGCAGCGGCACGTCCTGCCGGTCGTAGTGGGCCATCGTGGCGGCCGTCTTGGCGGGGACCCAGTTGTTCATCCAGCCGTCGTTCCAGGCCCGGGCGCCGCCGGTCCACCCGTGGTCCAGGTCGCCGATGTACTGGAGGTCCTTGTTCTGCGTCTTTGCCGCCTCGCGGACGGAGAACGGCAGGGTGGAGCCGAAGCCCATGACGCCCGGCTGCGCGAACACGCTGCGCGCGCCGGGCAGTTCTATGGCGTTGCGGTCGGCGTAGCCGCGGACGCCGCGCAGGGTGCCGAAGTAGTGGTCGAACGAACGGTTCTCCTGCATGAGGACGACGACGTGCCGGATGGCGCCGAGCCCGCCGCGCCCGGCCGCCCGCGCGGGGGCGGGCTGCTGGGCCAGCGCCTCCTGGAGGGACGGCGGCAGCAGGGAGCCGCCGACGGCCAACCCGGCCGCCGCCGCTCCCAGTTCCAGCACACGTCTCCGTGAAACCTCGGATGCCACGCTCGCCTCCCAGTCACTCGTCAATGGTTCGGGGTTGACCCATTGCTGCGATGCGACGGGGACGCTAGTCGACGGCTGTGGCTCACGACAGGTCCTGAGATGACGCCCACGCGAACAGTTGGCCGGTGCATCACGAACCTTCAGGTAATCCGGTGGGCTCCGGGCCTGGTGGTGCCCTCGTGAGCGAGCGGGGACGGGGATCCGGCGGCGCGTTATCTGACCGGAAACAGAGCGGCCCGGCCGCCACCCCAAAGGCCGCCCGGCGAACCAAAAGCCGGGGCCCGGATGCCCCTGTGACGCCCGGTCGAACGGCCGGTGTCCGGACCCTTGACAACGATATTGGTCTGAACCATTTTGTTTTCCCGGAGGTTCCCCAAAGGTTCCCCGCAGCATTTCCGCACCGGTGGCCACCGTCTCGCGCACCCTTCTGCCGCGTCCCCCTCACGTACCGGAGTCCCCCATGTCCCGCACCGCGCACACCCCACCACCCGCAGCCCGGCACAGACGCCGGCCCGCCGCCGTGCTCGCCGTCCTAGCCTCCGCCGCGCTCGCCGCCACCGCACTCCCGGCCGCGGCCACCGCGGCCCCGGCCCCCACCGAGCGGGCGGCAGCCGCGGACGTGAACGTCGCCAAGAACCCCGGCTTCGAGTCCGGGCTCGACAACTGGACCTGTTCCTCGGGCAGCGGCAGCGTCGTCTCCTCCCCGGTCCGCACCGGCTCGGGCGCGCTCAAGGCCGAGCCCGCCGGCCAGGACAACGCCCGCTGCTCGCAGATCGTCGCGGTCAAGCCCAACTCGACGTACCAGCTCAGCGCCTACGTCCAGGGCTCGTACACCTATATCGGCGCCTCCGGCACCGGCACCACCGACGTCTCCACCTGGACGGCCGGCGGCTCCTCCTGGCAGCCGATCAAGACGAGCTTCACCACCGGCCCCAACACCACCTCGGTCACCGTCTACACCCACGGCTGGTACGGCCAGAGCGCCTATTACGTGGACGACGTGAACGTCTTCGGCCCGGACGCGGGCGGCGGCAACCCCGACCCGGGTGAGCCCGAGCCGGACCCCGGCGCCCCCGGTGCCCCGAGCGGCCTGACCGTCGGCTCGGTGTCCGCCAACTCCGTCGCCCTGTCCTGGAGCACCACCAAGAACGCCACCGGCTACACCGTCTACCAGGACGGCACCAAGGTGCAGGCGGTCAGCGGAACCTCGGCGATCATCAAGAACCTGAAGCCCTCGACCTCGTACCGCTTCGCGGTCACCGCGAGCAACAAGGCCGGCGAGTCCCCCAAGTCCGCCGAGGTCACCGCCACCACCGCCTCCGACGGCAACGGCAACGAGAATCCGCTGCCCAAGCACGCGGTGACCGGCTACTGGCAGAACTTCAACAACGGCGCGACCGTCCAGAAGCTCTCCGACGTCCAGAGCCACTACGACATCATCGCGGTCTCCTTCGCGGACGCCACCAACAAGCCGGGCGCGGTGACCTTCAACCTCGACACGGCGGGCCTCGGCGGCTACACCGTCGAGCAGTTCAAGGCCGACCTGAAGGCCAAGCAGGCCGCGGGCAAGAAGGTCATCATCTCCGTCGGCGGCGAGAAGGGCACCGTCTCGGTCAACGACGCAACCTCCGCGAGCAACTTCGCCAACAGCGTGTACGCGCTGATGCGGGAGTACGGCTTCGACGGCGTCGACATCGACCTGGAGAACGGCCTCAACCCGACCTACATGACGCAGGCGCTGCGGTCGCTGTCCCAGCTCGCGGGCAGCAAGCTCATCATCACGATGGCCCCGCAGACCATCGACATGCAGTCCACCCAGGGCGGCTACTTCAAGACGGCGCTGAACATCAAGGACATCCTCACCGTCGTCAACATGCAGTACTACAACAGCGGTTCGATGCTCGGCTGCGACGGCAAGGTCTACTCGCAGGGCACGGTGGACTTCCTCACCGCCCTGGCCTGCATCCAGCTCGAAGGCGGCCTCGACCCGTCCCAGGTGGGCCTCGGCGTGCCCGCCTCCACCCGTGCGGCGGGCGGCGGCTACGTCGCCCCCAGCGTCGTCAACAACGCGCTGGACTGCCTCACCAAGGGCACGGGCTGCGGCACCTTCAAGCCCGCCAAGACCTACCCGTCCCTGCGCGGTGCGATGACCTGGTCCACGAACTGGGACGCGGCGTCCGGGAGCGCGTGGTCCAACGCCGTGGGGCCGCACGTGCACGGGCTGCCGTAGGGCTTTCGGGGCGGCCGGTCCTCGGGCGGGCCGCCCTTGTGGGGCTCACGACGGGTTGGTGGGCCGCCCCTGTGGGCTCACGACGGGGGCGGCCCGCCCCGCGCCGGCCGCACGGGACCCGTACGTGATCCGTTCGGGAAACCCCGAGGCGGTGGTGGGTGATCTGTTTGGGAAACCCTCCCGGGTTCCATTCGGGAAACCCGCCCGGGTTCCGCCGGGGAAGCCCGTAGGTGATCCGTACGAGGTCCAGCCCCACCCCGCACACACAAGGGCGGCGCACCGGTACGAAACCGGTGCGCCGCCCTCGTCGCGTCTACGGCGCGGGCCTCAGCCCTCCACGCCCAGCCGCTCCAGGATCAGCTCGCGCACCCGGGCGGCGTCCGCCTGGCCGCGCGTGGCCTTCATGACGGCGCCGACCAGCGCGCCCGCCGCCGCGACCTTGCCACCGCGGATCTTGTCCGCGATGGCGGCGTTGGCGGCGATCGCCTCGTCCACGGCCGCGCCGAGCGCGCCCTCGTCCGAGACGACCTTCAGGCCGCGCTTCTCGACGACCGCGTCCGGGTCACCCTCGCCCGCGAGCACGCCCTCGATGACCTGGCGGGCCAGCTTGTCGTTGAGCGAACCCTCGGTGACCAGCGCCGCGACCCGCGCGACCTGCGCCGGGGTGATCTCCAGCGCGGCCAGCTCCGTGCCGGCCTCGTTGGCGCGGCGGGCCAGCTCGCCCATCCACCACTTGCGGGCCGCGGCGGCGTCCGCCCCGGCGTCGATGGTGGCGGTGATCAGGTCGATCGCGCCCGCGTTGAGGACGGACTGCATCTCGTGCTCGGAGATGCCCCACTCCTCGCGCAGCCGGTTGCGGCGCACCCGCGGCAGCTCGGGCAGCGTGCCCCGCAGCTCCTCGACCCACTCGCGCGAGGGGGCCACCGGGACCAGGTCCGGCTCGGGGAAGTAGCGGTAGTCCTCCGCCTCCTCCTTGACCCGGCCGGAGGTGGTGGACCCGTCCTCCTCGTGGAAGTGGCGGGTCTCCTGCACGATGGTGCCGCCCGCGTCCAGGACGGCGGCGTGCCGCTGGATCTCGAAGCGGACCGCGCGCTCGACCGACCGCAGCGAGTTGACGTTCTTCGTCTCCGAGCGCGTGCCGAACTTCTCGCGGCCCTTCGGGCGCAGCGAGAGGTTCACGTCGCAGCGCATCTGGCCCATCTCCATGCGGGCCTCGGACACGCCGAGCGCCTTGATGAGCTCGCGCAGCTCGGCCACGTACGCCTTGGCGACCTCGGGGGCCCGCTCGCCCGCGCCCTCGATGGGCTTGGTGACGATCTCGATGAGCGGGATGCCGGCGCGGTTGTAGTCCAGCAGGGAGTGCGAGGCGCCATGGATGCGGCCGGTCGCGCCACCGACGTGGGTGGACTTGCCGGTGTCCTCCTCCATGTGGGCGCGCTCGATCTCCACGCGGAAGACCTCGCCGTCCTCCAGCTGCACGTCGAGGTAGCCGTCGAAGGCGATCGGCTCGTCGTACTGGGAGGTCTGGAAGTTCTTCGGCATGTCCGGATAGAAGTAGTTCTTCCGGGCGAAGCGGCACCATTCGGCGATGGAGCAGTTCAGCGCCAGGCCGATCTTGATGGCCGACTCGACGCCGACGGCGTTGACGACCGGCAGCGAGCCGGGCATACCGAGGCAGGTGGGGCAGGTCTGCGAGTTGGGCTCGGCGCCCAGGGCGGTGGAGCACCCGCAGAACATCTTGGTCTTGGTGCCGAGCTCGACGTGCACCTCCAGACCCATCACGGGGTCATAGGTGGCCAGCGCGTCCTCGTACGACACCAGTTCAGTGACGGTCACGGAAAACTAACCTCTCAGTCCCGCTCAGCCCGCGAGAACGTCGTCGTCGTTCAGCCGGCGCAGTTCGCGCACCAGCAGGGCGACGCCGGTGACGATGGCGGCGGCGGAGACCACGGCGTCGACGAGCTGGAGGGTGTCCTTCTCGCCTCGGGCCTGCTTCGCCTGCTTGACGACGCTCACCGCACCGAACAGCGTCGTGCCGATGGACAGGTACGTGCCGGTCCGGGACTTCTTGAACTTCTTCGCCTTGGCGAGCTTTCCACTCACAGGGACGGTGCCTCCTCAAGCAGCGGGTGGCCCCAGCGGGCGGTGAACGCGGCCTCGACCGCGGCACCGACCTTGTAGAGCCGGTCGTCGGCCATGGCAGGGGCGATGATCTGCAGGCCCACCGGCAGCCCGTCCTCGGGCGCCAGGCCGCAGGGCAGCGACATGGCCGCGTTGCCTGCCAGGTTCGTGGGGATCGTGCACAGGTCGGCGAGGTACATCGCCATCGGGTCGTCGGCGCGCTCGCCGATCGGGAAGGCGGTGGTGGGCGTGGTCGGCGACACCAGCACGTCGACCTGCTCGAAGGCCTTCTCGAAGTCCCGCTTGATCAGGGTCCGCACCTTCTGGGCGGAGCCGTAGTACGCGTCGTAGTAGCCGGAGCTGAGGGCGTAGGTGCCCAGCATGACGCGGCGCTTGACCTCGGGGCCGAAGCCGGCCTCGCGGGTCAGGGCGGTGACCTCCTCGGCCGACTTCGTGCCGTCGTCGCCGACCCGCAGGCCGTAGCGCATGGCGTCGAAGCGGGCCAGGTTGGAGGAGCACTCGGAGGGCGCGATCAGGTAGTACGCGGACAGGCCCAGGTCGAAGGACGGGCAGGAGATCTCCACAACCTCCGCGCCCAGCTCGCGCAGCAGCTCCACGGACTCGTTGAAGCGCTGCATGACGCCGGCCTGGTAGTGCTCGCCGGAGAACTCCTTGACGACGCCGATCCGCATGCCCTTGACGTCGCCGTTGCGGGCCGCCTCGACGACCGGCGGGACCGGGGCGTCGATGGAGGTGGAGTCCAGCTCGTCGTGACCGGCGATGACCTCGTGCAGCAGCGCCGCGTCCAGCACCGTGCGGGCGCACGGGCCGCCCTGGTCCAGCGAGGACGAGAAGGCGACCATGCCGTAGCGGGAGACCGCGCCGTAGGTGGGCTTGACGCCGACGGTGCCGGTGACGGCGGCGGGCTGGCGGATCGAGCCGCCGGTGTCCGTGCCGATCGCGAGCGGCGCCTCGTAGGCGGCCAGCGCGGCGGAGGAGCCGCCGCCGGAGCCGCCGGGGATGCGGGTGAGGTCCCAGGGGTTGCCGGTCGGGCCGTAGGCGCTGTTCTCCGTGGACGAGCCCATGGCGAACTCGTCCATGTTGGTCTTGCCCAGAATGACGACGTCGGCGGCCTTGAGCTTCTTGGTCAGCGTCGCGTCGTACGGCGGGATCCAGCCCTCAAGGATCTTCGAGCCGACGGTGGTGGGGATGCCCTCGGTGGTGAAGATGTCCTTCAGCGCCAGCGGGACGCCGGCCAGCGGGCCGAGCTTCTCGCCGCGCTCGCGCTTCTCGTCCACGGCGCGGGCCTGGGCGAGGGCGCCCTCGCGGTCCACGTACAGGAAGGCGTGCACCTTCTCGTCGACGGCCTCGATGCGGGCCAGGTGCGCCTCGGTCACCTCGACGGCGGTGACCTCGCCGGACGCGATCTTCTCCGCGATCTCGGCGGCGGTGAGCTTCGTCAGGTCTGCCATGTCGGTCACTCCTCCCCCAGGATCTGCGGCACCTTGAAACGCTGCTGCTCCTGGGCGGGGGCGCCGGACAGCGCCTGCTCCGGGGTCAGCGACGGACGGACCTCGTCCGCCCGCATGACGTTCGTCAGGGGCAGCGGGTGGGAGGTCGGCGGGACGTCCTGCTCGGCGACCTCGGAGACGCGGGCGACCGCGCCGATGATGTCGTCGAGCTGCTCGGCGAAGTGCTCCAGCTCTTCGTCCTTGAGCTCCAGACGTGCCAGCCGGGCGAGGTGGGCGACCTCCTCGCGCGTGATGCCAGGCATGCGGCGATCCTCAGGGTGAGTGACTTGGTTGATCTTGCTTTGCGTATGTCTGCGGGGCCAATCCTATGGCGTCGGCAAACGCGCTCGCGAAACAGTTGTACGTGGCGCCGGGCCGCGGGGGGCGGCCCCGCCCGCGGGGTTGTGTGGGGGGGGGGGGGGTTTGGGGGGGGGGGCCGGGGGGGGTTG
>NZ_JBEXNM010000043.1:0-75913 GCF_040611095.1 Streptomyces sp. NPDC003077 | reverse complement strand
CACTCTTCCCCTACCCGCCGCTGTTCCTATCTCCGGTCGGGTTCCGGGGCGAGACTGATCTTTGGTTTCGGTTCCGGTGCGTATCCCACGCCCCCCGGGCGCCGCCGTCGATGGAGGGGGCCGCCGGGGTGGCGAAGGTCGCGTTACGGGTCCTCGGCGCTCGGGGCGGGAGGACTCAGCGGTGGGCGCGGGAGCGGTGCCGGGCCTCAGCGCCTGGCGCGGAAGACCGGGGTCTCAGCGCCTGGCGCGCAAGGACGAGGTGTCAGCGCGCGGCGCGGAAGACCGAAGCGTCAGCGCTTGGCGCGGGAGGCGGCGCGACCGCGCTCCTTCTGGTCGAGGACGACCTTGCGGATGCGGATCGCCTCCGGGGTGACCTCGACGCACTCGTCGTCGCGGCAGAACTCCAGCGACTGCTCCAGGGAGAGCTTGCGCGGCGGCACGATCGACTCGGCGACATCGGCCGTGGACGACCGCATGTTGGTGAGCTTCTTCTCCTTGGTGATGTTGACGTCCATGTCGTCGGCGCGCGAGTTCTCGCCGACGATCATGCCCTCGTACACCTCGGTGCCCGGCTCGGTGAAGAGCACGCCGCGCTCCTGGAGGTTCGTCATCGCGAAGGCGGTGACGGCACCGGCGCGGTCGGCGACCAGCGAACCGTTGTTACGGGTCTTCAGCTCGCCGAACCACGGCTCGTGGCCCTCGTGGATGGAGTGCGCGATGCCCGTACCGCGGGTGTTCGTCAGGAACTCCGTCCGGAAGCCGATCAGGCCGCGGGACGGGACGACGAACTCCATGCGGACCCAGCCGGAGCCGTGGTTGGACATGTTGTCCATCCGGCCCTTGCGGGTGCCCATGAGCTGCGTGACCGCGCCCATGTGCTCCTCGGGGACGTCGATGGTGATGCGCTCGACCGGCTCGTGGACCTTGCCGTCGATCTCCTTGGTGACCACCTGCGGCTTGCCGATGGTCAGCTCGAAGCCTTCCCGGCGCATGGTCTCGACGAGGATGGCGAGGGCCAGCTCGCCGCGGCCCTGCACCTCCCAGGCGTCGGGGCGCTCGGTCTCCAGGACGCGCAGCGAGACGTTACCGATCAGCTCGCGGTCCAGACGGTCCTTGACCTGGCGGGCGGTGACCTTGCGGTCCTTGACCGCGGCCTTGGCGTCCGCGCCCTTGCCGGTGCCGCCGCGGCCGACCAGCGGGGAGGTGTTCGTGCCGATGGTCATGGAGATCGCGGGCTCGTCCACCGTGATCAGCGGCAGGGCGACCGGGTTCTCCGGGTCGGCCAGCGTCTCGCCGATCATGATGTCGGGGATACCGGCGACGGCGCAGATGTCGCCGGGGCCGGCGACCTCGGCCGGCTTGCGGGTCAGGGCCTCGGTCATCATCAGCTCGCTGATGCGGACGTTGGCGATGGTGCCATCACGCTTGATCCAGGCGACGGTCTGGCCCTTGCGCAGCTCGCCCTGCTCGACGCGGAGGAGGGCGATACGGCCGAGGAAGTTGTCCGCGTCCAGGTTGGTGACGTGCGCCTGGAGGGGGGCGGCCTCGTCGTACTGGGGGGCCGGGACGTGCTCCAGCAGCGTGGAGAAGAACGGCTCCAGGTTGTCGCTGTCGGCCGGGACGGTGCCGTCCTGCGGCTTGGTCAGCGAGGCGACGCCGTCACGGGCGCAGGCGTAGACGATCGGGAACTCGATCTGGTCCTCGTCCGCGTCCAGGTCCAGGAACAGGTCGTAGGTCTCGTTGACGACCTCGTCGATCCGGGAGTCCGGGCGGTCGGTCTTGTTGATGCACAGGATGACCGGCATCTTGGCGGCCAGCGCCTTGCGCAGCACGAACCGGGTCTGCGGCAGCGGGCCCTCGGAGGCGTCGACCAGCAGCACGACCGCGTCGACCATCGACAGGCCGCGCTCGACCTCGCCACCGAAGTCGGCGTGGCCGGGGGTGTCGATGATGTTGATGGTGATGGGGTCCCCGCCGTCCTTGGGGTGGTACTTCACGGCGGTGTTCTTCGCGAGAATGGTGATGCCCTTCTCGCGCTCCAGGTCGTTGGAGTCCATCACGCGGTCGTCCACCTGCTGGTGGGCGGCGAACGCACCGGCCTGCTTGAGCATGGCGTCGACGAGGGTCGTCTTGCCGTGGTCGACGTGGGCGACGATGGCGACGTTACGAATGTCGTGGCGCGTGGGCATACTTGCGGCGCTTCTCCCGGAATCGTGGATGGCTGCGCGTACGGTCCGGCACGCGCGCCCGCCGGGCATGAGGACGCCACGGCCTCACCCCATGGTACGGGGAGATGACGCCAGCAGCCGCCGCAGGCCGATGACATGTGGGTTGACCTGGGGTTTCGTGGAGGAGACGGATGGGGGTAGACGGTGTCTACGGGCGGTCTGCGCACGCCTTGACGTCGTCCGCGTATACCTCGGCATCGGCGGATGGGCACCACCCCGGCAGAATCAAGCCCGTCCAGTGACCGAAGGTCATCGGTGGACAGCGTCTACGCGCGGCCTGCG
Source organism: Streptomyces sp. NPDC003077 (assembly GCF_040611095.1). Lineage (NCBI taxonomy): Bacteria > Bacillati > Actinomycetota > Actinomycetes > Kitasatosporales > Streptomycetaceae > Streptomyces > Streptomyces sp. NPDC003077. The sequence goes on along the minus strand of NZ_JBEXNM010000043.1, from coordinate 73,403 downwards.
GACCCCTCAGCGCTATCCGCGCACACCTCTGCGTCAGCAGATGGCACTGGCCCGGCAAAACCAAGCCTGTCCGGCGATTGAGGACAACGCCCCCGGCGTTCACCGGCACCATGCCCCCTTCCGGCGCCGCACGAGCCGAGGACACGGGTAGACGGTGCCTACATGGGTCCACAGGCACCTCGACCGGATAGACAGTGCCTACGCGGTCCGCGGACCCCTCAGCGCCATCCGTACACACCTCTGCGTCAGCAGACGGACACTGGCCCGGCAAAACCAAGCCCGTCCGGCGATTGAGGACAACGCCCCCGGCGTTCACCGGCACCATGCCCCCTTCCGGCGCCGCACGAGCCGAGGACACGGGTAGACGGTGCCTACATGGGTCCACAGGCACCTCGACCGGATAGACAGTGCCTACGCGGTCCGCGGACCCCTCAGCGCCATCCGTGCACACCTCTGCGTCAGCAGACGGACACTGGCCCGGCAAAACCAAGCCCGTCCGGCGATTGAGGACAACGCCCCCGGCGTTCACCGGCACCCAAAAATCACCCGCCACCGATCCCACCAACCGTAGACACCGTCTACTTCCGATACCCCATGTCCTGATAGCGCGGCGTCGCAAGACCAAAGGCACCGGCGTTGACGAGGCTGCGGCGCGCCGCGAACAGCTCGGGCCGCTGATAGAGCGGCACGGACCCGGCCGCCGCCCAGATACGCGCATCCGCACGCCGGACCAGTTCACGGGCCGTGTCCTCGTCCAGCTCCGACGCCGCCTGGCTGAAGAGCTGGTCGATGTGATCGGTCCCGACACGCGTGTAGTTCTGCTCGACGGTCAGCGAGCCGTCCGGAGCGGGCTGCGGCTTGGCATAGATCGGGCGGGCGTCGGTGGCGGGGTAGGCCGTGCCGGGCCAGGTGTAGAGGGCCAGGTCGTAGTCACCGGCGGCGATGTGATCGTCGAAGTAGCTCGACCCGGGCACCTTCTGGACGACGGTCCGCACGCCGATCTGCGCCAGCATCGCCGAGATGCGATCCCCCACCGCCCGCAGCGGTGCCGCGTCCGGCCCATCGGGGAGCACGAACCGGAGGGTCAGCGGCTTGCCGTTCTTCCTGACGGCGAGGGGACGGGCGCGGTGCTCGGCGTGGTCGCGATCGGCGGCGGAGCGCGGGGTGGAACCGGCGTGCTTGGCTCCGGCGGCGCGCTCGGCCGCGACATGCTCGGCCGCGGCACGGTGGCCCCCGGCCTGCCCCGCGCGATCGCTCGCGTCGTGAGCCGGCTCGGCCACGGCGGGGCCCCGCGCCGCCTCGATGCGCTGGGCGGCGTGCAGGGCGCGGGCCGCCCGCTTCTCGTAACGGAGGTACCGGGCGTACTCGGCCGAGTCGGTGTACCCGTAGGCCAGCTCCTCCTGCTCCCGCGCCGCCTCCTGGTACAGGGCGGCACTCTGCCGCAGCAGCGCGGCGCGCTGGGCGTCGGCGGCACCGGTGCCGGCCGTGAGCAGCGGGCTGCCCGGGCCACCCGCGCGGCGGGGCTTGTCGCCGCCGGCCGCCGCGTCCGGGTGCCCGGCCGCCGGTGAGCCGGACGCCTCACGGCCGGGTCGGCCAGGGCGGCCGGGCCGTCCGGTGCCGTCCGGCCCGGTGACCACCGCGTTCCAGCCGGCGTCGGCCAGCAGCCCCCGCGCGGCCACCGTGTCCGGCTTGCCGAGCGCGCCGCTGTGGTCCTCGTAACCCATCTGCCCCGCCATCATCAGGTGGCTGCCGAGCGGCTGCGCGGGAAGGCCGAGCGGCTTGAGGAGCGCCGCGGCCAGGGCCTCCCGGTCGATGGTGCGGGCCACCGCCCGGCGCACCCGGTCGTCCGCGAGCGGGCCGCCGGCGCCGTTGATGGCGAGCTGGGTGTAGGCGGGTTCGAGGGCCTTGCGCACGGTGTAACCGCGGAACGCCTTCCGCCGCGCCTCACGGGCGGCGAGCCTGGCCCGTTCCTTGGCCGAGAGGCGGACGGGGGCAGCCTCGCCCCCGGCACCGGCGCCGGGTGCCGCCTTGCCCTCGGCACCGGCGCGCGGGGAGCCGGAGGCACCGTTCGGATCGGCGCCCGGCGCGGCACCGTCCTCGTACGCGTCCGGCGAGGCTCCACGGGAAGACGACGCCCCCTGAGAGGCACCGGACGCTCGCACCCCCGTGGCCCCGACCGGCGACGCACCACCACCCCCCGGCGGCCCCCCGACGCTCGGGGAGCCCCCCGGCGATGCCGACGCCCCACCACTGGGCAGCACCGGCCGGCGCGCGGCATCGATCTCGCGGGCGAGCTCGGGGTCCACAGGCGCGAGGTCCACCGTCCCGGCCAGCAGCGCCGCCGCCCGCTTCTTCGGGGCCAGCGGGCGCAGCACGAGTTCGTCGAGCTTGGCCGGGGCGCCCCACCACTTCGGGTCGCGGACCAGCGTGATCGTTCCGTCCCGGCCGGCCGCGCGGTCGCGGAGGGCGAAGGGTCCGGCCGTCACCTTCAGGTGGCGGCGGGCGTCCTGGTTGAAGGCGTCGGCGGCGCCCATGACGTCCTTCGGGTACAGCGGGGTGAACAGGGAGCGCCAGTCGGCGTGGGGGCGGGCGAAGGTGACCTTGACCTCGCGGGCGTGCTCGCCGCGTTCGACGCGGGCGATCCGGTCGTAGCCGGCGTTGCGCGCGGTCCAGTAGGCGTTGTCCTTGCCGCGCAGGGCCTGCCACTGGGCGCGGAAGTCCTCCAGGCCGATCGGCCGTCCGTCGCTCCACCGCGCCTTCGGGTTGATCTTGTAGGTGACGACCTGCCGGGGCTCGCGGGCGGTGAGGTCGGCGGCTTCGAGGTAGTCGGCGTTGCGCTGCGGGCGGCCCCGGGCGTCGAGGGTGAACAGGGCGGGCAGGACGGCGCCGGCGATCCGGGCGGTCTGGGCGTCGGCGTCGGCCTGGAAGGCGTTGAGGGTGGCGGGCCCGGCGTCCACGGCCCAGCGCAGGATGCCGCCGTGGCGGACCTGGCCGCGGGGCGCCGCGGCGATGTCCTGGGAGACGGGCCCGGCCGCTTCCGCGTCGTCCCCGGAACCGCAGCCGGCCAGGACGGGCAGCGGGAGCAGCACCCCCGCGGCGAGGAGCGCGGCGCACCGGCGTTTGCGGCGGGCCGGGTTGCCAGTGCCGACATGGTGGGTCATGCCTGTTCCCTCCGGGTCGCCCGTGCCGCCGGGGCGGTCCGGCGGCACCTGCGGCCGAACGGACCGGCCCTCGGAACCGGCGGTCACGTTCGGCCGACTTTGCGGCTCATCACATCTATGGCCCCCACTGAAGGCGACGCCCCGGCACCGCGCCCCGCGACACGTCGGCCGCCTCCCGCAAGGCCACCCTCCCGGCCCAACGAGCGGTGCCCCGCCCGCGTACGGACGCCCTGGCGTGCGCCTCCGGCGCGGACGGGCGGACGCCGCGGCGCGCCGGAAGCGGATCGTCCCCGGGGCGGCGCCGGGGACGCGAGGCCGGAAACGCACCGATCCGGTTCCGCAATCACAGCGGGTCCCCTTCCCAACCGCGACTGTGACGCGCGACACTCGCTGGCGCACGCGATTGCCGACCGCACCCTCGGAAGTGAGGGCACGTCATGTCACTGCACGATGAACTGACTACTGCGCAGCGTCATCTGGACGAACTCGTCCGGTCCGTGGACCGGGTGGCCCAGCGGTTCGACGGCGGGCTGCACATACGGCGGGTGCGCAGCGACATGGATCACCTGCGCGAGGACCTGGCGCTGCTCCGGGAGGCCGCCGCCGGCGCGCCACGGGGACGGTCCGGCGATCCCGCGTCCCGCCTGGCGTCCGCCCCGGGCGCCGGCGCCCCGGCCTCCTCCGGCCCCGGGCCGGAGATGGTGACGATCCCGGACACGCCGTACGACGCGTCCCTGTGGGTCGACGCGGAGGACGAGGGGCTCGGCGCGCGGGACCGCCGCGCGCCGTAGCGCACCCGGCGCCACCGGGTGCGTGCGCGCCCGGTGGTGCCCCGGCGCGCCCCTCCCCCGTCCTTCGGACAGCCGTCTACGGAGACCGACGTTGGCCACTGGCACCCAACCCCAACCCCAACCGCATACCGGCGCGAACGGCGTGCACAGCGCCTCGCGCGCCGCCATCCCCGCCCACCACCTGCGCACCGACCGGTGGTGGCTGGCACCCGCCGCCACCGCCGCCGGACTGCTCGCGTTCGTCGTGTACTCGACGTGGCGGGCGTTCGCGAACGCGGACTACTACGCCGCGCCCTACGTGTCGCCGTTCTACTCGCCCTGCCTGGCCGAGAACTGCCACACGATGCGCGGCGGCCCCAACTGGGAGATCTTCGGAAGCTGGTGGGGCCTGTCCCCCGCGCTGCTCATCCTGATCTTCCCGCTGGGCTTCCGGCTCACCTGTTACTACTACCGCAAGGCGTACTACCGGGGGTTCTGGGCCTCGCCCCCCGGGTGCGCGGTCGCCGAGCCGCACAAGAAGTACACCGGCGAGACGCGGTTCCCCCTGATCCTCCAGAACATCCACCGGTACTTCTTCTACTTCGCGGTCCTGGTGGCGATGGTCCTCACCTACGACACCGCGCTCTCCTTCCGGGACGAGCGCTACGAGTGGGGCCACATGGGGCTCGGCAGCCTCGTCTTCCTCGTCAACATCGTCCTCATCTGGGCGTACACGATCTCCTGCCACTCCTGCCGGCACATCGTGGGCGGCCGGCTGCGGCACTTCTCCAAGCACCCGGTGCGCTACCGCCTGTGGGGCTGGGTCGGCAAGCTCAACGCCCGGCACATGCTCCTGGCGTGGGCCTCGCTGATCAGCGTGGCGCTGGCCGACTTCTACGTGTTCCTCCTGGCCACCGGGGCCTTCGACGATCCGAGGTTCTTCTGATGACGCAGGTCGAGCGGCAGGACTGGGACGTGGTCGTGGTCGGCGCCGGCGGCGCCGGGCTGCGTGCCGCCATCGAGGCCCGCGAACAGGGCATGCGGACGGCCGTGATCTGCAAATCCCTGTTCGGCAAGGCCCACACCGTGATGGCCGAGGGCGGCATCGCCGCCAGCATGGGCAACGTCAACGAGGGCGACAACTGGAAGGTCCACTTCCGGGACACCCTGCGCGGCGGCAAGTTCCTCAACCACTGGCGGATGGCCGAGCTGCACGCCCGCGAGGCCCCGGACCGGGTGTGGGAGCTGGAGACCTGGGGCGCGCTGTTCGACCGCACCCCGGACGGCCGGATCTCGCAGCGCAACTTCGGCGGCCACGAGTACCCGCGCCTGGCGCACGTCGGGGACCGCACCGGCCTGGAGCTGATCCGCACCCTCCAGCAGAAGATCGTCTCGCTCCAGCAGGAGGACGAGCGCGAGCTCGGTTCGTACGAGGCGCGGCTGAAGGTCTTCCAGGAGTGCACCGTCACCCGCGTCCTCAAGGACGGCGACCGGGTGTCGGGCACCTTCTGCTACGAGCGCGAGTCCGGCCGCTTCTTCGTCCTCCAGGCGCCCGCCGTGGTGCTGGCGACCGGCGGCATCGGCAAGTCCTTCAAGGTCACCTCGAACAGCTGGGAGTACACCGGGGACGGCCACGCGCTGGCGCTGCTGGCCGGGGCGCCGCTGGTGAACATGGAGTTCGTGCAGTTCCACCCCACGGGGATGGTCTGGCCGCCGTCCGTGAAGGGCATCCTCGTCACCGAGTCGGTGCGGGGCGACGGCGGGGTGCTGCGCAACAGCGAGGGCAAGCGCTTCATGTTCGACTACATCCCGGACGTCTTCAAGGAGAAGTACGCCCAGTCCCCCGAGGAGAGCGACGGCTGGTACGAGGACCCGGACCGGCACCGCCGCCCGCCCGAGCTGCTGCCCCGCGACGAGGTCGCCCGCGCCATCAACGCCGAGGTCAAGGCGGGCCGCGGCTCCCCGCACGGCGGCGTCTTCCTGGACGTCTCCACCCGTATGCCCGCCGAAGTGATCAAAAGGCGGCTGCCGTCCATGCACCACCAGTTCAAGGAACTGGCGGACGTGGACATCACCGCCGAGCCCATGGAGGTCGGCCCGACCTGCCACTACGTGATGGGCGGCGTGGACGTGGACCCGGACACCGCCGCCGCGAGCGGCGTACCCGGGCTGTTCGCCGCGGGCGAGGTGGCGGGCGGCATGCACGGCTCCAACCGGCTGGGCGGCAACTCGCTGTCCGACCTGCTGGTCTTCGGGCGCCGCGCCGGTCTGTACGCCGCGGAGTACGCCCGTGGCGTCGCCGAACGGCCCACCGCCGACCCCGCGCAGATCGAGGCGGCCGAGGCGGAGGCCCTGCGCCCCTTCAGCGCCGAGACCGCCGACGCCCGGCACACCGCGGGCCCCGCCGAGAACCCGTACACCCTCCATCAGGAACTCCAGCAGGCGATGAACGACCTCGTCGGCATCATCCGCAAGCAGAACGAGATGGAGGAGGCGCTCAACCGGCTCGCGAACCTGCGGGGGCGCGCCCGGCGCGCCGGCGTGGAGGGCCACCGGCAGTACAACCCCGGCTGGCACCTCGCCCTGGACCTGCGGAACATGCTGCTGGTCAGCGAGTGCGTGGCGCGCGCCGCCCTGGAGCGCAAGGAGAGCCGCGGCGGCCACACCCGCGACGACCACCCCGAGATGGACCGCGCGTGGCGCCGGGTGAACCTGCTGTGCCACCTGGCCGACCAGGAGGACGACCTGGCGGCGCGGGACCCGGAGCTCGGCCAGGTCCGGCTGAGCCGCCGCGAGACCCCGCCGATCCGGCCCGACCTGCTGGACCTGTTCGAGCGGGACGAGCTGGCGAAGTACCTGACGGACGAGGAGCTGAGCTGAGCCGGTGAGCGCGCGATCCGACGCCTACAAGGCGCACTTCCGAGTATGGCGGGGCGACGCGGACGGGGGTGACCTCCAGGACTTCCGCGTCGAGGTGAACGAGGGCGAGGTCGTGCTCGACATCGTCCACCGCCTCCAGGCCACCCAGGCCCCCGACCTGGCCGTCCGCTGGAACTGCAAGGCCGGCAAATGCGGCTCGTGCAGCGCGGAGATCAACGGCCGGCCGCGGCTGCTCTGTATGACCCGCATGTCGGTCTTCGAGCGGGACGAGACGGTCACGATCACACCGATGCGGACGTTCCCGGTCGTCCGCGATCTGGTGACGGACGTGTCGTTCAACTACACCAAGGCCCGCGAGATCCCCGCGTTCGTCCCGCCCGCCGACCTGAAGGCGGGCGAGTACCGGATGCAGCAGGAGGACGTGGGGCGCTCACAGGAATTCCGCAAATGCATCGAGTGCTTCCTGTGCCAGAACACCTGCCACGTCGTCCGCGACCACGAGGAGAACAAACCCGCCTTCGCCGGCCCCCGCTACCTCATGCGCATCGCCGAACTCGACATGCACCCCCTGGACGCCGCCGCCACCACCGGCATCGACCGCCAACGCACCGCCCAGGACGACCACGGCCTCGGCTACTGCAACATCACCAAGTGCTGCACCGAGGTCTGCCCCGAACACATCCGGATCACCGACAACGCCCTGATCCCCATGAAGGAGCGGGTCGCGGACCGCAAGTACGACCCACTGGTGTGGCTGGGGAACAAGATCAGGCGCAGGGGGCAGTAATTCCAGCCCGTCCGGCATTTGAGGACGATCTGTAACCGGCAGACCAGACCGCATGCACCGGGAACGCCGGAGGCAAGCCCGCCCAATCAAGCCCGTCCGGCGCTTGAGGACAGGCAGTGACCGAGGCCCCGCCACCTTCAGCCGAGGGAACAGGCGGGGCCCGGCAATTCCAGCCCGTCCGGCGTTTGAGGACAATCGGTAACCGGTGGCCCGGACCACATTCAGCCGGACTGCCGGGGCCGCTTCCGCAATCTCCAGCCCGTCCGGCGCTTGAGGACAACGCCCCCGGCGTTCACCGGCACCCAATAACACCCCCACCGAACAGCCCCCCAACGCCCGGCGCGGGCAGAGGCACAGGCGGGCGCCCGAAACCGGGCACAGGCACAGGCGAGGCTGCGGCCCAAACGCGAGGCCCGGGCCGCGGCCCCGAACAAAGCCCCCTCAGAACAGACTCAGCAACGCCTCCGCCGGATCGCCAACAGACGCCTCCCCATCCGGCAGATTCAACTCGAACCACACCGTCTTCCCGCGGGGCGTCCTCCGCGTCCCCCACCCCGCACTCAGCAGCCCGACGAGCTGCAGCCCGCGCCCGCCCTCGTCCGTGTCCCGCGCCCGCCGCCGCCGCGGCTGTGCCAGGTCCGCGTCCCACACCTCGCACACCAGCGTCCGATCCAGCAGCAGCCGCAGCCGGATCTCACCCCGCCCGTGCCGCAGGGCGTTCGTCACCAACTCGCTGACCAGCAGTTCCGTGGTGTCGGCCAGGACGTCCAGGTCCCATTCGGCGAGCTGGTCACGGGCCAGTTCCCGGGCGCGGGCGACGGAGCGGGGCTCGGGGGCGAGGTTCCAGTCGCCCACCGCGTCCTTGGGGAGTCCGCGCACCCGCGCCATCAGGAGGGCGATGTCGTCCTCGCCGTGCCGGGTGTCCAGCGCGTTCAGGACGTGGTCGCAGGCCTCCTCCAGCGGGCGCCCGGCCCGGGACAGGGCGGCGCGCAGGGCCCCCAGCCCCTCGTCCAGCGGGTGCTCGCGGGACTCCACCAGGCCGTCCGTGTAGAGGGCCAGCAGCGCCCCGTCCGGCAGCTCGACGACGCTCTCCTCGAAGGGCTCCCCGCCGACCCCGAGTGGCAGGCCGGGCGGCACGTCCAGCAGCCGGGCCGGTTCGCCGTCCTCGACCAGGACGGGCGGCAGGTGGCCGGCGTTGGCGAAGGTGCACCGCCGGGTGACCGGGTCGTAGACGGCGTATACGCACGTGGCGAGGTACACCTCGGAGAGGTCGGCGCCCGCGTGGGGCGCGTCGGCGGCCGGGCGCCGGGGTGTGCGCCCCGGCGTGCGCGCTCCCTCGCCGGACGCGCCGAGCCCCCGCGCGACCTCGTCCAGCGCGGACAGCACCTCGGCGGGCTCCATGTCCAGCAGCGCCAGCGTCCGTACGGCCGTCCGCAGCTCCCCCATGGCGACCGCCGCCCGCAGCCCGCGTCCCATCACGTCGCCGATGACGAGCGCGGTGCGGTGGCCGGGCAGCTCGATGACGTCGAACCAGTCGCCGCCGACCTCGGTGGCGGTGGTGCCGGGCAGGTAGCGGCAGGCGATGTCCAGGCCCGCCGCCTCGGGCGCGACCGGGGGCAGCAGGCTGCGCTGGAGGATCACCGCGCGCTCGTGCTCTCTCCTGTACAGGCGCGCGTTGTCGATGCAGACGGCGGCGCGCGCCGCCAGTTCGACGGCCAGCGCCGTGTCCCGCTCGCCGAACGGCTCGCTGCCCTTCGTCCGGGAGAACTGCGCCAGCCCGACGACGGTGTCCCGGGCGACCATCGGGACGGCGAGCGTGGAGTGCACCAGCGAGCCGCCTTCCGTGTGCTCGGGGCACTCCCGGGCCGGGATGATCTGCGGCTGCCCGGTGCGCAGGGCGCTCGCGCGCGGCGAGTGGAACGGGTAGCGGTGCAGCGCCCCCACGGCCACCGGGTCCGCCGGGTCCCCCAAGGGACACGCGTCGGAGTCGTGCGCGCCGCGGAGGACCGCTCCGGGCACCGCGCCGGACACCGCGCTGGAGAACGCCACCCGGCGGAGCTCGGCGCTGCCGTCGGCCATGCCGGGCGGCGCCTCGTCACCGGCCAGCAGCCCCTGGTAGAGGTCCACCGAGGCGAGGTCGCAGAACTGCGGCACGGCGACGTCCAGGAGGGTGCGGGCGGTCGTCTCCAGGTCGAGGGAGTTGCCGAGCCGGGCGCCGGCCTCGTTGAGGAGGGCGAGATTGCGGCGGGCGTTGGCGGCCTCCCGTTCGGCCCGCCGCCGGCCGGTGACGTCCGAGGCCAGCGCCGCCACGCCGATGGGCCGGCCGCTGCCGCTGTGCAGCCGGTAGAGCGAGACCGACCAGCGGCGGCGCTCCTGCTCGCCGGGGACCGTGCCGAGGAGCTGGAGCTCCGACACCGGGTCGCCGGTGTCCAGGACGCGGCGCAGCGCGGCGGCCATGCGGTCCGCCTCGGGGCCGGGCAGGAAGTCGTGCGGGCCGCCGCCGCGGTAGCGGCTGGCGGGTCCGCCGAAGACGGTCGTGAACCGTTCGTTGACGCGCAGCATCCGCAGGTCCGTGCCGAAGAGGACGAAGCCCAGCGGAGATTGGCCGAAAACGGCCTGCGCCGCCGCGAGGTCGGTCTCGATGCCGCGCAGCGCCCGGACGTCGACCACCAGGCAGAGCGCGGCGGGCTCGCCGCGTTCGGTCTCGGACGGCATGACGTAGATCTCCGCCAGTCCGCTCACGCCGGGCCCCTCGGGATCGCCGACGCTGCGGTAGGGGACGAGGCCGGTCCACTCCCGTCCGTCCAGGATGCGCGAGACCTTGCGGTGCGCGGTGTCCCGCAGCTCACGCGGGACGAACGCCTCCACCGGGTCCTTGCCGACGGCGGCGTCCGCCGGGATGCCCAGCATCTCCTCGGCCCGCCGGCTCCACCGGTCGATGCGCCCGTCCGGGCCGAGCGAGAAGGAGGCGACCCGGATGTAGTCGTAGATCGACCCGGGCGGGCTGCTCTGCCATATCGGCGGACCGTCCGGGAGCGCGCCCGTGCCGCCGCGTCCGTCAGCACCGTCACCGCGACCGGCCGCGCCGGCCGGTTCCGCCTGCGCGCGTTCCACCGCGCCGGATGACTTCTCGCTCACGAGCCCCGTCCCCTCCAGCCCACCGTGCCCGGAACGGCCAGACCGGGTTGTGGCACCTCGGCTTCCGGAACACGGTCTTCACGATCACAGCACAGTCTCGATCGCGGCCGGTCAACGGTATGTCGATGAATTGGCAACGATCAGGACACCCTCACTCCTAACCCGCCGCGGACAGCTCGAACCACACTGTCTTGCCACTCTTCCCACGACGGGTCCCCCAGCGGAGCGCACTGAGCGCCACCAGTTGCAGCCCCCGGCCGCCCTCGTCGTCCGGAGCGGCGGCGCGCTCGCGCGGCGGGTCGGGCAGCGGATCGGACACCTCGACGAGCAGACAGCCCCCGACCAGGCCGACGCGGACGCCGATCGGGCCGCCGGTGTAGCGCAGCGAATTGGTGACCAGCTCGCTGACGAGCAGGACGGTGATGTCCACGACCGGATGCAGCCCCCAGCCGCCGAGCACCTCGCGGACCACGGCGCGCGCCGCGCGGACGGCGTCCGGCCGGGCGGGGAAGCTCCACTCCGCGGCCGGGCCGAGCGTGGAGCCCAGGGGCGGGGCGGCCGTCCCGCACGGGGAGGCGGACGGGTGGTGCGCGGCCTCAGGGGACGGAGTGCGGGGTGTGGTGGGAGAGGCGGTGTCGGGGTGGCCGGGAAGCTGCGGTTCCTGGGGGCGGGGGCGGTCGGGGCGGTCCGGGCGGTCGGCGTCCACGGGCCCGGGCGCGGCGGGGGCGGGGGCGGGGGCGCTGGTGCGGGCGGGGCCGGGAGGGGTGGCGTCGGGAGGGGTGGTGTCCGGGTGGGCCGGATGGGGCTGCTGGGGGTTCGCGGGGTCGGGGCGGCCCGGTTCGGAGTTGCCCGATTCGGGACGGCCGGGTTCGAGGTTGCCCGGATCGGGATCGCCCGGTGCGGGCCGGGGGCGGCGGGGATGGGCGGCGGACGACTCGGGGACTCCTGCCGCTGCGCTGTCGCTCACGCCGATCACTTCCCAGCCCTGATGCACGTCCTCGTCGCGTCTGCCCCCGGCTCGATGTTCCGTACCCGCGGTGAAAGGGGGTGATTGTCGGGGTTAATCAGCACATACCCGGTATTAAGTCCCGGATATCGCCCGCAATGGAGCAACGTGTCACAAACGGCGTATTAGCCCCTCCCCGCGCACCGCCCCCCACGCGCCGCCGCAAGCCCTTCACGCTCCCACGCGCCCCGCTCACGCCCTTTCGGGGAGGCGAGCGGGGGCCGTGTGCGCGGGGTGGGGCGACACGGACACGGAGGAGGGCTTCATGAGGGTCATACCCGGAGTGGAGCGGGGTTGTGCGGGGCTGCGGGGTGGGGCGGTTCCGAGGGGTTGGGCGGTTCCGGCGCTCCCCGCCCCCACCACGCGGCCCCTAAAGGTCCGAAGCCCCCGAAGACACCGAAGGCGCTGAAGACGCTGAAGACACCGAAGGCGCCGAGACCCCGGACGCTGCCTCCAGGCGGCGCATCGCCTCGGCGACCGCCGGGCGGTCCTGGTCCAGCCAGTCCACCTCGTCCCGCCGGTCGGGCGTGAGCCAGCGCAGTTCGTCGTGGTCCTCCAGCGGGGCGGGCTCCCCGGAGATCAGCCGTGCGGTCCACACCCGCAGGACGAGTCCGGGCTTGAGCTCCCACTCGCCCGGGATGCGCTCCAGCGGCTCGGCCTCCACGCCCAGCTCCTCGCGCAGCTCGCGCACCAGCGCCTGCTCGGGCGTCTCGCCCTCCTCGACCTTGCCGCCGGGCAGTTCCCAGCGGCCGGCCAGCGCGGGCGGCGCGCTCCGCCGCGCGGCCAGCAGCCGCCCCCGGTCGCACACCGCTCCACCCACCACCACACGCACTGTTTCCATGCGGGGAAGCCTAGTGACGCGGCAGAACCACCCGCCTCACGGGACGCGCCCTCCTCACGCGGCAGGGCACCCGGCGCCAACGCGGCAGGGCACCCGGCGCGCTCGCGTAGGACGCCGTCCCCGCCGGACGCCCGGCGCACCCCGAGAAACGCGGCCACCGCCCCCGCGCCCCCGACACGTACCCCACCCCGGCGCCGTCCTCGGGCCGTGGGGAGCCCGGCCCGAGGCCGTCCCCGAGGGCCGTCCTCGTCCGCTCGGTGAGGCGCCTCCCAGGGGCCGGGGAGAGGCCACTCCGGGACCGCCTCGGAGGCGCCCCGCCTTCGCCCCGGGACGAGCCCGGCGCCTCCGTCCCGAGGGGGGAACCGATCCCCCGCCCCGAAGCGAAGACCCCGTCCCAAGGCGGACACACACGGAACGAGTAACCGTTCCGCCATCACAGAACGGCCCCCCAAGGCAGTCGTCACCCGGGCCATCGACCGGCCGCTGTCAGAGCGCTGCCCGCGGCAGTCCGCCCTCAGGTGGCGAGGTGATTGACCCGTTCGACCACGTAGAGCTGCTTGTGGCCGCGTGCGTCGAGCCGGTCGGCCACCTGCTCCGCTTCCGCGCGGGTGGCGTAGCGGCCGATCCGATAGCGGTTGCCGCCCTCGTCCTGGCGGATGACGAGCCAGGGCAGTACGGCGCCACCGTCGGTCATCGCGCCCCTCCGTCCGCCGTCCGGCGCGCCGTGGCGCGCCCTCCTGGTGCTGTTGCCGAAAAAGCAATCCGCATATGCCCGAGCCTACGCCCGACCTTCACGCACCGGATACGCCTTTGCACGAAGAGGCACCGAACCGGCCACGACCCGTACGCCACAGGGGCTGTGCCCGAAGAAGACCCTTCGGACACAGCCCCTGTGCACGACCACTCGACGGCCGTCACGCCGCGATCGGGAGACTCCACGCCCCGACCACGACCGGCCCGGCCGTCACCCCTTGCCGGAGGCCGACCCGGAAGCCGACCCGGAAGCCGACCCGGCCACCGGCGCCGGCTCCTCGGCCGCCGCCCGCATCTCGGCCTCGACCTGCACCAGCGTCGGGTTGCGCCAGGCGCTCCGCACGCCCCAGAAGTAGAAGGCCAGGCCGATCACCGCGACGACGGCGATGTCCACGCCCTCCGGCAGCCAGCCCCGGCCGCCGAACTCCGTGCCGCCCGCGTACGACACGCACGCCATGACCAGCAGGTACGTCACCATCCAGGCGCCCGCCTTCAGGTGCGGCGCCAGCGCGGCCCACGGCTTGCGGCCGGCGGCCAGCGGCTTGCCGATCTCGTACCAGGCCCAGACGGGCAGGCCGACGGCCATGATCAGGATGACCTTGCCGGTCAGCGGCCAGCGGCCCCAGTACAGGACGAGCGAGCCGAAGACCATCGCGACCGGCGCGATGACGGGCATGGCGCGCAGCTTCACCGGGCGCTTGAGGTCCGGGGACAGGCGGCGCAGCGACATCACCGCGACCGGGCCGGTGATGTACGAGATCACCGTCGCGACGGAGACGATCTCGGCGAGCGAGCCCCAGCCCCGGAAGACCGCCAGGAACAGGAAGGCGATCACCAGGTTGAGCAGCAGCGCCGGGCGCGGCACGCCGGTCTTCTTGTCCACGCGGCCGAAGACGCTCGGCAGGTGGCCGTTCTCCTGGACACCGTGGATCATGCGCGAGGTGGTGGCCGCGTAGATCATGCCGGTGCCGGACGGGGAGACGAAGGCGTCCGCGTACAGGAGCAGCGCGAGCCAGTTCAGGCCCCAGGCCACGGCGAGGTCCGCCAGCGGCGAGTTGAAGCCGAGCCCGGCCCAGCCGCCGGCGGCGGAGAGCTTGTCGCCGGGGACGGCCATCAGGAAGGCCACCTGGAGCGCGACGTAGATGACCAGCGCGATCAGGATGGAGGAGATGACGGCCTTGGGGAGCGACTTCCCCGGGTTGCGGGCCTCGCCCGCCATGTTCAGCGGCGACTGGAAGCCGTTGTAGGCCCAGACGATGCCGGAGACCGCGACGGCGGTGAACACCGCGCTCCACCCGTTCGGCGTGAAGCCGCCGTGGTTGGCGATGTTGTCGGTGTCGAAGTGCGCCGCCATCAGCGCGCTCGCGGTCATGATCGGCACGAGGACCTTGAAGACCGTGATCGCGGTGTTGGTCTTGGCGAACAGCGAGATCGCGAACCAGTTCAGGAAGAAGTAGAAGACCAGCAGGACGCTGGCGAGCGCGACGCCGGTCCCGGTCAGCTCCTTGCCGTCGTACAGCCCGTGCGTCCAGCCGAACTTCCAGGAGCTCATGTACTGCACGGAGGCCGTGGCCTCACCCGGGATGACGGAGACGATCGCGATCCAGTTGGCCCAGGCCGCGAGGTAGCCGGCGAGGGACCCGTGCGAGTACTGCCCGTAGCGGACCATGCCCCCCGCCTTGGGGAACATCGAGCCCAGCTCGGTGTACGTGAGCGCGATCGTCAGCGCGACGACGGCGCCGATGACCCAGGCCAGGATGGCGGCCGGACCGGCGATCGCGGCGGCCCGCTCGGCTCCGAAGAGCCAGCCGGACCCGATGATCGACCCCAGGCCGGTGGCGGTCAGGGCGATGGTCCCCAGGGACCGGCGGTAGTTGGAGTGGGAGCCATGCTCCGCACTACGGGTCTTCGTCGTGCTCAACGTGCTTGGTCTCCTGATCTTCACCCCGTGGTCGTGCACAAACTTCGCCATCGTAAGAGCGAATCCGAAGATCAGATTCCATGTCGAGGCAAAAAGACGCGTCCAGTTGAGGGCGTGTGAGGTTTCCAACACCATGATCGACTTAAAATGCCCGGAAATATACGGGCAAAAAGGGCGCACTTTGATAGGTTACGCGTCAGTAACGGTCGGTGTTTCCCGGTACGGACCAAGCTGTGACGGGCTTGAGAAGAAGCGGTGTTATGTCGAGAACGCCGGATCGGCGACCACTGCAACGTTGCCGAGTGCGAAGCGGTGCGAACTATTCAGCCTCCGCGCGAGAGCGGTCGGCGTGTCGCGGAGCCGTTCGGGAGCCGCTGGGGAGCCGTTCGGGAGCCGTTCGGAAGCCGCTGGGGACCCGTCCGGGAGCCGTCGGGGACCCGTCCGGGAGCCGCTGGACAGCCGCCGGGGAACCACGCCCCGACGGCGCTCCGCCTCACTTCACCGGGAAGTGATAGGCCACCCGGTGGCGATCGGCCAACGTGATGATGTCCGCCGTCTCCACCGGGCGCCCGCCCGCGAAGTACGTCCGCGAGATCACCAGCACCGAGTGCCCCGGCACCCCGCCCAGCGTCATGGCCTCCTCGGCCCGGCCCGGCCGGGCGCCCACTTCCTCCACCACGTTGTCCACGACCACGTCGATCGCCGCCATCCGCTCGACCACGCCCCGCCCGGCCAGCGGCCCCTCCTCGGGCAGCATCACGGGCGTGCGCCCCGTCAGGTCCAGCGGCTCCCAGGAGGTGGAGAGCATGGACGGCTCCCCCTCCGCCCGGAACAGGTAACGCGTCCGCATGACCCTGGCCCCGAGCTGGACGCGCAGCCGGGCCGCGACGGGCGCGCTGGCCGTCTCCTGCTCGCTGCTGGACTCCCAGGTGCCCTTGACCCGCTCGTCCGCCTGCTCCTGGCGGAAGGGGGTGGAGCCGCCGCCGGTTCGGTAACCGGCCCGGGCGATCCGGCGCGGCACCGGCTGCTCGCGCACATACGTCCCCGAACCGGAGCGGCCCTCGACCAGCCCCTCGGCCATCAGCACCTTGCGGGCCTCCAGGGCGACCGTGTCCGACACGCCGTACTGCTCACGGATGCGGGCCTGGGAGGGGAGGCGGGTGTGCGGGGGCAGCACACCTTCGACAATCTTCTGGCGCAGGTCGCCGGCGACGCGGAGGTACGCGGGCTGCTCACCGAAAGGCACGTGCCCCTCCCAACAGCTTGACAGTCAGCAACAGCGTGGCAACCGCCTGTTCTCGATAGCAAGCCTGGGCCAAAGCATTGCCCGTCGTGACGAATCCCAGCTCAACGGCCGTACGAAACACGGCCGGCACTCGTACGGAGCCCTGCCGGAAAGCCACCCGAGGGACACTCCCACCCGCCTGGCGCCCCCGGCCCTAGCGGAGAGCGACGACGGCCGGCAGGTCCGTTCGACGCCGCTGCCGGGCACACCACTCGGGGGCGGGGCGGCCGAAGCCCCGGACGGGCGTGCCGCACTCCGCGCATGCGCCGCCGCGCGTGCCTCACTCCGCGCGTGCGCCTCCACACGTGCCTCGCTCCATGCATGCGCCGCCGCGCGTGCGCCTCCGCATCGCGGCCGACAGGCCCGTCCGCGCCCGGGCCCCTCCCCCGGGCCCCTGGCGGCGGAGCGCCCCCGACCGACAGAGGCCGGTCCGCGCGCGGCCCCCCGGCCCCGGCGCAAGCCGGCGCGCGCACACCGTCCGCCTGACTCCGTCCCTCCGCGACGGAACGGTCGTACGATTCCGGCACGGCCCGTGTCCGCACCGCGAAGAACCCGCCCCAAGGCCGCCCCGGCGCCGCGAAGGCACCCCGCGCCGACGCCGGCGAGACCCCGCCGCGCCCCGTCCGGCCAGGAGAGGAGCCTCCATGTCCACCGCCGCCCAGCCCGCGCCCCCCACCCCGCTCGATCCCATGCCGGAGGACTGGCAGCGCGCGCTGGCCATCGTCGCCCACCCCGACGACCTGGAGTACGGCGCCGCCGCCGCGATCGCCGAATGGACCGACGCGGGCCGCGAGGTCGTCTACGTCCTGGCGACGCGCGGCGAGGCGGGCATCGACGGACTCGGCCCCGAGGAGTGCGCCAAGATCCGCGAGGCCGAGCAGCGGGCCAGCGCCGCCGTCGTCGGCGTGCGGACGGTGGAGTTCCTCGATCACCGGGACGGCATGATCGAGGAGGGCCTGCCGCTGCGCCGCGACCTGTCGGCCGCCATCCGGCGGCACCGCCCCGAGGTGGTGATCACCATCAACCACCACGACGACTGGTTCGGCGTGCACTGGAACACCCCCGACCACCGGATCGTGGGGCGCGCCGTCCTGGACGCGGTCGGCGACGCGGCCAACCGCTGGATCTTCCCCGAGCTGGTGACGGACCACGGGCTGGAGCCCTGGAAGGGCGTGCGCTGGGTCGCCGTGGCCGGTTCCCAGTACGCCACCCACGCGGTCGAGGTCGGCCCGGGCGTCGAGCGGGCCATCGCCTCCCTGTCCGAGCACCGGGCGTACATCCAGGGCCTGGGCGGCGAACACCAGGACGCGCACGCCTACGCCCGCGAGTTCATCGGCTACTCCCTGAAGATGGGCGCCGAACGCCACCAGGGGCGGCCCGCGGTCACCTTCCAGGTGTACGCGACCTGAGCGCCGCCGCGCAGCGCCCCTACGCCCGAGCGGCCCGCCGCACGAACCCCGATATCAACTCCGCCACCTCCCCCGGCCGTTCCAGCGGCATGGCGTGGGTGCCGTCCACCCCGGCCACGGTCACCTGCGGGTGGTCCCGCCCCAGCCGCTCCAGGTCACGGGCCAGCCCCTTCGTGTAGGCGGCCATCAGCTCGTCGAACCAGGGCACGCCCGGCACCGAGGGGTTGGGCCGCAGCGCCCGGACGATCAGCAGCGGACGGCACACCCCCGCATACCGCGCGAACAGGTCCAGCCCGGCCATGGCCGCGTGCATCTCCAGCCCCGGCATACGCGCGGGCCGCAGAAAGAGCGCCCCGTCCTCCGTCTCCCCCAGCGAACGCCGCACGCCCGCCTCCAGCAGGTCGTACGGGATCCCCAACTTTTGCGCCATGGATGCCTGGTACGCGAGGACACCGTCCAACGCCTCCTTCGGGAAGGCCCGCCCGGCCGCGTCCTCGGTGAACTTCCGGGCCTCGGCGAGGCGTTCCTCGACGTACGAGCGGTCGAGTCCGAGGTACTGCTCGGGGCGGCCCATCCCGTGGCCGTCAAGGTTGACGGCGACGGGGACGCCAGGGTCTTCGTCCAGACACAAGGTGGCGACCATGCCGCCCAGCGAGTGCCCGACGACGGCCGCGTCCGCGAGCCCCAGGGCAGCGCGCACGGCCGCCACGTCCGCGAGCACGTCCGGGAACGTCCAGGTCCCGTCGCCGGACCGCCCGTGGCCGCGCAGGTCCATCGCCACGACGCGGTGCCGGCCGGTGAGCAGCGGGGCGACCCGCTCCCAGTCCAGGAGCGTCCGCCCGGCACCGTGCAGGAGCAGGAGCGGCGGGCCGTCGCCGCCGTGGTCGCGTACGGCCAGTTCGAGGCCGTCGGGCGTGCGGACGTGGAGGTCATGGGGGTGGTGGGAGGTCATGCCCTCACGCTAGGCGCGTTCGGCGGCACGAAGATCGTCCGCGCAGAGGACGAAGAGGGGGCGATTCCCGGGCCATAATGGATCTACGGCGGTTCGGTGGGGCTCCTTTTCTGCACGGTTGGCCGCGGGCCTCCTTCGAACTTGATCGGGTTTTCTGCGGCCTGGCATGAGCGGCCCGCTCGGTGCCCGTCACGCCAGCGGTCGTTCCCCGTCCGGGGTCCGCTCCTCGGTTCCGTGGCCCTCACTCCCACTGGTACGGCTTCTCCCATGAGCGGCGGCAAGAAGCACCCGATCAGCCCGGCTGAAGGCCAAGCCGCGACCGAAGCCCTCGACCATCGTGTCGCCATGGACAAGCTGCGCGAGATCGTCACCAGCTTCGAGACCGATGACGACGAGCTCTCCCGCGACGAGATCGAAGCGGCTCGCGCCCTCCCGCGTCACGACCACCGGCGAGCCGACGGACCGGCTACCCGATGCCCGACGGTCCATTTGCCTGGCTATGAAGCCTTCGTCGAGCCGAGCCCGATCTCACGCAGTTCAGGATCGATTGCCGTTCGATGACCGGCTCACCAGGGAACTCGCGGCCCGGCCCGAGCCAAGTCACTACGGTTGTGCCATGACCGCCCCACCCGACCGGACGCGCCCGCCGCGCCCCGAAGGCCGGCTCGCGGAGGACCTGGACCGCCTGCCCGAGGCGCCCCGTCACACCGAGCTGATCGACGGCGCGCTGGTCGTCAGGAAGTCCCCGCAACGGTCATGGCACGGCCGTCTCGTCACCGGTCTCACGGTCGCGCTCATGGACCAAGCCCCGGCCACCATGGAAGTCGAGCGGGAGATGACCATCCGGCTCGACGCCCGCAACCGCCCCGAGCCCGATCTCCTGGTCACCACTCTCCCGTACGACCCCGACCGCACGTGCTACGCCCCGGCGGACGTCCTGCTGGTCGTCGAGGTCGTGTCGCCCGAGTCGGCCCACCGGGACCGCACGGTGAAGTTCCGCAAGTACGCGGAGGCCGGTATCCCCCACTACTGGCGCGTCGAGGAGGAGGCCGGCTCCCCCGTCGTCCACGTCTACGAACTCGACGGCCCGGCACGGGCCTACGCTCCGGCCGGGATCTTCCGCCGCACCGTCCAGCGATCGGTGCCCTTCGAGATCGGGATCGACCTCGACCGGCTGGCGGCCGGGCGGCGGTAGACCGGTCTCCCGCCGCCCGCGCAGGGGCGGGCGGGCCGCCGCGCTACAGGGCCAGGGCCAGGGACCGCCGATGTGCGTCCAGCGCACCGCCCACCGCGGTGAGCAGCGCGGCCCTGGACGCGGCGGACTGCCGGAGTGTCGCGGCTTCCAACTGGCTCACGACGGTGCGGTAGGAGATGCCGAACCACGGCAGGTAGGAGAGGACGCGCCGCGACTCCTCGTAGTGGCGACGCACGCTGTCGCCCCGGACCGCGCCGTGGTCGGCGACGGCCCGCAACGTCTCCTCGGACAGCACGCTGATCGTGTCCGGGGCGACGAGTTCCTCGACGTACTCGGTGTCCGGGCGGACCGGTGTCGTGCGCTCGTTGGAGGTCCACGCCAGACGCTGCGGACGGGCTCCGTGTGCTTCCAGCGCTTGCCACCTCGGCGAGCCGAACACGTTCTCGTACACCTCGTAGGCCAGACGGGCGTTGACCACCCCGCACTTCCCCGTCAGCGCCCGCGCCTCCGCGGTGCCGGCCCGGTCCAGTTCCCGGTCGATCTCGACGTCCAGCGGACTGACGGAGAACGACGCGACGGAGGCGACGGTCCGCAGGTCGCGCCCCGCCGCGTGGGCCCGCTCCAGGCCGTTGAGGAAGGCCTCGGTGACCTGGGCATAGCGTTCGGGCGAGAAGATCGCGACAGCGTTCACGCCGATGCCCTCGGCGAGACAGGCGCTGATCGCGGGCAGGTTGGCGGCCGAGGCCGGGATCTTGACCAGGACGTTCGGACGGTTGACCGTGCGCCACAGGGCACGGGCTTCCGCCACGGTCGCGTCCGCGTCCCAGGCGTTCCGGGAGTCGATGTCGATGGAGGCGAAACCGTCGCGCCCCGCGGTGCGCTCGTGGACGGGGAGCAGCGCGTCGCACGCCGCCCGGACGTCCTCGGTGGCCAGTTCCCAGACGACCTCCTCCGCCGTGAGCCCGCGGTGCGCCAGGTTGCCTATCCGTTCTTGATAGGCACCGTCTATGGACAGCGCTTCAGCGAAAACGGCAGGACGGCCAACCACTCCCGTGATGCCTTCCGTCCCGGTCTTCCGGCGCGTGCCGCTCGAAGCGGGCTCGGCCGGTGGGATGCCGTCGAGCCAGACGGAGACACCCTCGTTGGCGAGCCGTGTGAAGACGTCGTTCATGGCGTTGCTCAGAACTCCTACGGTTGCACGGGCGGGGAAGTGCGGGTGGGGGGTTCGGTGTCGTTGGGCGGTCGGGTGCGGGCTCGTCGCTGTGGGCGGCGTCGGAAGGGTCGGACGAGTCGGACGAGTCGAGGTGGACGAAGACCTCGTGGTCGGCCGTGTGGAAGGCGGGCCAGTCACCGGGCAGGTCGTCATCGGGCAGGTCGTCGTCGTGGAAGATCGCCTCGATGGGGCTGACGGGGTCGGCGGCGCCCCATTCGAAGCATGCTTCGGGTTGTGTGACGTGCTCTCCGGGATGAGGGAAGGGCTCGCGCACGCCCTCGTCAACGCGGTCGATGCGGTCAACGTCGATGTCGATGCCGCCGACGCCGCCGATCGGGCACTCGTCGAGGCATGCCCGGTCGACCGCATCGACGCAGGGGGCGGCGCGGCCACAGGCCATAAGGGGACTCCTAGGGAGGTGGGGGGTGGGGGTGAGCCGGAGTTTCAGCCGGTGACGGGCCAGGTGTCGCCGCCCGCGAGCAGCGCGGGAAGGCCGCACTGATCACCCGGTCCGGACGGCTGCCCTCCGCACGCCGCGACGACGGCCCCCTCACGCCGCGCCGACTCGTGGACCGGCACCGGCGTCAGGTCGACATGCACGGTGTACGCCGTTTCGGAACGGGCTTCTCAGTCGGCCGGGAGGAGTTCCGGTATCCGGCGCGGCAGCCGGGCGGACACGTCGGCCGGCAGGCCGCGGACCGTGACCGCCGTCGCGGGCCGGGCGCCGGTCCGCAGCACGCCGTTGACGCCATGCGGGACAAGCAGCACCTGTCCGGTGTTGGCCGTGATGGTTTCGTCCTCGTCCACACGCAGGGTGAGCTGACCGCTGATGACGAGGATCGCTTCCTCGACCCCGTGGTCGGCCCGGATGTCGAGGCGGGCGCCGGGCGGCAGGGCCCAGTACTCGACGCCCTCGCACTCGCTGTGCAGCATGCCCCGCCTGATCAGGCTCTGCCACTGGGCGGACCGGCCACCGGCCCGCACCATGACATCGCCCCGGGCCCTGGAGACGATCACTTCTCGCCGCCTTCGCCCTCGACCGCCAGCGTCACCACGAGCAGCCGCAGCGCCTCCGCCGCCCGGAAGGTCGACCGCGAACCGGCCTCCAGCAGCAGGCAGGTGTCCTTGCCGACGGTCACGGTCTCCGTCAGGCCCGCGGCCTCCACCACGCCGTCACCGGCGTGGACGTAGACGGCGAGTTCGGCCCCGGGGGTGCCCAGCACCCGTTCGTCCCCCGCGGCGACGTCGATGACCTCGACGCGCTTGAGGGGTCCGCTGAACACGCCCGCCGTGTCCACGCGCTTCTCCTGGAACAGGTCGTGGACCACGGCCTGTGTCATGTCTCCTCCTTCAGGGGACTCGCCTCCGGCCAGTACCGAACTCGTGGCCGGGGCGAGGGTTTCGATGACCCACCAGTCGAGGTGGTCGTCACCCGTGTTGCGCAGGCCGTGGATGTTGCCCACGCTGGTCAGGGCGAGCGAACCGGCCCGGACCTCGTGCGGCCCGCCGTTCAGCAGGAGTTCCCCGGTGCCCGACAGGATGAGGTAGATCTCCTCGGTGCGGGTGTGCCGGTGTTCGCCGCTGACGGCCTTGGCCGGGAGCGAGGCCCATTCGACGGCCTCGCTGAGCGAGCGCAGTTGCCGGCGGGTGGCGAAGGCCTTCCAGTAGGTCTTGCCTTCGGCGCCGTGCACGCCGTACACCGACGCCTTGGTGCTGGTGTCGCTCACCGCGACCCAGGGGACGGCGGTTTCTTCGTGTTCTTGGTGTTCTTCGCGTTCTTCGTGGGCGTGTTCTCCGTGGACGTGTTGCTTATGGACGTCTTCTACGTGGGCGTGTTCCGAGTGGGTCGTGGTCACTCCGCGTCTCCCCAGTGGTAGTCGGCCAGCTTCTGGGCGGCGTCGGACAGTTCGTCTTCGGTGAGGTCGTTGACGAACACGGCGGAGCCGATGCCGACGGGAAGCGGCAGGCGCTGCTGTCCGTCGCGGTGCCGCACGGTGTCCCGCAGCGCCGGCACCAGCAGCTTGGGCGTGCAGGTCTCGTGCCAGGTCGGCAGGCCGAGGGCGGCCATCACGCGCAGGATGCGGCGCCGCTGCTCCGCGTCGAGCAGGCCGCGCTGTTCGGCGATGACGGTGGTGAGCGCCATGTCCACGGCCACGGCCTCGCCGTGCAGCAGCTCGGGCAGTGCGTGCATCTCGACGACCGGGCTGAACGAGTGGCCGTAGTCCACGACCCGCTCCAGCACCTTCTCCCAGAGGTTGGGCTGCAGCTCCTCCAGCATGCCGTGGATCGCCCGCTCGATGACCTCGGTCGCGGGGTCCTCCACCGGGTGGGAGGACAGCCCGATGCCGGGGGCGGCCGGCGGCTGCAGGCGGTTGCGCAGCAGGTCGTCGCCGTACTGCTCCAGAAGGTCGAACAGGCGCGCGTCCTTGATCAGGGCGATCTTGAGGATCTCGGCCAGGCCGTTGCTGATGTGCCGCTCGTCCAGGGTGTTGAGGAACGTGCGGTCGAGCAGGGTGCGCTGGGCCGGGAAGTAGGTGCCGAGCCGGTTCTTGTGCCCGTCGTTGTTGACCCCGGTCTTGGCCCCCACGCCCGCGTCGACCAGGCCGATGAGGGTCGTGGGGATGCGGATCCACGGGGTGGACCGCCGGTACATGCTGGCGGCGAATCCCACGATGTCCATGAGGACGCCGCCGCCGATGGCGATGACGGGCTCGCGCCGACGGTCGATGCCGAAGGTGTCGAGACCGTCGATGACCTTGAGCACCAGCTCCATGTTCTTGGCGGGCTCGCCGGTCGGCAGGACGAGCAGGTGGTAATCGACGTTGTGGTGGTCGAAGTAGTTCCTGATCCGGGTGCCGTAGAGCTCGTCGACGACGGAGTCGACCACGATGAAGCGGCGGACCACCTGCCCTTCGACGGCGTCCTCCAGGATCGCCCGGTTCTCGGTGCTCAGCAGGTTCTCCTCCACCCGCACCTCGTAGCCGACCTGCTGCGTGGCCCGTACGGCCCAGTGCGTGACGGGGGCTCCGACGGTGAACAGCCCGTCCGAGACGGTGCGTTCGGCCGACTGAAGGTCTGACTGCATGCCTGTCTCCTCGATGGGAACGGTGCGGCTCCGCGCGGGGACGGTCTCGTGCCGCACAGCGCGGTATTGATCTCTTCGCTCAGGGACTATGACAGTCGATCAATGCATTCGCAAGCATGTTGACGAGTGGCCGGCGTCACCAGTGTATATATCGAGGCGCCCCCGCCATGCGTGCAACCACCCTTCGAACGCGCCCCCACCTGCAATGAAGCACCGGACTACCCCCAACCCACCCAAGCAACCCCACCTGTTTAGTTGCTTTCAGATGCATGCATCGCTATCGTCCTCAACCACGGGTTTCCGTCACGCAGATCATCGGGAGGGAGCGCGGGCATGCCGCGCCTAGACGTAGAGGCCGATCACACGACCGGCCGCACCGGTATTCCGTCCATCCGCCGCGTGGACCACTTCGCGTTCACCGTGAAAGACCTCGACGCGGCCGTCCGGTTCCTCGCCGAGGTCCTCGGCGGCGAGCTGTGCTACATCGAAGGACCCGTCCAGGACCCCCAAGGGGACTGGATGAGCCGCAAGCTGGGGGTGCACCCCAGGGCCGTGGCCCACGTGGCCATGGTGCGCGTCGGTCCGCACACCAATCTGGAGCTGTTCCAGTACACCGCCCCCAGGCAGCGCACGGCGGCGGTGCCGCTGGACGGCCCGGGTGGCCGCCGGATGGCGCTGCGCGTCGAGGACGTCGACGCCGTGGCCGCCCGGCTGCGCCGGCGCCCGGACACCACGGTGACCTGCGACGCGGTCTGCCCGACCGTCCAGCCGGGGCGCTCCGTGCGACGGGTGGGGTTCACCACCTCGTGGGGCATGGAGCTGCAACTGTGCGGCACGGCCGACCCGTTGGACGCGCGGAGCGCAGCCGCATCGCCGTCGGCGGCGGGCCCGGCCAAGGTGCTGGGCGCCGATCACCTGGCGCTCACCGTCGGCGACCTCGCGGCGTCCGTGCGGTTCTTCACGGACGTCATCGGCGCCTCGCCGCTCCCCCCGCGCAGCCCGCGTGAGCGTTCGGGGGCCCCGACCCGCGCCCACCTGCGCCTCGGGCCCACCGACCGGATCGAACTGCGCCAGTACGAGGGGAACGGCGTCCCGCCCGCCCCCGGCAACAGCGATGTGGGGGGTTCCCACCTCGCCTTCCACGTGGACGACGTCGACACCGCGGCGGCCTACCTCCGGTCCCAGCCGGGCGTGCGTGTGATGGGCGAGCCCGAGACCATCACCGGCGGGCCCATCGAGGGCAACCGGTGGGTGTACTTCACCACCCCCATCGGCGTGCAGATGGAGATCCTTCGCATGCCGGACGGACGGCTGCCCTACGAGCGGACGACCGCTGCCCGCCGGGCGTCCTCGCACTCCTTCGTCTGGGCGTAGACCGGCCGCGGCACGCACCCGCCGCTCCGGGCCGGGCAGCGGCACGCACCCGCCGCTCCGTGAGCGTTCCGGACCGGGCAGGCAGCCGTCCCGAGGCGGACGGTCGATGCCGCCCGTCCCCGGGCCGCCTCCCCCGCGCCCCCTTCACCCCGCCCCGTTTCCGCCATCCACTTCTTCCCTGAGGAGCACCACCATGCGGTGGGACCACCTGTACATCGCCGGTACCGGCGCCTACCTGCCCAAGACCATGAGCGTCGAGGAAGCCATCGACGCCGGGGCGTACGACGAGGAGTCCGTCCGGCACAGCGGGCACCTGTCCGTCACCGTCGCCGCTCCCGAGGACAGCATCCCGGACATGGCGGTGCGGGCGGGCCGCCAGGCGCTGGAGCGTTCCGGTTACCGGCCGGAGGACGTCGCGGCGGTCACGTACTCCGTCGTCTTCCACAACGGCATCGACATCTGGAACTCCGGTTCCTACATCCAAAAGGGCATCGCCGCGCCGGGCTGCCTGGCGGCCGAGGTGCGCTCGGGCTCCAACGGCGGGCTGATCGCGGCCGAGCTCGCCGCCGGCTACCTGCACGCCCACCCCACCGCGAAGGTCGCCGTCTCCACGGCGGGCGACCTGTGGACGGACCCGTACTTCGACCGGTGGCGCACCGACCGCATCCTGTACGGCGACGGGGCGGCGGCCGTGGCGCTGTCCCGGGAGGGCGGCTTCGCCCGCATCGTGTCGATGGCGACCTACTCCGACCCCGAGCTGGAGGCCATGCACCGCGGTCACGAGCCGTTCGGTCCCTTCCAGCACGACGCCGAGCACCCCATCGACCTCAACCGCCGCCACCAGCAGTTCCTTGAGGACTTCGACAAGGACGAGGTGTGGCGCCGGGTCGAGGGCGGTTTGCGGAAGGCCGCGCACCAGGCCCTCGAAGAGGCCGGCCGGTCCATGGACGAGATGGACCACCTCGTCGCCCCGCACTTCGGCGCCGGTCTCACGCTGCGCCAGTGCCTGCGCCCGCTGGGCGTGGAGGACCTGAACCGGACCGCCTGGGACTTCTCCCGGCGCACCGGCCACCTCGGCCCCGCCGACCAGTTCGCCGGTCTCAACCACCTCACCGAGACCGGTGCCCTCACCCCCGGCAAGCGCGTCCTGCTGCTCGGCGTCGGCGGCGGGTTCACCTGGACCTGCGCCGTGGTCGACGTCCTCGAAGCGCCCGCGTGGCGTGACATTCCGGCGTGAACCGCACCGCGCCGGCGGCCCCGTTCCCGAGTCCCGTCGGGATTCCCACCCACCAGCCAGTCAAGGAGACACCGAGAATGCCCGTCGGAATCGTCGGTCTCGGCGCGTACGCTCCGCCACGCGTCATCGACAACGCGCAGATCAGCGAGTGGACCGGGGTCACCCCGGAGTGGATCACCGAACGGACGGGGGTGCACGCCCGGCACTACGCGGACCCGGGTGTCACCACCTCCGCCATGGCCGCGCGGGCGGTCGAGGAGCTGTTCGCCGAGTCGCCCCACCACCGCGAGGGCGTGGGCCTGACGGTGCTCGCCACCTCCACGCCCGACCAGCCGCAGCCCGCGACCGCGGTGCGGATGCAGAAGCTGCTGCGGATGCACAGCACGCCCGCCTTCGACGTGAACGCCGTCTGCTCCGGATTCGTGTACGGGCTGAGCGTGGCCGAGTCGATGGTGCGCACGTCGCCCGGGAACGGGACGGCGCTGGTCATCGGCGCCGACATGTACTCCAGCATCATGGACCGCGGCGACCGGCGCACCGTGTCGCTGTTCGGCGACGGCGCCGCCGCGGTGCTGCTCGGTGAGGTGCCCGAGGGGTACGGCATCCACGCGACCCGGCTGTTCTCCGACGGCGACGGCGCGGACCTGGTCGAGGTCGCGGCCGGCGGCACCCGTGAGATCGCGGACGACGCCGCCCGCGCGGCCGGCCGGCACTACTTCCGGATGCAGGGGCGCGCGGTCAAGGACTACGCGCTCCAGGTCATCCCGAAGGTCGTGGACGACGTCCTGAGCCAGTCCGGCCTGCACATCGGCGACATCGACCGGGTCTTCATCCACCAGGGCAACGCCCGGCTGGTCGAGGCGGTCGCGCGGCAGCTCGGCGTGGAGATGGACCGGGTCCCGCTCACCGCGCCGCAGTACGGCAACACCGGCGCCGCCTCCATCCCCTTCACCCTGTGCCACGCGCACCGCGAGCGGCCGATCGAGCGCGGCGAGCGGATCCTGTTCGCGGCCGTGGGTGGCGGGATGACCGCGGGCGCGGCCGTCCTGACCTGGTACTGAGAGGAGGAGCTTGCCATGCGTCTGAAGGACAAGGTGGCCGTCATCACGGGCGGCACCCGCGGCCTCGGCCGGGCGATTGCGGAGCGGTTCGTCGACGAGGGCGCCACCGTGGTCTGCGCGGCCCGGAACCCGTACGACATCCAGAACCTGATCAACCAGCTCCCGGACCGGGTCATGTTCCACGAGACCGACGTGAGCGACCCCAAGAGCGTGGACGGCCTCATGGACGCCGCGGTGGCGGCCTACGGGCAGATCGACGTCCTCGTCGCCAACGCCGGCGTCAACCGCGACGGCAAGGTCGACCGCATCGCCCCCGACGACTGGCGGGCCATGATGGAGACCAACGTCAACGGCACCTTCTACAGCCTCCAGAGCGCGGCCCGCCGCATGATCCGGCAGGGCACCGGCCGCATCATCACCGTCTCCTCCAGCATGGCGACCCGCGTGGCCATCGGCGCCGCCGGCTACTCGGCGACCAAGGCGGCCATCGAGACGCTCACCAAGGTCTCCGCCATCGAACTGGGCCGCAAGGGCATCCAGGTCAACTGCCTCGCGCCGGGCGTCCTGGAGGACGGCATGGGGCGCGAGCTGTCGCAGAACGAGAAGGTCTGGGAGGCGTACCACACCCGCTTCTCGCTGGGGCGCGCCGGAAAGCTGGACGAGGCGGCTCTCGGCGCGGTGTTCCTCGCCGCCGAGGACAGCTCGTACGTCAACGGACATGTGCTGGAAGTCAACGGAGGTCTGCTGTGGGCGTGAAGCGTGAGGAACCCGGGGTCCGGCTCGTCGTGGCCGACGGCGTCGGCACCATCGAACTGTCGCGGGCCCCCGTCAACGCCCTGGACCGGGCGACGCAGACGGAGCTGCGGGAGGCCGCGCACGAGGCGGCCCACCGCAGGGACGTGGAGGCGGTCGTGCTCTACGGCGGTCCCGAGAAGTTCTCCGCCGGCGCCGACATCCAGGAGATGGCGGGCCTGGAGCCGATCGACATGGTGCTGTGGGCGAGCCAGCTCCAGGCGGCGTTCACCGCGGTCGCCGACATCCCCAAACCCGTCGTGGCGGCGGTCACCGGCTTCGCGCTCGGCGGCGGCTGCGAGCTGGCGCTCACGGCCGACCACCGCATCCTCGCCACGGAGACGAAGATCGGGCTGCCCGAGGTGAAGCTCGGCGTCATCCCCGGCGCCGGCGGCACCCAGCGGCTGTCCCGGCTGGTGGGAACGGCCAAGGCCAAGGAGATCATGTTCACCGGGCGGGCCCTGAGCGCCCAGGAGGCACTGGAGATCGGCCTCGCCGACCGGGTGGTGGAGCGGGACCAGGTGCTCAAGGAGGCCATGGCCTGGGCGCGGCAGTTCGTGGGCGGGCCCTCGCTGGCCCTGCGGGCGATCAAGCAGGCCGTGGACCTGGGGACGGGCACCGATCTGCGCTCGGGCCTGGAGATCGAACGCACCCTGTTCGAGGGGCTGTTCGGGACGCGGGACCAGCTTGCGGGCATGCGGACGTTCGTGGAGTCCGGGCCGGGCAAGGCGGTGTTCACCGGGCGGTGAGGCCGGAGCGTCGTACGGGTGCGGCCCCGGGGAGGATCCCCGGGGCCGCACCCGTTTTTCGTGCCGTGCTTTTGAGGTGACTGGGCTGCTGCTGACGGCAGGTGACTGCCGGCGGCGCGGGCTGCCGACGGCCCGTGGCTGCCGACCGCAGGTGCCTGCTGACGGCAGGTGATTGCCAACGGCACGCGGCTGCCGACGGCGCTCCCCGCGTCAGGAGCCCCGTCGGCGCGGCGTCACGGCGTCACCGCCTCACGGCGTCAGCAGCAGCTTGCCGCGCACGCCACCGGCGGCCAGCCTGCGGTGCGCCTCCGGCCCGAAGGAGAAGTCGCCGACCTCGGCCACACGCAGGGTGAGCACCCCCTCGTCGACCAGCGACGACAGGATCGCCAACTGGTCGCCGTCCTGCTCGACGAAGGTCTGGGACACGGTGATGCCCCGCTCGGCCTTCGGCGGCTCGGGGGCGTAGATGGAACCGGCGCGCCCGCCGTCCCGTACCGCGCCGATCACCTTCGGCGCGATGCCGGCGGTCTCCAGGAGGACGTCCGCGATGCCGCCCGGCACCGGCTCGGCGGAGGAGAGCACCGAGGCGGCGCCCAGCTCCCGGGCCAGTTCGGCGTCCTCGGGGCGGGCCAGGGCGATGACCTCGACGCCGCGGGAGGCGGCGAGCTGGGAGGCGAAGCCGCCCACCGCGCCGACCGCGCCGCTGATCAGGAGCTTCTCGCCGGGCCGCGGGTCCAGCTTGGCCAGGGCCTGGTACGCGGTGAGCCCGGCCAGCGGCAGCGCGGCGGCCTCCACCAGGTCCACGGTGCGCGGCGCGGGCGCGGCGATCGCGGCGGGCAGGGCGACGAACTCGGCGTGGGTGCCGATGCCGGTCGCGTACTGCGCCGACATGGCCACCACCCGGTCGCCGGGAGCGAAGCGGTCCACGCCCTCGCCGACGGCCTCGACCGTGCCGGACAGGTCCCAGCCGAGGATCAGCGGGAAGGGGTGGGTGATGTTCGCGGCCATGGCGCCGCCGCGGACCAGCAGGTCGACGGGGTTGACGCCGGTGCCCGCCGTGCGGACCAGGATCTGGCCCGGCTGGGGGGCGGGGGTGGGGAGTTCGGTGACGGTCAGCAGCTCGGGGCCGCCGTACTCGGCGAGCGTCAGTGCACGCATGTCGGGTGTCCTTCCGTCCGTAGACATTGAAAACACTTGCACCCGGAAGCATACGACCATTGATCGAACGACGACACCGAGCCCCCGCACCTTCAACAACCCGCAGCGCAATCCCGCAACTTGCCCGCCCTTATTTGCTTGCGGCTGCATACTTCTCCGCATTAAGGTGACCCCAACGGTCGAGGCGAAGCCATCGCGCCCCGGAGTCGGTCCGGCCTATCGGACTGGTCCATCGATCCAGCCGATCGACCCGGCCGACCGACCCGGCGCCCTTCGCCACCCTGTCCGCACCGCCGCGAGCCGCGGGTGCCGACCTCTTATCCGTTTCTCTCCGCAGGGAGGCAGTCCCCCATGCCCAGAACCACCGACTCACCGGCCGTGCCCGGTAGTTCGCGGCTTCCCACACTGACCGGGATGCGCTTCATCGCCGCGGCGCTCGTGTTCCTCCACCACGGGATCTGGGTGAACGTCTTCGCCGACGGCGATGTCGTGTCCTTCTACCACGACCTGTTCATCAACGCCGGGCACGTCGGCGTCTCGTTCTTCTTCCTGCTCAGCGGCTTCGTGCTCACCTGGTCGGCCCGGAAGAAGGACACCTTCGGGCGCTACCTGCGGCGCCGGCTCGTCAAGCTCTACCCCAACCACGTGGTGACCTTCGTGGCGGCGCTGCTGCTCATCGCCACGTCCACCCAGCTCTACCAGGCGATCCCGAACCTGTTCATGGTGCAGTCCTGGTTCCCCGTCTACGACCTGCTGTTCAGCGTGAACCCGCCGAGCTGGTCGCTGGCCTGCGAGGCGCTGTTCTACCTCGCGTTCCCGCTGCTGCTGCGCTGGGCCAACCGGATTCCGGTGGTGAAGCTCTGGTGGTGGGCGGTCGGAGTGATCGCCGCCGTCATCGGCGCCGCGGTGTTCGCGCAGACCGTGCTGACCGGCGGCCCGGCCATGCCGGACGGGCAGCCGGTGGGCCTCTACCAGTTCTGGTTCGTGTACGCCCTGCCGCCGGTGCGCGCGCTGGACTTCTTCCTGGGCATCCTGCTGGCGCGCATCGTCATCAACGGCAAGTGGATCCGCGTCGGCATCCTGCCCGCCACGCTGCTCTTCGTCGCCTGCTACGCCCTGGCCGGTCAACTCCCTTACGTGTACGGGCTGAACGCGGCGACGATCATCCCGATCGCCCTGTTGGTGCCCGCGGCGGCGGTGGCCGACATCAACGGGCGGCGGACCGGCCTCCAGGGGCGCTTCGCGATCTGGCTGGGCGAGATCTCGTATGCCTTCTACCTCGTGCACGCCATCGTCCTCATCTGGTGCCGCGCCCAGCTCGGCAATCCGCAGGGCTGGAGCACCCCCGCCGGCCTGGCACTGCTGCTGGCCGGGATGGTGCTGAGCGCGCTGGTCGCCTGGGCGCTGTACGCCCTGGTGGAACGGCCGGCGATGCGCCGGTGGAGCAAGCCGCGGGCGGACCGGGCGCGGGCCGGGGCCGCGACGCAGACCACGACCACGACCGCGCCCGAGGCGAAGGCCGCGATGGACCCCGAACCGGGCGAGCTCGCCGCGACCCGGTAGGCCCGTCGAAGGGGAGCCCCCAAGGGGGAGAGCGTCACGTCCATGGCACCTCTCCCCCTCGCAACGGTCGCCCCTCTGGCACTGCCACACATTGATCTGCGGTCATTTTACGAACCGGTCATGCGGTTGTTAACCCTCTCATGCACCTGACCGTGAGCCCTACCGCGCCCGTTTTGCCCACCTATACCTACCTAATCCGCGCATCTTGACCGGCATCCACCCTGCGAGACAGTCGGTTGACAAACCGGCGGGCACGTTTTTTACTGACGTCAGTTCGTAGCGATCTTGGGGAGAGAACGATGACGACGAACACGGGGGTCCTCACCAGGCCGCAGGCCATCAGCTTCGGTGGGGAGGAGAACCCCTACGCCCTGTACGCGCGACTGCGCCGGCAGGGCCCCGTAAGCCACATGTGCCTGCCGGACGGCGGGGAATTCTGGCTGGTGACGCGGTACGCGGACGCCAAGGAGGCGCTGACCGACCAGCGGTTGAGCAAGGACCCGAACCTGGTCGGCGACCGCTGGCGCGCCACCGTCGCCCAGCCGACCGACGGCGAGGACGCCTCGCTCGTCCGCCACCTCCTCAACGTCGATCCGCCGGACCACACCCGACTGCGCCGCCTCGTCCACAAGGGCTTCACCCCCCGGCGCATCGAGGCGCTGCGCGGCCGGATCCAGGAGATCACCGACGGCCTGCTCGGCGAGCTGGAGACGGCCGAGGGCCCGGTGGACCTGCTGGACGCGTTCGCCTTCAAGCTCCCGGTCACCGTGATCTGCGAACTCCTCGGCGTCCCGCTCGCCGACGTGGACGACATCCACCACTGGTCGACGGCGCTGTCGACCCTCGTCGCCGACGAGGAGGGCCACGCCCGCGTCGCGGAGGCCGCCGGTCAACTCGGCGAGTACCTGGCGGAGTTGGTGGAGCACAAGGCCGACCACCCGGGCGACGACCTGATCAGCGCACTGATCGAGGCACGGGACGAGGGGCAGCGCCTGTCCCACGGGGAACTCACCGCGATGGCCTTCCTCATGCTGATCGGCGGCCACGAGACCACGGTGCACCTCATCGGCAACGGGATGCTCTCGCTGATGCGGCATCCGGACCAGATGGAGCTGCTGCTGAACGACCCGTCGCTGATCACCAGCGCGATCGAGGAGTTCCTGCGGTACGAGGGCTCGGTGGAGGTCGCCACCTGGCGGTTCGCCAAGGAGGACCTGGACTTCGACGGGGTGGTGGTGCCCGCCGGCGCCCCCGTGCTCGTCTCGCTCGCCTCGGCGGGCCGCGACCCGGAGCGCTTCGAGGACCCCGACACCTTCGACATCACCCGCGGCGACGCCGGCCACCTGGTGTTCGGCCACGGGATGCACTACTGCCTCGGCGCGCCGCTGGCCCGCATGGAGGGGCAGATCGCCGTCGGCAGTCTGGTGCGCCGGTTCCCCGGTATCCGGCTCGCCGTACCGGCGCGGGAGCTCCGCTGGCGCGAGGGCCTGCTGATCCGCGGGCTCTACGAACTCCCCGTCCACCTGCGCTGACCCACGGCCCCGTCACCCTTCACCCCCTCCGGAGTCACGCCCATGCCGGCCCCTCTCCTCGCCCTCGTGCTGAGTGTGTTCAGCCTGGGCACCGCCGAGTCCGTCATCGCCGGTCTGTTACCGCGGCTCTCGGCGGACCTCGACGTCTCGCTGTCCCAGGCCGGTCTGCTGGTCTCCGGGTACGCGCTGGCCATCGTGGTCGGTGGACCGCTGGTCACGCTGGCGACCAGCCGACTGCCCCGCAAGCCCCTGCTGGTGGCGCTGATGTCGCTGTTCGTCGCCGGCAACGTGCTCGCGGCGCTGGCCCCCGGGTACGGCGTGCTCATGACGGCCCGGGTGCTGTCCGCCCTCAGTCACTGCACGCTGTTCGCCCTCTCCCTGATCACGGCGGCGGAGATCGCCGGGCCGCGCAAGTCCGGCTCCGCGGTGGCCCGCATCATCATCGGCGTCAACCTGGCGACGATCGTGGGCGTGCCGCTGGGGCTGCTGCTGGCCCAGCAGTGGGGGTGGCGGGCGACGTTCTGGGGCGTGACGGCGCTCAGCGCGATTTCGCTGGTGGCCTGCGTCCTGCTGGTGCCCGGCGTGCGGACGAGCGGTGAGGAAGGCGCCGCCGCCGAGCTGAAGGTGCTGCGGGACCGCCGGGTCCAGGTGGCGCTGGTGCTGACGGTGGTCGGCATGGCGGGCGGGTTCGCCGCCTTCACCTTCCTCACGCCGCTGCTGGAGCAGGTCAGCGGGTTCTCCGGGCCCCAAGTAACCATCCTGCTCTTCTTGTTCGGTCTCGGTTCGCTCGCCGGCGGCCTGCTCGGCGGCAGGCTGGCGGACCGGGCCCTGATGGGGTCGCTGACCGTACTGCTCGGCGTGCTGGCCGTGGCCCTGGCCGCCTTCGCGGGCGTCGCCCCGCAGCCGGTCGCCGCCGTCGGCGCCCTGGTCGTCTTCAGCGTCGTCTTCTTCGCGCTCAACCCCGGCCTCGGGGCCCGCGTCCTCAACTCCGTCTCCGGCCGTGCCCCCACCCTCGCCGTCTCCATGAGCATCGCGTCGGTACAGACCGCGATCGCGCTCGGGGCCTGGCTCGGTGGGCAGGTGCTCGACCTCGGATACGGGCTGCGGAGCGTGTTCCTGGTCGCCGCGGCCGTCACCGTCGCCGGCTGCTCCCTCGCCTGGCTCGAATGGCGAGCCGATCATCGCGCTACCCCACAGCCCGGGAACCCGGCCGCGACCGCGCCGGCGACCGATGATCCGCGAACGCCCCTCACCAGCGCCGTCCCCGAGGCGTCCGCCGCGGCGAGCGCCCCGGCGCTCACGCCGGATCGTCTCGGCTGACCGGCCTCTCTCATGCCCCGCCGCGCGCTTCGGCACGGCGGTCGGCCTCTCCTCCCCCCACCCCGCACAGCCCACCGCGGCGCTCGTCGCCTCCCTCCAGAGAAGGTAAGGAAACAGAAGTGACCAGCACGGTGTCACGCAGAAGGTTCGTCAAACGCACCGCGACCGGCGTCGGCGTCGCGGCGGTGGGGACCGGACTCGGTGCGGGGGTCTTCGCCCCGTCCGTCGCCACCGCCGCGGAGGAAGGGACGTCGGCCGGCTTCGGGCCCGTCACCGTCGGCTCCTCGGACCACCGCTACGCGGACCTGCGCCGCGGCACGAACCAGCGGTTCGAAGGGAGCCCGGAGAACATCCAGCTCGTCGGCACGACCGGTCAGGTCGTCATGGCCGTGCAGGGGGCGGTGACCGCGGGCAAGAAGATCGCCGTCCGCAGCGGCGGGCACTGCTACGAGGACTTCGTGGCCAACCCCGCCGTCAAGGTCGTCATCGACCTGTCCGCGATGAACGCCGTCGGATTCGACGAGACCCGCAACGCCTTCGTCGTCCAGGCGGGTGCCAAGCTGGGCCAGGTCTACGAGCGGCTGTTCAAGGGCTGGGGCGTCACGGTGCCCGGCGGCGCCTGCCCGACCGTCGGCGCCGGCGGTCACATCCAGGGCGGCGGCTACGGCGCCCTGTCCCGCAAGCACGGCCTGATCAGCGACCACCTGTACGCGGTCGAGGTCGTCGTGGTGGACAAGGGGGGCACGGCCAAGGCCGTCATCGCCACCCGCGAGACGAGCGACCCCAACCGCGACCTGTGGTGGGCCCACACCGGAGGCGGCGGCGGCAATTTCGGCGTGGTGACCCGGTAC
Organism: Streptomyces sp. NPDC003077; assembly: GCF_040611095.1. Taxonomy (NCBI): domain Bacteria; kingdom Bacillati; phylum Actinomycetota; class Actinomycetes; order Kitasatosporales; family Streptomycetaceae; genus Streptomyces; species Streptomyces sp. NPDC003077. Next base: position 37,370 of record NZ_JBEXNM010000043.1, on the reverse strand, counting down.
TGGCTGCGCGCCCCGGGCGCCACCGGGTCCAACCCGGCCAAGCTGCTGCCCGAGGCCCCGTCCGAGGTGTGGATCTCCACGGTCAACTGGCCCTGGGCGGGCCTGACGAAGGCCGGTTTCGGCCGGCTGATGAAGAACTACGCCCAGTGGCACATCGACCACAGCGCCCCGGGCGCGCCCGAACTCTCCCTCTTCAGCGAGCTCAAGCCGTCCCACAAGGCGGCCGGCGCCATCTCGCTGACCGTCCAGGTGGAGGCGTCGGCCCCGGGCGCCGAGCAGATGCTCAAGGACTTCGTGGCCTACATCGGCGCGGGCACCGGTGTGACGGCCCAGGTGGCCGAGCACCGGAAGGTGCCGTGGCTGCATGCCACCCAGTGGACCGGCTTCACCGGCCCCGACCCGCTGTTCCGCTTCAAGGGCAAGCCCGCCTACCAGCGCAAGAACTTCACCGACGCGCAGGTCGACGCGATGTACCGGCACCTGACGCGGACCGACTACGAGTACCCGGCCGCGCTGATGCTGATCTCCGCCTACGGCGGCAAGGTCAACGAGATCGCCCCGGCCGCCACCGCCGTGGCCCAGCGGGACTCGATCCTGAAGGTGCAGACCGCGGTGCTGTGGACCGACCCCGCCGACGACGCCAAGCACCTGGCCTGGGTGCGGGAGTTCTTCCGCGACCTGTACAGCGAGACCGGCGGCGTGCCCGGCCTGGACGGCGTCACGGACGGGATGTTCATCAACTACGCCGACGTGGACGTCAAGGACCCGGCCTGGAACCCGTCCGGACCGCCGTGGCAGCAGCTCTACTACAAGGGCAACTACGCCGCCTTGCAGAAGGCCAAGGCGAAGTGGGACCCGCGGAACACCTTCTCGCACGCGCTCTCCATCGAGCTGCCGAGCTGAGCCGTCCCACCGGCGCCACCTCCCTTCCGGAGCCGCCTCTACCGGGGTCGGCATCCCCCATAAAATTGCTTGCGCATGAAATGAAGCTGAGCTAGATTCCTGTGTAAGCGCCACCAGAAGAAACAGACGAAAGAGGTATGACCCACATGACCACCCAGACCGTCAAGCGCCTGCAGGGCAAGAAGGCCCTGGTCACCGCCTCCTCCCGGGGCATCGGCCGGGCCATCGCCCTGCGCCTGGCCGCGGACGGCGCCGACGTGGCCGTCACGTACCAGAGCAACGCCGCCGCCGCTCAGGAGGTCGTCGACGCCATCGTCGCCGGCGGTGGCAAGGCCATTGCCCTGCAGGCCGACTTCGCCAAGAAGGAGGACGTCGAGAACCTGTACAAGGAGGCCGTCAACGCCTTCGGTTCGCTCGACATCGTCGTCAACAACGCCGGCATCGGCGCCAACGGCAACATCGCCGACGTGGACGACGAGACCTTCGACCGCGTCGTCGACGTGAACCTCAAGGGCACCTTCTACTCGCTGCGCCAGGCCGCGGCCCAGGTCAGCGACGGTGGCCGGATCGTCAACATCTCCACCGGCTACACCCACTCCACCTTCGCGGGCACCGGCGTCTACACGGCCACCAAGGCCGCCGTCGAGCAGCTCGGTCTCGCCCTCGCCCGTGAGGTCGGCGGTCGCGGCGTCACCGTCAACTCGGTGCTGCCGGGTCTGGTCCGCACGGACCAGACCGCTCCGATCGCGGACCAGTACGACGCCTTCGCGCAGATGATGCCGCTCGGCCGCATCGCCGAGCCGGAGGACATCGCGAACGTGGTCGCGTTCCTCGCGAGCGACGACGCCTCCTACATCACGGGTCAGTACATCGCCGCCGCCGGCGGCCTCGTTTCCTGATCCCGGGCCGCGGCACCCGCGGCGTCACCGGCCGCGCGGGCGGAATGTGCCTCCCCCGTCCATTCCGCCCGCGCCCCTCCCCCCACAGCGAGCCCAAGTTTCCCCCCGCGTCGACGACGAAGGACTGACATGGATTCCCTGGCGGAGGCCGTCCTGCACGGCGCCACCCCTGAACAGCTGGAGCGGGAGCCGCTGCCCGGCGACTATCTGGCCGTCCACACGCGGGCGGAGGACGCGGACATGTTCCGCGGCGTCGCCGACAAGGACGTACGGAAGTCCCTGCACGTCGGCCGGGTCCCGATGCCGGAACTGGCGCCGGACGAGGTGCTGGTCGCCGTCATGGCGAGCTCCATCAACTACAACACCGTCTGGTCGGCCACCTTCGAACCGGTGCCGACCTTCGCCTTCCTCGACAAGCTGGGCAGGCAGGGCGGCTGGGCCGAGCGGCACCGGCAGCCCTTCCACGTCCTGGGGTCCGACGCGTCCGGTGTCGTGGTCCGGGCCGGTTCCGCCGTCCGCCGCTGGAAGGCCGGCGACCACGTCGTCGTCAGCTGCGTCCAGGTCGACGACCAGGAACCGGCGACGCACGCCGACGGCATGATGGGCGCCGAACAGCGGATCTGGGGCTACGAGACCAACTTCGGCGGACTGGCGCACTACACCGTCGTCCGCGCCAGCCAGCTCCTGTCCAAGCCCGCCCACCTGACCTGGGAGGAGTCGGCGAGCACCATGCTCACCGCCGCGACCTCCTACCGCATGCTGATCAGCGACCGGGGCGCCCGCATCAAGCAGGGCGACATCGTGCTCATCTGGGGCGCGACCGGCGGGCTCGGCGGATTCGCCGTGCAGCTCGTCAAGAACGCCGGGGGCATCCCCATCGGCGTCGTCAGCTCGCCGGCCAAGGCCGAGATCCTGCGGCGGATGGGCTGCGACATCGTCATCGACCGTACGGAGATCGGCCTGGACGGCGACTCCGCGCCCGGCCCCGAGAAGACCATCGCACTCGGCAAGCGGCTCGGCCGGGCCATCCGGGAACGCGTCGGCGAGGACCCCCACGTCGTCTTCGACTTCATCGGCCAGGCCACCTTCGGCATCTCCGTCTTCGTGGTGCGCCGCGGCGGCGCGGTGGTGACCTGCGGCTCCAGCACCGGGTACACCCACCAGTTCGACAACCGCTATCTGTGGATGAACCTCAAGCGGATCATCGGCAGCCACGCCGCCAACCTCCAGGAGCAGTGGGAGTGCAACCGGCTGTTCCAGCTCGGCATGCTCGCGCCCATCCTCTCCACGACCTACCCGCTCGCCGAGACCGCCGAGGCCGCCCGCCTCGTGCAGACCAACCGGCACACCGGCAAGGTCGGGGTGCTCGCCCTCGCCCCCGAGCCCGGGCTCGGCGTCACCGACCCGGGGCTCCGCGCCCGCATCGGCGAGGAGCGGCTGAGCCCGCTGGCGGACGCCGCGGCCCCGCGTGAGCTCGCCCTGACCTCGCGCGAACCGGCCCTGGTGGGCTGACGGTGACGGACGAGAAAGGGACGAGTGCCATGGTGGAGATCGTGTCCGGAGCGTTCACGTCCGGAGTACGGGGGGACTCGGGCGTACAGGAGGACTCCGGCGTGCGGGAGGCCGCCGAGGCGGAGACCGGCGCCGCGCCGATCGAGCGGGTGGGCGTCGTCGGCTGCGGCACCATGGGGGCCGGCATCGCCGAACTGTGCGTCAGGGCCGGGCTCGACGTCCGGGTGGCCGTCAGCTCCGAGGGCTCCTGGGCCCGGGGCGAGGCGAGGATCCGCGCTTCCCTGGACCGCGCCGTCGCCAAGGGCCGGATCACCGAGGCCGACCGGGCCGCCGCGCTGGACCGCGTCTCCTTCACCACGGACCTCGGCGAGCTGGCCGACAGCCAGCTCGTGCTGGAATCCGTACGCGAGGACGAGCAGGTCAAGCTGGAGGTGTTCGCCTCCCTCGACAAGGTCCTGGAGTCCGAGGACGCGATCATCGCCACCAACACCTCGTCCCTGTCGGTGGCGCGGCTCGCCCGCGCCACCACGCGGCCGGACCGGGTCGTCGGCATCCACTTCTTCAACCCGGTGCCCGTACTGCCCCTGGTGGAACTGGTCGGCTCCGTCCTCACCTCCCCCCGGACCCGCGCCCGCGCGGCCGAGTTCGCCGGCGGGACGCTCGGCAAGACCGTCGTCAGCGCTCCCGACCGGGCGGGCTTCCTGGTGAACGCGCTGCTGTTCCCCTATCTCATCTCAGCCATCCGCATGGTCGACAACGGCCTCGCCACGCCTGAGGTCATCGACCAGGGCATGGTGGCGGGCTGCGCCCACCCGATGGGCCCGCTCAAGCTCGCCGACCTCATCGGCCTCGACACCACGGTCTCCATCGCGCAGGCGCTGTACGAGGAGACCAAGGAATCCCTCTACGCCCCGCCGCCGCTGCTGCTGCGCATGGTCGAGTGCGGGCTGCTGGGGAAGAAGTCGGGGCAGGGGTTCTATACGTACGGGTAGCGGGCCGCCCTCCCGTACCTCGGCACCGCGAAGTCGCACACATCGATATCCGTTGAGCCACGGCGAGAGCGCCGTGGCTCAACGCCGTGTACGCGCGGCGCCTGGCGCTCGTCCGGCGACGACTCGGCGCTCGGGAACGCCGACGCGAGGGGGGAGTTATCCGCCGACGCGAGAGTCATCTCTCCGCCGACGCAGGGGGCAGTTCTCCGCCGTCGCGGGGCTCAGCTCTCCGCCGATGCCAAGGGCAGTTCTCCGCCGACGCGGGAGTCAGTTCTCCGCCGACGCGGGAGTCAGTTCTCCGCCGACGCGGGGTTGTGCCGCAGCCGGGCCACCAGCGGGGCGGTCTGCTCGTCGAACGAGGCCACGTCGAGGGCCGTGGTGAGTTCCTTCTGGAAGGTCGCGGCGGCGGCCGTCACGACCGCCTTGCCCTGGTCGCTGATCTGCGCGTACATGACGCGACGGTCCTCTTCGCCGATCGACCGGGTGGCCAGCCCTTCGCTCTCCAGCCGCGCGACCAGCCGGCTCACCGTGGACTGGCTCAGCCCGATGGCCTCGGCCAGATCCTGCATGCGCACCCCGCCGGCCTTCGCGTTCTCGCGCATGACGACGAGCGCGGTGTACTCCGCGACGCTGACGCCATGGCCGCGTTGCAGCCGCTTGTCCAACGTGCTGCTGATACGGCTGGTCAGAACCGTCAGCTGCAGCCAGAGCTCGATCTCGGTGTCTCGGCGTCCACGCCCTGCGGCCACGTTGATCTCCACACCTTGTCGTTCCGGCCCCCGTGCTGACACTCAATATTAATGTACCCGCATGCATTGACAAGGTTGACAGGAAAACGAGTTCTTCCCCGCGGATAAATACGGGAAAACGCGAGTGGCCGGGAGCGGCGTTCTCCCGGCTACTTCTCTCTTCTTCTCTCTACTTCTCTCAGCACACGACTCGGCACCTGACCTCGTCGGCAGACGCTCCTGAACAGCGACGATCACGTTCCCGGCCGCGTCCGCGACCCCGCTCCCGGTCCCACTCTCGGTCCCGTTCCCTCTCGCGTTCTCCTAGAGGGCGTACGCCCCGACGTAATCCGCGAATCTCTCCCGCAATTCGCCGGCCGACAGACCGAAGTCATCGGCCTGGAACCGGTGCGGAGGCGACGCGGGAGCGGCCGTCGACCGCACCAGTCCCTCCACATTCCCCAGCACCGCCGGACTCGGTTCCACGCCGAGGAAACGCAGGACCCTCCCGACGGTCGCGGCCGGGGCGGAGACCAGGTCGGCGTGGCGCACATCGAGGAGCCGGTCGGGCCCGAGCCGGCGGTCGGCCGCCGAGGCCCGCGCCAGGTGGCGTTCCAGGTGATCGGCCCACTCCCGGCCCACTTCCCGCGGGACGACGCGGAGCGAGGTGGCGCGCCGCAGCCCCGCGGAGAGCCCCGCGGTGATCGTCACCACGGTCGCGGGGTCGCGGTGCACCCGGATGATCCGCGCATCGGGGTAGACGCGCAGCAGCTCCTCGACGCGGACGGCGTGGAAGGGCGCCCGCAGGACGAGCGAGGCGACCGGTATCCGCGACGTGATCGCCTGGAGCTGTTCCCGGTGGAAGGCGTAGGCGGCGGTGAGGTCGGCGTTCTCCAGTTCCGCCACGTACCGGGGGATGCGCAGGTTCATTCCGGTCGCCGGACTCTGGAACGCGTTGAAGAGGAGCTGGTGGCATCCCCCGGGGCGGGTGGCCTCGCGGAGCCGTCCCACCGTGCGGTGGCGCAGGTGCCGCCGGGATTCCTCCACCTGCGCGCGGGCCCGCCCGATCAGCATGAGCCGGCCGGGGGAGCCCTCGGCGGTCGGGTAGAGCATTTCCCAGAGGGTCGGCGCGTCCACGCTCGGGTGTTCGACCAGCAGGTTCTGGAGCAGTGACGCGCCGCTGCCGGGGAGTCCGGAGATGAACACGGGGTCCGCGATGTCCGCGGCGGCGACGTTTGGGGCCTCCCGCATCAGGGCCGCGAGCCGCGTCTGCTGGGTGAGGGCGGAGAGCAGCCGTTCGCGGACCGCTGCCGCGCCTTCCCAGGTGAGGTCCGCTTCGGCGTTCACCGCCTCGACCAGGCGGTCGAGTTCGGGCAGGAAGCGCAGGGGCGGCTCTTCGCCGGGGTACCGGGCCCGCGCGCAGGACAGGAGTTCACCCAGGTTGATGCGGACGGGGCCGGACCACCGCGGGTCGCTGGGGTGCCCGGCCTCCCCCTGGGCCCACCCCGTCGCGGGCCGCGCGCTGGGCGCGGCCACCTGGCTGTCGGAAACACGCTGCATCACTCGCCAACCCCCGGATGATCACCAGTACCTGAGATGTTCACGGACTCCCTGATCAACATCTCCGAGCGCGTCGACATTAAAAACCGTTCATGCGGTTTGTCAACCGCCCGCGAACGACCCATCGCGCCACCGACCGCACCACAGCACCCCCTCACACGCTGCGGAGAAGTACCACCGACGCATTCACGCCCGACCGCTGGCCGAATAATGCAGCATGGTTGGTTTTTTTCTCACCAGCACGTACGCTGCTCGCACCCCCTCTGGATCGACCGAGGCCGCAGCACCCATGCGGTCTCGGCACCGGAGCTAGCGCCATTCATCCGAACAACACCGCTCGACCGGTTTCCTTGCCCCTCATGGACCTGCGACGTGGCGGCGGGGATGAAGAGTCAGCACGGAGTCGACCGTTGACAAAGCAGGAGAGGGCGGCGATCACCCGCCGCGATCTGATCCGTTCCGCCGCCGTTGCCTTCGACCAGCACGGTTACGCCCAGGCGACCTTGAACGACATCAGCAAGCGGGCCGGCGTCAGCACCGGAGCCCTTCACTTCCACTTCCCCAACAAGGCGGCGCTCGCCGAGGCCGTGGAGCTGGCCGCGATCGAGACGCTGCGCGCCGTGATGCGCGAGGCCCACGACAGCGGCAAGCCACCGCTGCAGACGCTGTCGGACGCCTCGTACGGAGTGCTGCGATTGCTGCGCGGGAACATCGTGTTCCGGGCCGGCTTCCAGCTGAACGCCGATCTCACCTGGGAGTCCGACGTCGACCTGAGCAGCGAGTGGCACGCCTGCGTCCGCCGGCTCGTCGACGAAGCCGCCCGGGAGGGCGCGCTCGGCCGCGACGTGACCCCTCAAGACGTCGCGACCACGATCATGGCCACGATGACGGGGTTAGGGCACCTCGGGCACGAGGAACCGGAGTGGCTCTCGCGGCGCACGCTCGCGGGATTCTGGGAGCTGCTGATGCCCCGGATAGCCGTGACGAAACCGACCGGGAGCCCCGCCGATCAACCGACCGGTGGCCCCACCGACCGGCCGGCCACCGGCCCCGCCGACGAGCCGACCGGCAACCTCGCCGACGAGTTGGCCGCCGGCGCCCGCGACGGCGAAGGCGGCGCACCGCATCCCTGAATTCACCAAAGCGTCATGACTCCGTGATGATCAATAGCTGCGGAGTGTGACACTCTCTCGTCCCCCCCACGGTCCCGGTCTGGCCGAATCCCGCCGGTCGTCCCGCCGCCCGAAAGCCTCGCGCACGCGCTTGCCTTTCCCGCCGCCGGTGACACCGGCCGTGACGGCCCGGACCGGCACCGGTCGCACGCAGCACTGTCCACGGAACGGAAGAGGATGCCGAACATGCAGGGATGCCCGATGCGAATCGACGCGGCCGGCCAGGACATCCAGGGCGAGGCCGCTCGCATCCGCCGTGGCGGCACGGCCGTCCCGGTCGAACTCCCGGGCGGGGTGAGGGCCTGGGCCGTCGCCGACCCCGCGGCGATACGCCACCTGTTCACCTCGCCCGACGTCTCGAAGGACGCCGTCCGCCACTGGCCGGCCTGGACGAACGGGGAGGTGCCCGAGGACTGGGCCCTGTCCATGTGGGTGTCCATCCGCAGCATGTTCACGGCGTACGGCCCGGAACACACCCGCCTGCGCAAGCTGGTGTCGAGCTCGTTCACCGCGCACCGGACCAAGGCGCTCTACCCCGCCGTACGCGCCATCGCCACTGAACTGCTCGACGAGCTGGCCGCGTTGCCCGCGGGAGGGGCGCTCGACCTCCGCGCCCGGTTCGCGGTCCCGCTGCCGGCGCGGGTCATCTGCGAGTTGTTCGGCGTCCCGCGCCACCGCCGTGACGAGCTCTGCGAGATCTTCGACCACCTCTTCGACACCTCGGCCGACGCGGCCGTCATCGCCCGGTCCGCCGCGTCGCTCTACCGGATTCTGGGCGAACTGGTCGACGCCAAACGGAAGAACCCCGGAGACGACCTCACCAGCGGACTTGTCCTCAAGCAGCGGGCGTCCCTGGAGGACGGGGACGACGCGCCCCTGGACGATCAGGAGCTGCTCGACACCCTCGTCCACCTCCTGTCGGCGGGTTACGAGACCACCGTCAACCTCATCGACCACGCGGTGCACGCCCTGCTCACCCACCCCGACCAGCTCGAACTCGTCCGGTCGGGGCGGGCGTCCTGGGAGGACGTGGTCGAGGAGACCCTGCGCTGGGAACCGGCCGCCGCGAACCTGATGCTCCGCTACGCCGTCGAGGACGTCGACCTGGGCGACGTGGTGATCCCCCGGGGCGAGGCCATCCTGCTCTCCGTCGCCGGGGCGGGCCGCGATCGGCGGGCGCACGGCGAGGACGCGGACCGGTTCGACGTCACCCGGCCGACCCGGCGCGAGCACCTGGCTTTCGGCCACGGCGTGCACCACTGCCTGGGGGCGCCGCTCGCCCGGATGGAAGCGGTCGTCGCCCTGTCCACGCTCTTCACGCGCTTCCCCGATCTCAGCCTCGCCGTGCCGTCCGGTGCGCTGCAGCCGGTGGCGTCCTTCATCTCCAACGGACACCGCGAACTCCCGGTCCTGCTGACCTCCCCCGCCGAGCAGCACCAACCGCACGAACCGCACGAGCGGCACGAGCGGCACGAACCGCGTCGGCAGGCCGAGCCGGTCCCCTGCCTGGTGGCCGGTTGAGACACGAAAGGGGGCCACGACCTGCCGGCCGTGGCCCCCGGGCGAACGGTGGATCACCTACGTCCGGCGTAGCCCTGGATCACGCACCGGAAGGCGACCTCTCCGCGCTGGACACCGGTCACCTCGACCGCGCTCGCCCCCGCCGACCACGCCTTCACCGCACGGGCCTCGATGAAGCACGGACTGTCGAATTCGACGTACCGATGCGCACGGATCGCGGCGGACACGGGGGCGAACTCCGCGTCCGGATCGAACCTCCCGTCCGGGGCGATTCCCCCGTCCGGGCCGAATCCCCCCTCCCCGGCGAAGGCATACGCGGCCTGCTGCGCCGCCTCCAGAAGAACGAGCCCGGGAACGTGGTCGACGGCGTGGTCGATCAGGGCCGGGTGCCCCGTATCGCTGATCAGTTCCCAGCGGTTCGGGCGGCCCGTGGCGGAGAGGGTCACCTCGTCAACGGCGGACCGCCCCACGACGGAGGGCGCCACGGGGCGGGGCATCGCCCCCGGTCGCGCCGTGAGACGGTCGCCGCGCAGCCTGCGGTAGACCCTCTCCGGCACCCAGCTGAAGTGGGACTTCCCCGTCGCGAACGGCCGGCCGTCCTGATACAGGCCGATCCGTACCCGCAGGCCGCGGCGGCCGGTCCAGCTGTATTCCGCCTCCGCCCGAAGCGGCGCCCATATAGAGGTGTGCTGGCGCGGATCGACGGCGTACATCAGGTCGTCCAGCAGGAAGTGGTTCCCGTGGGTGGCGACGCCGAGCCCGGCGTGCGTGAGCCCCAGGCCGACCTGGCGCAGGGTCTGGGCGATCAGCATGTGGTGGTGCGCGCTCCCCCGGGCGGGAGCGAAGAAGCGGTGCCGTTTCGACCAGTCGACCGTGAGCGAGAAAGCGGTGTCGCCGCGCCTGCGCCAGTCGGTGACGAGAACGTCCTCGGCGGCGGCTCGGTGAGCGAACGCCGGGGTGATCGCCGCGGCCTTCCGGCTGGGCGCGGGAATCTCCAACAGCATCATCGAAGCGGACGGTGACTGGCTGTCCTGCGCAAAATCGATCATGGCCCCCCCCCGGGTCATCGTTGCGGCGAAGATCGCGCCCTCATGGTACTAAAATACCGACCAATCGGTTCTTGATGATGCGCACTAAAAAGCGGCGGACCGGATTCCACATGCTGGGACCACGGCAATAGGGAGTTGCGGGGAGTCTGGGCATCTTTGGCCATGTCATACGATACTGGGCGGCCGGTTTGGAAAACGGGCCGGTCAGCGCCACCACTTGTCAGGGAGACCTTGTATGGCACGCCAGGAACGTGCGATCCGGACTCGCAACGCGGTGCTTGAAGCCGCTGCCGCGGTCTTCGCCGAACACGGCTACGAGTCAGCGACCATCGTGCAGATCCTTGAGCAGGCCAAGGTGACCAAGGGCGCGCTGTACTTCCACTTCGCCTCCAAGGAGGACCTGGCACGCGGCGTTCTCGACCACGCCGTGACGGAGCCGCCGCCGGACCACCCGATCAAGGTCCAGACGTTCGTCGACATGGGACTGCTGCTCGCTCACCGCCTCCCGAGGGAGCCCCTGCTGCGCGGCGCCGCCCGCATCGCGGCGGACCAGAGCGCCCAGCGCTTCTTCGGCTGGCCCTGGCAGGACTGGGTGAAGCTCACCGCACAGCAGCTGTCCGCCGCCAAGGACCAGGGCGAGGTCCTCCCGCACGTCGACCCGGAGCAGATCGCCCAGGCGATGGTCGGCGCGTTCACCGGAACCCAGCTCATGGCGCAGGCCATGACCCAGATGGCCGACTTCGCGGAGCGGGTCTCCTTCCTGTACGGCCTGGTGCTGCCGAGCATCGCCGTACCGGGGGTCCTGGGCCAGGTGGACACCTCGCCGGAGCGCGGTGCCCGCCTCTACGCCGACTTCCTGGCCGCCTCCAAGGCCGCCGAGTCCGCCGAGGCCGAGAGCCCGGACGACTGACGCTCCACGCGCACGGTTTTCCATTCACATCACGCGAGTCATCGCGACAGGGGGCAAGTCACCTATGGGTGCCTTGAAAGGCAAGACCGCACTCGTCACCGGAGGCAGCCGGGGCATCGGCCGTGGAGTGGCCGAGCGCCTGGCCGCGGACGGCGCGGCCGTCGCGGTCCACTACTGCGACAACGAGGCCGCGGCACTCGACACCGTCAACGCCATCCGCGACGACGGCGGCACGGCCTTCCCGGTCGCCGCCGACCTCGGCAGACCGGACGCCGCCCGCGTCCTCTACCGCGCCTTCGACGCCGCCCTGAACGACTCCGGCCTGCCGCCCGGCCTGGACATCCTCGTCAACAACGCCGCCATCGGCCCCCTCGGCGACATCGAGACGGCCACCGAGGACCACTTCGACGAGGTATTCACGATCAACGCGCGCGGCCCCTTCTTCGTCACCAAATACGGCCTGGACCGCATGCGCGACGACGGCCGCATCGTCAACGTCTCCTCGGCGGCGACCCGCACCGCCTTCCCCGAATCCCTCGCCTACTCCATGTCCAAAGGCGCGATAGACGTCCTGACCCTGGCCCTGGCCAAACACGTCGGACACCGCGGCATCACGGTCAACACCGTCGCCCCCGGCTTCGTCGAAACAGACATGAACGCCCCCCTCCGCCAAACCCCCGAGGCCGCGGCAGGCCTGGCCGCCTTCTCGGTCTTCAACCGCATGGGACGCCCCTCGGATATAGGGGACGCGGTGGCCTTTTTGGTGTCGGACGAGGCGCGGTGGATCACGGGGCAGTGGATCAGTGTGAGTGGAGGGGCGGGGTTGTGAGGGAAGCGGGGTGGTGAGGGGGCGGGGCCTGAGGGCGTTGGTGGCTCCGGCACGTCCGCTTACAGGGCGACGGCTCCGCACGAAACCTCGCTGATCGTGGCAGCCGACATGACCACATCGATCCCGTCACGCTCCGCGTGCTCCAGGAGCCGCATCGCCTAGCGACCCCGGTCGACCCCCGAGGAGAAAACCCGCGAATCGAGCCCCGGCACTTCGACATTCACGTTGCGCGCTCCGACTCCTCGGTCCCGTACAGGAGCGCGCGGGCCTCGGCCATCTCCTCATCGGTGAACGCCCCGCATTCCCCTTGATAGCCGTCCAGCTCTTCCCGCAGAAGCCCGCGCCGCTCAGCCCGTTCGGCCAACTCGGTGACATAGCCGGAGACATTGTCCATATGCGCCTTCCTGCTCACCAACAGCTCTGCGGGCAGCGTCCATCGTGACCGTCTTCGTCTTCGCCACGCCGCGACCATAACGTGGTATTGCGCCACGCCGGAGAGAAACCGTGCCAGGGAGCACGGCTCCAGAACAGTCGCAGCTCATCCGGCACCCTCAAGCGGCCATGGGCCATGGTGCACGCAAGGAACACTCGGTGCACATGGACACATGACACAGTCACCGCCCACAGAGTCCATCCGTGACCCCCGGGCACATCTGGCCGAGCTCTTGGCGCGAGCCGACCGGAACGGCGTGCCCATCGACGTGCCGCGCGAGTACTAGGAATGGGAAGAGCGCGAGATCAACCGGATCATCGACGAGCGCGCGGCCGTCCCGGCGCCCGGCATCCCGATCGAGGACATCATGAGGGAGACCCTGGCACGCGGTGAGTGAGTAACACACCGTCTTCCGAACGGAAATGTCATCCCAGCAGCTCAGACGGCCTTCCGCCGGCTCAGCGCTCCGGGGTCCACCGGTGGATCAGCTCGTGCTGTGCCAAGTCCTTGAAGTAGCGGTGCCGCGACCAGGCATCGATGTCGCCGATGACGATGAGGCGGCGACGGGCGCGGGTCACGGCGACGTTGAGGAGGTTGGGCTTTTGAGCGGCCCAGTTCCGGGGCCCCACCTGGTCGGCACCGGTGCCCAGCACCAGGATCACGATGTCCGCTTCCTTGCCTTGCGTGGTGTGCACCGTGCCGAAGCGCTTGGAGGTGAGACTCCCGCCCACCACTTTTCGGATGCCGTGGACGACGTCGCGGAACGGGCTGACGACGAAGACGGACTCGTTCAGACGGCGCTTTCGCTCCGCGGCGAGGTCCCCTCCCGCGGCCTCGCCGGGGAACGCCTCGCCGATGTCCGGGCGTTCCTGGCGGATCGCCTCGTCGATGCGGGTGCGGATCCGGTCGAGGGTGATCTCCAGGGCCGTTCCTTCCTCCGGGTTCCACTTCTCCTGGACCGGCAGGGCGCGGACGTCCCACCACACACTGCGCTGCGCCAGCGGGAAGTCGTCCTGGTCCCGAACGACTCCGTAGACCATCATCCCGTCGTAGGCGATCTTGTTGCTGACGTCGAACATCAGTCGGTCGCAGCGGCGGTGCACCCGCAGGGGCGAGCCGAGCCAGATGTCCTCGCCGTCCTGGTCCTTCAGCCAGGTGCCGTACGGGTTGAGGCGGTCGGCGAGGGACTGGACGGAGGCGGCGGCCGGGGCCCACCGGCGGTCCACCTCGAAGTGTCCGGCCAAGCGCCGCTGGCCCGTCCACGGCAGGGTGACCACGGGTTCGAGCTGCAGCGGGTCGCCGACGACGACGGCGCGACGGGCCCGCCACAGGGCGCCGACCACCTCCTGCGGGGCGGCCTGGCCGGCCTCGTCGACGAACAGCCAGCCCAGAGCCTCACTGCCCAGCCGGGCGAACATGCGGCCCACCGACGCGAAGGTCGTCGAGACCACGGGAACCACCAGGAACAGCATCTGCCAGGCGGCCAGCACCGTGTCGGCGTCCAGATCCGCCGGCGCCTGCCCTTTGACCACCTCCATCACGGCCCGCAGATTCTTGCGCATGCGTTCGGGCGCGGTGGCCAGCAGCGCGCGGTGCAGGTCCAGTGCCGCGAGGAAGAGTTCCGAGCGCGCCTCGGCGAACTCGGCGTCCATCCACGGCGCCGACCGCTCCCGGGTCTCCATCGCCTGACGGTCGTCGAGGGCCGCCCGCCATTCGGCTCCCGGCACGTGGTCGCCCCACCGCTCCTCGGCCGCGGCCAGCCGGTGCTGCTCGGCTTGCTGCTCGCGGCGCCGCCGGGCCACCTGCCGTCCGGCCTCGGTGGCGAGGGTGGCCTGTCGCTCACGTGCCTGCTCGCACGCGGTCAGCCGGGCCTCGGTGCGTCTGATGGCGGCCAGTGCCCGATCCAGTTCCCCCTGGGCGGAGCGCAGAGCCGCCTGTCGTGCGGCCCGAACGGATTCGAGCTCGGCAAGACGGGCGTCCGCGGCCTCCACATCCGCCTGGAGCGATAGGCGCCCGGTTTCCCAGCGCCGCATGGGCTCTCGGGTGACCAGTCTCCTGATCCGGCCGGGTTTGTCCGCGTCGTGGGCGCGGAGCGCCGACTCCGCCGTCCTGACGCCTTCCTCGCCGGAGCGGACCTCGGCTTCGGCCAGGTCGAGTCGCGTGCGCTCGGCGGACATCGCGTCCCGGCGCCGGGCGTGCCCCTCCCGGTGGTCGGCGAGTTCCCCTTCGACACGGCGCTGCTCCTCTCGCAGAAGCAGCAGCGTGTCCTGGGCGCCGGACTCCCAGGCCACCAGCTCGTCCAGGAGGGCGTCGGGCCCGGCGAGCCGGGCGAGCAGATCCGCGATCTCCTGGCGCTCCGCGGCCAGCGCGTGCACACGACCGCGGGCCCTGATGAAGCGCCGGACCGCCTGCTTCCAGGTCCCCTTCCCCAGCGGCGGCGCCTCATCGGCTTCAGAACCCGCGCTCCGAGCGTTCCGCGGGGAGGCGGAGAGGTGGATGCCCTGCAGCTGCAGGATCTTGTGCAGGCCCAGGAGCGGGCTGTCCCCGTTCGCCTCCGGCCTCGTCCTGTTGTCGCCCTTGCCCTGCCCGCCCCACCAGAAGCGCTGTACGAAGTCGGACCGATTGCCGCGCCGTCCCAGGCGTGCGGCGATCGCACCCCAGGCGTCTTCCTCCAGCGCCAGGCTGGCGGGGCCGGCGAGGTAATCGGCGCGTCCTCGCCACGCGTCACCGATCGATCGCGCGCCGGGGACTTCCAGGGTGACGTTCTCCACCGCTCCGTTGTTGGACGAGGCGATCACGATCTCGAAGCCGGTGAGTTCGGGGATCAGGGGGTGGATGGTCTGCGGGTACGTCTTGCCGGCGGTCTCCTCGGTGCGCCAGGTACGCGGCTGTGAGGCGAAGGCGTCCTCCGGCCGCTCCAGGACCGCCAACCGCTCGGCCCGCTGGACCACCAGGGCCGCGATCAGGTCGCGCAGCATGGTCGTCTTGCCGGTTCCGGGTGGTCCGTTGACCGCGTAGAGGCCGCCGCCGTCGTCCTGCCCGAGACTCGCCAGGATGCGGTTGACCGCGAACTGCTGGCTGAGCACCAGCGGCTTGTCGGCATCCGCCGGCCACCGGCCCAGGGGCATGCTCGACGGCTGCACGCTCTCCAGCACGACCTCCGGCAGGCGCCGCACGTCGAAGCGGTCCATCGCGTCCAGGTCCGTCTCGGCCCGCAGGTAATCCACCAGGGCGGTGCCGGCCTGTCCGGCTTCGAGGACATCGGCGACCTGTTCCAGGTCGTCGGCGTAGAAGCTGTTGAGAAAGACGTCCTCGCCCGCCTCGTCCGCGCGCCGTGCCGCGACCTGAACACTCTTGACCCGGATCGCGTTGGGCCGGAGAGCGTCGGCGACGCCGAGTTGCTCGGCCACCCACCGGGTGATGGCCGCCAGGTCATGCACGTCCAGGACTTTCGTGCCCACCTCGGCCGGGGGTCCCTCCTGCTCCGCCTCGCGCTGCCCGGCTTCCTCCGCATCACCGCTGCCCGGGTCGTGGCCGGATCCCGCGCCGCCGCCCGGATCGTGGCCGGATCCCGCGCTGTCGCCCGAGGAACGGCCGGTGAGCTTGGCCGCGGCGGAATCGATCACCTCACCGCCGATGTCTTCGATCACCTTCGCGGCCACCGGCCCCGCCACGGGCCCCAGCCCTCCGCTCACCACACCGGCCGCCACCCCGAGCCCGCCCTTCGCCGCACTGACGACGATGCGGGACATCAGCCCCGCGACCGGGCCGAGCCCCGACGGCGGCGACTCCGACCGCTGCGACGCGGGGCCGGCCGGGGGCCGGCGATCGACTTCGACCTTCCCGTCGCCCAGGTCCAGCAGCCGCTGCAGCAGGCGCGTGCTGTCCTCGTCGAAACCGGTCAGCCACTGGTCGCTCTGCGGCCCGGGACGCAGGGTCCGCCCGACCGCCCAGGCACACGAGGACAGGGTGGCACTGTCCTTGATCAGCACCCCGTCCTGGTTCACGGTGAAGCAGAGCACGGCGCTGTCGCCGCCCATCCGGCCATCGAGATCCTGCTCGGACTCGGGAACACGGAACGCCCGCAACAAGGCGTCACGCACCTTGTCGACCTTGAAGACCCCCGCGTAGACCGTGTGCTGCCACACGGAGTTCGGCCGGGGCCGGGTCCGGCTGACGACGGATCCGCGTTCCCAGGGCAGCGGCCGATCCGGTCCCACGGCGAAAAGGTTCTTGCGCGGATCCACCGGCTCGACCTTCGGCGGGGAGAAATACTCCACGGCCCGCCAATAGCGCAGGATCCGCGCTTGACGCTGCCGCTCATCCCTCGCTCGCTTGGCAGCCCTCACGCGTCCCCCCTGAGATCGTCGGTGCCGAGGCAACGTAGCAGAGCCCGGAATACGCGATCGCGGTATCGACAGGACCGATGCGGTAGGTGCGTTGCGGCATCGATCGAGCACACCGCCGTCGTGACAGCCACGGCGGGGACAACCCCAGGCCCGACTAATTGGGCGCCTCGCCAAGCGCCTCCTGGAGTCGACCCACGACCCCACCCGTCCGTATATACGTTCCCTGCCGCCCGGCACCACACAGAGCCCGTCCCGGCACGGGCGCCTTCGTCTTTACCCGGCACCCTCCCGGCACCCTCCCGGCACGGGAAAAGGCCAAGGGCCCGACTCGGAAGAGTCGGCCCCTTTCCGATCCGCGCGTCTGCCGGATCAGCGGCGTGGTGGTACGCCGACCGCTACACGTTGAAGCGGAATGCCCGCGGACTGATCCGGACTTGCGATGGAGCCCCGTCCAGGGTTCTAACCTGGGGTTTTCTGGTTGGCGCGCGTTGGCTCCCGACGACCGTTTACGGGCGTCCTGCGGACCGGCTGCGGACTGGCAGACATCCGCGATCCCCCAGTCAGCGGTTCGGCGGAACGCTTTCAGTGAGTTCCTGGTACGCGTCCATGGCATCACCCCCGTGCAGCGTGATGACCTCGTCCTCCGACGGGGCCCCAAAGCTGCCATGCGCGTCGTAGACCCGCAGGACCCGCAATGTGGCAGCCTTCCGAGCGAGTTCACGCGCAAAGCGACCATTACCAAGCCGGTCGATCAGGCCATTGGTGACGAAGAGGTCACATGACGTGCGCAGTGCGACCGCTGCTTCGCCGGTAAGGGCATCGCCTTGGGCTACCAGGAACGACTCCGCGATCAGCACCAGCTCGTCAGCCGAGTAGGCAGGGAAGCCCTCCCCGAGGGCGCAGACGAAGCGGGTCTCGTCACAGTCGAGCACTGCGTGGGAGAGCATGTTCCATGTTTGATCGAGTAGGCCGTCGTCCACAAGAACTTCGCCGCCTTGGCGAGCCACAGGTCGCGGGGCGTCTCTAAACGGAAGTTCACGTAGCTCCCGACCTGGAACCGGGAGGACAATGGGGTCTGGAGCTTCGTGCGCATGGCGCCGAAGGACTGGGTTTGACCGTGCATGGCCTCGATCGCCTGGCCCTGGAGCTGTCCCGCGGCATGCAGTCCCAGCCAGGCGTCAGCAGCAAGAGGGTTGTGCGCGACGGCCGCGTGAAAAGATGCAGCCGCAGCGGCCCCATTACCCACTCTCAGCTGCGCAACCCCTTCGAGCCACGCTTACTCGCAATTCTTGATCGGACGGCCGTGATACGGACGGCCCCTGCACCCAGGTCTCCCGTGCTGTCGTTTGTTGGCTCAAGATCTGCCCGCATTGGATGAGCGGGCTAGTTCCACCCGTCAAGTGATACCTGAGAGTTGCCACCCAAGTACTGATGCAGGGCGCTGGCGGTGGTGTCTACGAATTCCTCGGGGATGGCATTGGCGTCGACCCAGCGGACCTGGGAGTGCTTGCGGGGTTCGCGGTTCTCGGGTTCGCCGGTCCATTCATGGGCAGCGAAGACGACGGTGAGGAAGCCGTTGGGGGCCTCGACGCCCCAGGCGCCGTGGATGATGTGGGCGACCTTAAGGGAATCGGGCTTCACCGTGAGGCCGGTCTCCTCGTACAGCTCGCGGACCGCTGTCTCCGTGATGGGCTCGCCCGGTTCGCTCTTGCCGACGGGGAGGTCCCACAGGCCCTGGGCGAACTTCGCGTTCTCGCTCCGCTGGAGAAGGACGACGCGGTTGGTGTCCTTGTCGTGGACGATGACGGCCGCGACCAGCAAGGTCATCGATTCGAGCGCCGGCTTGAGGGCCTTGGGCTGGTCGTCGGTCTGCTGGGCCACGGTGTTCCCTTCGTCGGGCGGATTGTTGGGCATGTTAGGCGAGGGCTTCGCGGGCTCGACGGGCGAGATCGGCGGCGCCGGGAACGCGGCGGCGCTGGTAGACCGCGAGCGTGGAGCGGATTGAGGTGATCGCCTTGCGGGTGCGGTCAGAGGTCATGCCTTCCATGAGGACCAGGGCCTGGGTCCAGGCGGCGACGGCTTCGTCGGCGCGGGCCTGGGCGGCGAGGCTGTCGCCGAGGTCGGCGTGGGTGAGGGCGTGGACGCGCTTGTACTTCTCCGGGTCCCAGCGGGTGAGGGCGTCTCGGTGCTGCTGTTCGGTGCCGATGTGGTCGGCGAGGTCGGTGAGGGTGCGGGCGGTGTGGCTGGCCACGGTGCCGGCGGCGGGGCCGCTCACACGGGAGTAGCTGGGCTGGGGGCCGTCGTCGCAGAGGAGGGCGTCCTCGGCGGCGAGCAGGGCGCGTGCGGCCGACGGGTGCTCGGCGGTGGCTGCGTAGGCGCGGGCGTGGGTGATGTGGAGGAGGGCTTCGGTCTGGCCGTCGACGTGGCCGAGACCTGCATGAAGGGCGCCTTCGACGAGGTCGACGCAGTGGTCGGGCTGCTTGAGGCTCAGGGCCTGGTGGGCGAGGGCGCGCATCATCCAGGCGGCGTGGCCGTGGGGGTCGGCTTCGCAGGCGAGCTTGTAGCCGACCTGGTAGTAGCGCTGGGCGGCGCCTTCGTCGCCGAGGTCGTGGTGCTTCCATCCTGCGAGGTAGGCGAGTTCGGCGACGGCGCCGAAGGCGGCCCGGCGTAAGGCTTCGCTGGGGAAGCGCCCGCGCAGCATGGGGGCGGCTGTGTCGGCGAGGTACGCGGCGACGGTGGTCAGGCCGTGCCCGCCACCGAGGCGTTCGTCGGCGGCGCTGAAGGCTGCGGTGATCTGGCGTACGACGTCCACGTCTTCCGCGCCGACCAGGGACGTGCCCGTGCGGGCGCGGAGCATGCGGGCGGTGGCCTCGTGGTCGTAACCGAGCGGCATGGCGACGCCGGCGGTGGTGAAGGCCGCGATGGCGAGGAAGCGGCGGCGCTCGACATCGGCCCGCCCCAGGTCGGTGACCGCGAGGACGGGGTCGGATTCCGCCGACGTATCGGCATCACCGACGGGCAGACCGATCTCGGTACGGGTTACCGTACGTCCCGCTCGCCGGGACAGCGCCTCGGCCAGGTACTGGCCTACCCGGCCCGAAGGGGCACGAGTGCCGTTCGCCCAGTGCGAGACGGCCGACTTGTTGGTCTGGAGGATCTCGCCGTTCTCGGCGGCCACGCGCCGCACGTCTCGGGCGAGTGCCTCGTAGGTGCAGTCGACCGCCGCGATGACGTCGCGCAGACGGGAGTTGGGTTCTCTCGGCGCCGCCACGATCGCCTCCACCTCGGAGCTGTAAACCGCGTATACCGCTTCAGCCGCCTTCCACCGTACCCACTCAGCGTGACCACCGGTTCACTTATCAGCAGCCGCCCGGAACGGCGCGACCGTGATCCAGGCTCCCCTTGGTCCGGGCGGCACCCCGAAGTTCCGTACGCCCACACCGGGCTCGGGCATTCCTGTGCCCGGACCTGGCCGATCAGAGACGGAGACACGGTGACCACCATCGACACCACGGCCATCACGGTCGAGCTGCCCGAGGCGTTCGACCCGCGCTGGAGCCGCTTGCCCGGCATCCAGGTCGACGGGCGACGCATCACGATCGACCCGGCCGAGTACTTCTTCCGCTTCGAGTCGAGCACCTGGCTCGTCGCCGACTGGGATCTGGTCAAGTCCCAGCTCCTGGACGTGGACGAGACGACCGAGAGCGCGGTCGAGCAGCTCGCGCTGGAGTTCATCAAGCAGCACGGAGAGTCCACCTCCGACGCCGCCCGCGTTCTGGCCACCGCGTACGAGGTGTACGCGTACCTCTTCCGCGACGAGTACCTGGCCGGCCTTGGCCTGCCGCAGATCACCGCCGACCACCTGCGGATGCTCCGCGAGGCCGCCACGCTCATGGCGCTCAACAAGGTCGAGCTCGACGGGCGCATCTCCAACGTCGGCCCGTGCTGGTTCTTCCCCGCCGCCACCTCCGTCGTCTTCGACCTGGACGACGAGACGGGCGGGATGCTCGACGAGGTCTACCACGGTGGCTGGTTCAACGAGCACCGCCGGATCGAGTCCATCAAGGCCCACACCGCCCTCGGCGGCCGGCTCGTGCACGGCTGCCAGTCCGTGCCGGACCAGTCCGGCGGCGTGGTCGCGCCCTACGGTGCCTCGATGGCGAACTTCCGCGACGAGCTCGCCGCGTTCAAGGCGGGCTGGATCGAGCAGGTCTACGCCCACCGCGTGAACCCCGCCGCGTAACCCACCACCCGATCAGGCTCCGGGGCGGACCGGCATCCCTCGCCCGCCCCGGACGCCACTACCCCTCCCCGGAGCCATCCCGTGACCACAAACCCCAGCGCCGAACTCCTCGACAACCTGCTCACTGCGACCGGCCAGACCACCGCCGTACGGGAGGAGGTACGCGTGTGGCCCATGTCCGGCGTCGAGCGCGTGACCTTCCCCGACGGCTCCACGGTCGTCTTCAAGTACGCCAAGAAGCCCTTCGACAGCGAGGACCAGGCCCTCCGCCTGGCTCACACCCTCGGCGTACCCGTCCCCCAGGTCCCCGCCTCCGCCGTCCTGGACGGCTGGCTCGGCATGCTCATGGAGGACCTCGGACCGTCCGTCCGCGAGGCCGACGACCTCGACGGCGTCGCCGCGGCCGTGGTCCTGCACGGAACCCGTACGGCTCCGCCCTTGCCCGTCCTCGACCAGGACCGGCTGCGCACGCTGCCCGCCCGGGCACTGGAGCACCTCGAACGGCTGCGCAAGGCCGATCGGTGGCAGGACGCCGACGACGTCGAGGACGCGCTCGATCGGATCGGCGAGGCCGCCGAAGCCCGCTCGGCCGGAGCGACGCTGGAACCGTTCGGCTGGGTGCACTCCGAGTTCCACCCCACCAGCCTCCACATCGGCGAGCGCGGGTGGCGGCTGCTCGACTTCGCCCGTGCCTTCACCGGCCCCGGACTGCTCGACCTCGCCAGCTGGCACGGCACCATCGAGCCCCCGCACCCCGTCCGCCTGCGCGTCTTCCTGGAGCAGTACGTCACCGCCGGCGGCACCCCAGACGCCCTCGCCCGGCGCGGCGGGCTCACCGCCGAGAACTGGGCCCTGGGCTGGCACCGCATGTGGGCCGTCGAGTGGTTCATGGAGCAGGCCATTCGCTGGATCGACGACCCGGCCACCGACCCCGCCTACATCAAGGCCGTCCGCCGCCACCTCACCGACGTCCTCCACCTCCTGGAGATCTGACGTGCTCGCGCAGGCATCCCCCTGGCACGCCCACGCCGCCCAACGCACCGCCGCCGGACTCGCCGAACCTCTTGCCGTACCCGCCCGGATGGAGTGGACCACCCGACCCGGCCAAGGACCCGGAGCCGAGACCCTCGGCCCCGACCTGCGCGGCAAGCGACTTCTGGAACTCGGCTGCGGCCCCGGCCACAACACCGCCCACCTCGCCACCCGCCACGGCGCCCACGTCACCGGCATCGACCTGGTCGGCCTCCAGGTCCGCCGCGCCCGCTCCCACTACGGACGGCTCACCAACCTCGCCTTCGTCGCCGACCACGCCCTGCACTACCTGCACGCCGCCGACGGGCAGTTCGACGCGATCTACTCCGTCTTCGGCGCCATCGGGCTTGTCGCCCCCGAGCTCCTGCTCCCGGCCATCGCTCGACGCCTCACGCCCGGACGAGTGCTCGCCTTCTCGGTTCCGCACCCGCAGCGTGGTGGCCGCAGCCCCTCTGGCGACGATCGGCCTCGCCGCGATTACGTCGCCCTTCCCGACCGCACCCGGCTACCCATCGCCCGCTGGGAGTTCGACACCGACCGCTGGGAGAGGCACCTCAGCGAGGCGGGCTTCTGGCTCACCTCGGCCCAGGAGTTCCACGACGCCCGCATGGGCCACTGGCCCACCACCCTGCTGATCCGCGCCCGCAAGCTCTGACAGTCGCGTTCATCCGGACTCTGGAGGACCGATGCGCCAGCCCTACCTACTCCTCGACATCGACGGCGTCCTCATACCCTTCCCCGACGAGCACGGCTCGACCCCGGCCAGTCACACCCGCCACGACGTCGTCCCCGCCGGCCGGAGTGCCGACAACCCGGTCGCCGTCTGGCTCGACCCTGCCCACGGCCCCATGCTCATGGACGTCATTCGCACCTGCTTGGTCACCCCGATCTGGTGCACCAGCTGGCGCCAGGATGCCAGCACTCTCATCGGGCCCCTCCTGGGCCTCCCGGCGCTGCCGTACGTCGATCTCCCGCGTCCGCAGATCACCACCAGCCACCCGAACGGCTACCTCTGGAAGCGCGACCACGTCGACGCCTGGCTCGGCGACGCCCCCGCTGTGTGGATCGACGACGACTTCACCAGCCTCGACCACGCCTGGGCGGCGGAGCGCACCGGCAAGGGAACGGCGACTTTCCTCGTTCAGCCCGACCCACACGACGGGCTGAAGCCCGAGCACCTGGCCGAGGTGACGAAGTGGGTCGCGCGGTTACCCGCAGCCCGTGCCGCCTGACGACTTATGCCTCGCTGCCACGGGCAGCGAGGGCAACAGCCCCGGGAAACGCCGGGCGGTACCGGTTTTCTGCCGTGCCTGTTTTCGTTGCCCGCACGGCGCTAACGCGGCCATGACGCTGAACATCTACACCCACCTGTGGCCCGACTCCGAGGAGCGGACCCGGGCCGTCGTCGACAAGGCGTACGCGGACCGATCCGACGCGGGCGCGGAGCAGGCCGCCGAAGCAGCGTAACCACTCCCCCACACGCTGACCTACGTCAGCACGCTGCGGACCGAGTGCGGACCACAAAGGCCGCCCAACCCGCTACGTCGCAGGTCAGACGGCCTTTCGCCGGACGTCTTAGACGTTAAACCGGAACTCCACCACATCCCCGTCCTGCATCACATACTCCTTGCCCTCCATGCGGGCCTTGCCGGCCGCGCGGGCTTCGGTGACCGAGCCGGTTTCGACCAGGTCGGCGAAGGAGATGACCTCCGCCTTGATGAAGCCCTTCTGGAAGTCGGTGTGGATGACGCCGGCGGCCTCGGGGGCGGTGGCGCCCTTCTTGATGGTCCAGGCGCGGGTTTCCTTGGGGCCGGCGGTGAGGTAGGTCTGCAGGCCCAGGGTGTCGAAGCCGACGCGGGCGAGGGTGGCGAGGCCGGGTTCCTCCTGGCCGACGGACTGGAGGAGTTCCAGGGCCTCCGCGTCGTCGAGCTCGGCGAGGTCGGCTTCCAGCTTGGCGTTCAGGAAGATCGCCTCGGCGGGGGCGACGAGGGCGCGCTGCTCGTTCTTGAAGGACTCGTCGGTCAGCTCGTCCTCGTCGACGTTGAAGACGTAGAGGAAGGGCTTGGTCGTCAGGAGGTGCAGGTCGCGCAGCAGCTCGCCCTGCTCGGACTCCTTGGTGATCCCGGCGGAGAAGAGGGTGCGGCCCTCCTCCAGGATGGCCTTGGCCGCCTCGACGGCCTTGACCTGGACCTGCTTGTCCTTCTGGATGCGGGACTCCTTGACCAGGCGCGGGAGCACCTTCTCGATGGTCTGGAGGTCCGCGAGGATCAGCTCGGTGTTGATCGTCTCGATGTCGTCCTTCGGCGAGACCTTGCCGTCGACGTGGACGACGTTCTCGTCCTTGAAGGCGCGGATGACCTGGCAGATCGCGTCGGACTCGCGGATGTTCGCAAGGAACTTGTTGCCCAGGCCCTCGCCCTCGGACGCGCCGCGGACGATGCCGGCGATGTCCACGAAGTCGACCGTGGCCGGGAGGATCTTCTGCGAACCGAAGATCTCGGCGAGCGTGGCCAGGCGGGTGTCCGGGACGCCGACGACGCCGACGTTCGGCTCGATGGTGGCGAACGGGTAGTTGGCCGCCAGCACGTCGTTCTTGGTCAGGGCGTTGAACAGGGTCGACTTGCCGACATTCGGCAGGCCGACGATTCCGATCGTGAGCGACACGTTGGCGACTTCCCGGAGCGAGGAGGTAGGTGGGCTGTTCTGTGCGGCCCAAGGGCCGGTGAACCAGTCTACGGGGCGCCGTGCGGGGCGAGCCCGGGCCTGGTCTGTGACCTTGTGACGCCTTGGTTCTCCGCCTCGTCGGCTCGGCGCTTCTGCCTTCGTTCCCGCACGCGGCATCACTCCGCAAGGGCTTCGCTCACTGCGCCGAACGGCGCTCCGGGGTCACACAAAGCGCGTGTCTCATGACTGATTGATACCACTTGGTGGATTTTGCGACCTACCGTGACCGCGTGGAGCAACCAAGAACACGCACCGGCGGGCGCGGCCCGGCGGCGAAAGGCCGGGTCGCCGGGGAGCGGAAGGCCCGGGCGTCGGGCCTTCCCAACGCCGTCGCCCAGGACGTGGCGTCCGTCCCGCGCACGGCCTCGCGGGCGGTCGTGCCCCGCGGGGCCGGTGGCTGGGGCGCGGGCGCGTCGTCGCGAGGGAGTGGGCGTCCGGCGGGTGGCGCCGGGGCCGTGGGGGCGGCCGACGGCGAGGCCGTCTACCGGGTGCGGCGGCGATCGGTGTTCGCCGCGCCGGCCGCGGCCGTCCGGCGGCTGCCCGCGCCGCGGCTGACGGGGCTGGGCTGCGGGCTGCTGACCACGGTGCTGCTGCTCGGGTTCGGGGTGCTGGACCGTTTCCTGTGGGACGGAGACCTCACCGTCTACGGCGTCTTCTTCCTGACGATGAGCGTGGCCGCCGCGGTGTGGGTGCGCCCGCTCGACCTGATCACGGCGCCGGTCGCACTGCCCATCGCCTACACCGTCGGGATCTTCCCGCTCAGCGGCGACCTCGACGGCGGGATCGACGAGCTGCTGGTCGGCGCCTTCACGGTGCTGGCCGTGCACGCGGCGTGGCTGTACGGCGGGACGCTGCTGTGCGGGCTGATCGTGGCGCTGCGCAAGGCGGCGCTGATCGCCGAGCGGCAGAGCGCCCGGCGTGCGCGCCGGCGCTCGGAGCGTGGAACGAGCGGGTCGGGAGCACGCCCGCCGGACGGACGGGGCTCGCCAGCGGTCAGGAACCGGACGGCGGGACCGTCGCCGGAACCTCGGGTGGCAGGGCCGAAGGCCGCCGAGCGGCGCGCGCGGCCATCGCGGCACCCACGATCCCCGCGTTGTTCTGGAGCTGCGCAGGCACCACCTCGGCCTTGATGCCCTCGATCAGCGGCAGGAACTTCTCCGCCTTCCGGCTGACGCCGCCGCCGATCACGAACAGTTGGGGCGAGAGCAGCATCTCGACGTGGGCGAGGTAGCGCTGCACGCGCCGCGCCCACTCCTGCCAGTTCAGGTCCTCCTCGTCCTTCACCCGTGTGGAGGCCCGGGTCTCGGCGTCGTGGCCGTCCAGTTCGAGGTGGCCCAGTTCCGTGTTGGCGAGCAGCACGCCGTCGCTGAAGACGGCGCTGCCGATGCCGGTGCCGAAGGTCAGCACCACGACCGTGCCCATCCGGCCCTTGCTCGCGCCGAAGTGCATCTCCGCCAGCCCGGCCGCGTCCGCGTCGTTGAGCAGGGTGACGGGGCAGCCGCCCGCGTCGCCGCCCAGCCGCTCGGTCAGCAGGGCGGCGGCCTCCAGGCCGATCCAGCCCTTGTCGACATTGGCGGCCGTACGGGTCCGGCCGTTGGTGACCACGCCGGGGAACGTGGCGCCGACCGGGCCCGTCCAGCCGAAGTGGTCCACGACCGCCTTGACGCAGTCGGCGACGGCGTCGGGGGTGGCCGGCTGGGGGGTCAGCACCTTGTACCGCTCGTCGGCCAGGTCGCCGCGTTCCAGATCCACCGGGGCACCCTTGATGCCCGATCCGCCGATGTCCACACCGAAGACCTTCATGGGAGCAAGGCTAGGCGGGAACGGGGCTGATCACCCCTCGGCGCACGCCGACGCCGGGGCCCGCCACCCGGCGGGCTCAGCCCTCGGTCGCGGCCTTGGCCTCCGCGCGCAGGTCCCGGCGCAGTTCCTTGGGCAGCGAGAAGGTGATCGACTCCTCGGCGGCCTTGACCGTCTCCACGTCCTCGTAACCGCGCGCGGCCAGCCAGTCGAGCACGCCGTGGACGAGGATGTCGGGCACCGAGGCGCCGGAGGTGACGCCGACCGTGCTCACGCCCTCCAGCCACGCCTCGTCGATCTCCTCGGCGTAGTCCACCAGGTGGGCGGCGCCCGCGCCGGCGCCGAGGGCCACCTCGACCAGCCGCACCGAGTTGGAGGAGTTCTTGGAGCCGACGACGATGACGAGGTCGGCCTCGGCGCCCATCTGCTTCACGGCCGTCTGGCGGTTCTGCGTGGCGTAGCAGATGTCGTCGCTCGGCGGCGAGAGGAGGTTGGGGAACCGCTCCTTGAGGGCGCCCACCGTCTCCATCGTCTCGTCGACCGACAGTGTGGTCTGGGAGAGCCAGACGACCTTGTCCGGGTCGCGGACCTCGACGTTCTTCACGTCCTCGGGGCCGTCGACCAGCGTGATGTGGTCCGGGGCCTCGCCGCTGGTGCCGATGACCTCTTCGTGGCCCTCGTGGCCGATCAGGAGGATGTCGTAGTCCTCCTTGGCGAACCGGACGGCCTCCTTGTGGACCTTGGTGACCAGCGGGCAGGTCGCGTCGATGGTCGCGAGCCTGCCGCGGCGGGCCTCCTCGTGGACGACCGGGGCGACGCCGTGGGCGGAGAAGATGACGATGTTGCCCTCGGGCACCTCCTCCGTCTCCTCGACGAAGATCGCGCCCTTCTTCTCCAGGGTCTTGACCACGTATTTGTTGTGGACGATCTCGTGGCGCACGTAGACGGGGGCGCCGTACTGCTCCAGGGCCTTCTCGACGGCGATCACGGCGCGGTCGACACCCGCGCAGTACCCACGGGGTGCGGCGAGCAGGACCCGGCGTCGGGGGGCGGAACGCGGCGCGTCTCCGCTGGGCGTAGCAGTCATACGAAACATCGTACGGGTCTGGGGAGCGGATGCCCTGGGGGCACTGGTGGACGAGGGAGTGGGGCGTCGGGGGTTCTGTCCGGGGGCCTGTCAGGGACCTGCCCGGGGTTCCGTCGTGGGTCCTGTCCGGGGTCCCGTCGGGGTTTCGTGGGGTTTCGTGGGGTTTCGTCGGGAGGGGTGGGTGGTGGGTGAGCGTTCCGGGTGGGTCGGCTGGTCGCTTGCGTCTGTGGGCGCGCGGGGGCGGGCGTGGGCGCGCATGGGCGCATGGGTCGGCGTGGGCGGGCATGGGCGGGCGTCCTTCGGGTGCCGGGCGCGTCCTGGCCGTGCGGCGTGGCCGTGTGCCCGAAGCTGGGAGGCAGCCGGTGATCAACGCGCACCTTGGGCGCGTGCGCTCGTACGCTCCCGCGCGTCACGGGGGCTCGCGGGTGGTTACGAGACCGCGTGTGCGCGGGAGCGCGTACCGCCGGCGAGCGCGGTGTCCTCTCCTCGCGCTCCGACAGGCCCGCCCAGACCAGCACAAACCCATCCGATCCCCCAGTGCTCCCCACCGATCCACGCGTCACCAGCGGAGGTGTCCGTCATGACCGCTCCGGCCGCCGAGCCGAATCCGCCGTCCGCGTACGGGGGCGCCAGCGCGCAGAGCGGTGGTGCGCTCCGGCGCACGCTGTCCTTCCGCGACCTGGTCGTCTACGGGCTGCTGTTCATCGCGCCCATGGCCCCCGTCGGGATCTTCGGGACGCTCCAGGCCAAGTCGCACGGGGCGATCACGATCGTCTACATCGTCGCGACCCTCGCCATGGCCTTCACCGCCTACTCGTACGCGCAGATGGTGCGGGTCGCCCCCCAGGCGGGGTCGGTCTTCGCCTACGCGCGGGTAGGGCTGGGCGAGGGCGCGGGCTTCGTCGCCGGGTGGATGGCGATGCTGGACTACCTCCTCATCCCCGCCGTGGCCTATCTCTTCTCCGGTATCGCGATGCACTCCCTGGTGCCGTCGGTGCACCAGTGGGTGTGGACGGCGATCGCCGTGGTCGTCACGACGCTGCTGAACCTGTGGGGCGTGCGGACCGCCGCGGCGGTCGGATTCGCGGTGCTGGCGATGGAGATCGCGGTGCTGGTGGTGTTCGTCGTGGCGGCCGTTTGGGTGCTGGTCACCGACGGGGCGCGGCGGGGCTGGGCGGCACCGCTGACGGGTGAGGGCGACTTCTCGATGGGGGCGGTGCTCGCCGCCGTCTCGGTGGCGGTGCTGTCGTACCTGGGGTTCGACGCCATCGCGTCGTTCGCGGAGGAGGCCAAGGAGACGGAGCGGTCGGCGGGCGCGGGGCGCGGGCGGCTTCCGGGCGCCCCGGCGTGGGTGGCCCGGGCGGTGCTCACCTGCCTGGTGGTGGCGGGGCTGCTGTTCGCCGTGCAGACGTACCTGGCGGCGCTGCTCGCCCCCATGACGGCCGGCGAACTGGCGGCCGAGCCCGCCGCGCAGGGCGACGCCTTCTACGCGACGGTCGACTCCGCGGTGGGCGGCTGGCTCCACGACCTCGTGGCCGTCAGCAAGGCCATCGGCGCGGCGTTCGCGGCGCTGGCCGGACAGGCGGCGGCCGGGCGGCTGCTGTTCGCGATGGCCCGGGACCGGCGGCTGCCGGGCGCCATGTCGAAGGTGGACGCGGACAGCGGGGTGCCGCGCCGGGCGCTCTTGGGGGCGGCGGTGGTGACCCTGCTGGCGGCGGTGTGGGCGGCCCGCCAGGACGCCGGTCTCGACCACCTCTCCTCGATCGTGAACGTGGGCGCGCTGACCGCCTTCGCCCTCCTGCACGCGTCCGTGATCGGCTGGTTCTGGGTACGCAAGCGGGCCGCGAAACCGGGCCTGGTGCGGCATGTGCTCGTCCCGTTGCTGGGCCTGGCGGTGGTGGTCGCGGTGATCGTGGAGGCGTCGGGGACGGCACAGGTGGTGGGCGCCGTCTGGCTGGCGATCGGGCTGGTGGTGCTGGCGGTCCAGCACCCGGGGCGGCGGGATCGGGGCAGGGTGGGGTGAGCAGCGGGAGGAACGGGCGCGGCGAGGCCGGACAGACGGACGGCCGGACGGCCGATCGGTAGGGCGTCCGGGCAGCCGATCGGTAGGACGGCCGGGCGGTAGGGCATCCGGGCAGCCGATCGGTAGGACGGCCGGGCGGCCTCAAGGCCGATCGCGCCGCGTCACCGAACACCGAAGCCCATGCTGTGGAGCGGGCCCGTCCATCCGTTGTGGCGCAGGCCCGCCCGTCAAAGATCGCCGGCCCCGGAGAACTGCGCTGCCACGAGGACCTGACCTGCCGCAGCGCGGAAGTAGAGGACCGAGCGGCCCGCCCGCCGGCGCCGGGCCAGGTGGGCCTCGCGCAGGATGCGCAGGTGCCGGCCCACCGAGCCCAGGGGCAGGCCGGTGAGGGCCACGAGCTGGGTGGTGGTCTTCGGGGTGTCGAGCAGCATGAGGAGTTCGGCCCGGGCGGGGCCGAGAAGGGCGGCCAGGGCCTTGGGCGCCGGGCGGAGGTCGTCGTCGATCAGAACCCCCGAGCACGGGTAGACGACCGCGTACCGCCGGGCGGAACGCGAACGCCCATGGTCGAAGGGCGGGACGTCCCAGCAGACCCAGCTCTGGTTCAGCGTGACCGGGACGAACATCAGCCGCCCCCGGGAAAGTTCCAGTGGCGGGCTGTCGCAGACGGTGGTCTGCAGACGGTCGTCACCGAGCCAGCGCATGTCCGGGCGCATCTCGTTCAAAGTGGTGGCCCAGCCGTGCAGTCCGAGCCGGGCGGCACGCGCGACGATGTCGGCCTCGATGATGCGGAGGCGGCGCGGCCAGGACGGCTCGATGGCCTTCGTCCACACCCACTCCAGCAAGTCCGCGGCTCGCTGTGCCAGGTCGTCCCGGCGCAGAAGACTCGGCAGCGAGCCGTTCAGCGACTCCTCCAGGTCGGCGCGGACCGTCGCGGGCGGGGTGCCGCGGACCTGCTCCAGCTCCTCGGCGAACGTGCGATCGCCGTCGCCGGAGGGTGTGGGAGTGAGGAAGGTGGCGTTCCACCGGCGCCGCAGCGCGGCGCTGACCAGGGTGGCCGTGACCGGGTCGGCGGCAAGGAGGTCCCGGTAGCTCGCGAGGTGAGCGGCGAGCCACTGGTGCTCGCCGATGTGGGCGGCGCGGCCGAGGTGCAGCGTCTTCAGGCCGGCGAGCGTCTCGGCCAGCGGAGAGATGACGAAACGGCTCCCGGCCAGAGTGTCCGTATCGACCCGCCACCAGCTCATGGTTTCGCCTCCCCGCGAAAATCTAACGGCCGGTGACGCGCGTCGGAGAGGCTCCCCGCCATGCGTTCGTATCGGGAACTCTTCCGTACCAGCGAGTTCACCCCCCTCTTCCTCGCCTCGGCCGGGCACACCACGGCCCAGACGGTGAGCGGGCTGGCCCTGGGCGTCCTGGTGTACCGGCAGACGGACTCGGCGCTGCTGTCCTCCCTGGCCATGTTCGGTACCGCGTTCGCCCAGGTAATAGGGGCGGCCACCGTACTGTCCGGTGCGGACCGGCTGCCGCCGCGCGCCGCCATGACGGTCCTCGGCCTCCTCTTCGGCGCGGGCACGGCCGCGCAGGCCGTGCCCGGGCTGCCGGTCTGGGCCGTGTTCGCCGTACTGCTGGGGCTGGGCGTCGTGGGGTCGGTCGGTGGCGGGGTGAGATACGGGCTGCTCAACGAGATCCTGACCCGGGACGGCTACCTTTTGGGGCGGTCCGTCCTCAACATGTCGACCGGGGTCGTCCAGATCTGCGGCTTCGCGCTCGGTGGCGCGCTGGTGACGGCGATCTCGGCGCGCGGCACGCTGCTCCTGTCCGCCGCCCTGTACGTGCTGGCCGCCGCGGTGGCGGGCTGCGGGCTCGGCAGCCGGCCGCCCAGGGGCGCCGGGAGGGCGTCGATAGCCGAGACCTGGCGCACCAACGCACGCCTCTGGTCCTCGGTGCCCCGCCGGTATGTCTACCTCGCGCTGTGGGTGCCGAACGGGCTGATCGTCGGGGTGGAATCGCTGTACGTCCCGTACTCGCCCGGCGACGCGGGCCTCCTCTTCGCCTTCGGAGCCGCGGGGATGCTGGTCGGGGACGTCGTCGCGGGCCGCTTCCTGCCGGCCCGGTGGCGGGAGCGGCTGACCGTCCCGTTGTGTGTTCTGCTCGCCGCCCCGTACCTGTTCTTCTCGCTGCGCCCGGGGGTGCCGATCGCCCTGGTGCTGGTCACGGTCGCCACCTTCGGGTACGCGGCGGGGCTCCTGCTGCAGGAACGGCTGATGGCGCTGACGCCCGACGCGCTGAGCGGACAGGCGCTGGGCCTGCACAGTTCCGGAATGCTCACCATGCAGGGGGTCGGGGCGGCGGTGGCCGGGTCGGTGGCCGAGCTGACGTCACCGGCCACCGGGATCGTGGTGATGGCGGCGGCCTCACTGACCGCGACCTTGATGCTGGCACCCGGGCTGCGCGGGGGCACTGCGGCAGGCGGCGAGGCAACGGGCTCGGAGCGGGGAGCCGTCACTGCCGGGGAGCGGGGAGCCACCGCTGCCGGGGAGTGATGTTCGGCGCGGCGAATGTGGCCCCCGTCATCGCTCAGCCGCGCGGCTTCCCTGCGGCCCTCCGGTCCGGAAAGCGCAGTGGACCGGGGAGCAGTGGGCCGAAGAGCAGTCGACCGAAGAGCAGTGGGCCGAGGAACGGTCCGACGGCCGGACCGAACGCCTCCCATCCCCGGCTCGCCGCCCCACCCGCGCCGGGCTCGCCGCCCCGCCCCACGCCCGGCTCGCCGCCCCGTCCCCGCCCATCGGCTCGCCGCCCGGCCCGTTGTCAGTGCCCGCCGTTAGTCTCGTGCGCATGGCTGTCAACACGTCCGCGGAGGCGCCGATCCCGGTCGGCGAGGTGTCGCGGCTCATCGGCGGGTGGATCGACCGGCTCGGCGCGGTGTGGGTCGAGGGGCAGATCACGCAGCTCTCGCGGCGGCCCGGCGCGGGGGTCGTCTTCCTGACGCTGCGCGATCCCTCGTACGACATCTCCGTCAGCGTGACGTGCTTCCGCCAGGTCTTCGACAAGATCGCGGACGTCGTGAGCGAGGGCGCCCGGGTGGTGGTGCACGCCAAGCCGGAGTGGTACGCGCCGCGCGGGCAGCTCTCGCTGCGGGCCGCGGAGATCCGTCCGGTGGGCGTCGGTGAGCTGCTGGCCCGCCTGGAGCAGCTGAAGAAGTCGCTGGCCGCCGAGGGGCTGTTCGCGGCCGAGCGGAAGAAGCCGCTCCCCTTCCTGCCGCAGTTGATCGGCCTGGTCTGCGGACGGGCCAGCGCGGCCGAGCGGGACGTCCTGGAGAACGCCCGGCTGCGCTGGCCGGCGGTCCGCTTCGAGGTGCGCAACGTGCCGGTGCAGGGCGTGCACGCCGTGCCGCGGGTGATCGAGGCGGTACGGGAGCTGGACGCGCTGCCCGAGGTGGACGTGATCGTGGTCGCGCGCGGCGGCGGCAGCGTGGAGGACCTGCTGCCGTTCTCGGACGAGCAGCTCGTACGGGCCGTCGCCGAGATGCGCACCCCGGTCGTCTCGGCGATCGGCCACGAGCCGGACACCCCCCTGCTCGACCTGGTGGCCGACCTGCGGGCCTCCACTCCGACGGACGCGGCGAAGAAGGTCGTACCGGACGTGGGTGAGGAGCTGGCGCGCATCCGGCAGCTGCGGGAACGGGCGCTGCGCGCCGTCGGCGGCTACCTCGACCGCGAGGAGCGCGGCCTGGCGGCGGCGCTGAGCAGGCCCTCGATGCGCGACCCGCACCGGATGGTGGAGGAGCGCGACGAGCAGGTCACGGCCCTGGTGGAGCGCGGTCGCCGGACGTTCCGGCACCTGCTGGACCGCGCGGATTCGGAGCTGGAGCACACGCTGGCCCGCGTGGTGGCCCTCTCGCCGAAGGCGACGCTGGAGCGCGGCTACGCGGTGCTCCAGAAGCCGGACGGGACGGCCGTGCGCGCTCCGGAGGAGGTGGGCCCGGAGGAGGAGCTGCGGGCGAGGGTGGCCGAGGGCGAGTTCCGGGTTCGCGTCCACGGGACGCCCGGTGCCGGGACGGCGGGCGCTGTCATACCCCCCGCTTAGGCTGGGTGCCATGGCGAAGACGGACAGCACGACGGACGGCAGGGTCGGCGGCGCGGAGGGGGACGCGGCGGTCTCCCCGCTCGGTTACGAACAGGCGCGGGACGAGCTGATCGAGGTCGTGCGCAGCCTGGAGGCCGGCGGCACGACGCTGGAGGAGTCGCTCGCCCTGTGGGAGCGGGGCGAGGAGCTGGCGAAGGTCTGCCGCCGCTGGCTGGAGGGCGCCCGCGCCCGGCTGGACGCGGCGCTGTCCGAGGCGGATCAGGCGGAGACGGGCGCGGCCGGGGAGGCGTAGGGCGGTTGCCCACCCCGGGGGCACCTGCCCCACCCACCGGAGGCGCCTGCCCACCCGGCGAGGGCACCTGCCTCGTCTGCCGGAGGCAGATGACATCCACCGGGGCGGACGCCGAACGCCACGGTGTCCGCCGATCAGCTCGCGCCGATCAGCGATCAGGCCGTGGCGTTCGGCGATCAGACCGCAGTGATGAGCGATCAGATGGTGGCGATCGCCTCGTTGGCCTCCAGGCGCGGCGAACGCGGGAAGAACGCGTCCTCGCCCGGCTTGCCGACGTTGATGACCATGAAGGACTTCTGCTTGCCGTCGCCGAAGAACTCCTTGTCCAGCGCGCCGAAGTCGAAGCCGGTCATCGGGCCCGCGGCCAGGCCGGCGGCGCGGATGCCGAGGATGAAGTAACCGGCCTGGAGCGTCGCGTTCTGCATGCCGGCGACCTCGCGGACGGCGAGCTCGGAGAAGTACGCGTCCTTGACGCCCGGGGCGTGCGGGAACAGGCGCGGCAGCTTCTCGTGGAAGTCCAGGTCCGCGGAGAGGACGATGGCCAGCGGCGCGGTCAGCGTCTTGGGACCGTTGGCGCCCATGGCGTGCTTGACCAGGCGCTCGCGCGCCTCCTGGGAGCGGACCAGGGTGATGCGCAGCGGCGACTGGTTGAAGGCGGTGGGGGCGAACTTCACCAGGTCGTAGATGGCCTGTATCTGCTCGTCCGTGACGGGCTCGTCCGTGAACGTGTTGGCGGTCTGGGCCTCGCGGAACAGGAGGTCCTGCGCGGCGGCGTCAAGGGCGAGAGACATAGCGGCACCTCGGGGTTTAGGTGGTGTTTCCTGTGCTTACGAGACACCACTCTAAGGCAATTGGATTAACGTTCAACTAAAAATGCCCCGCCTGTGGCTGTGTTCACATACTTGTCATACAAGGAATACGGACGGCGACCGCCCGCCGTCCGACTCGTGAACCGCGTACCGCCCAGCTCGCGAACCGCGTACCGCCCAGCCCGTGAACCGAGCACCGTCCGGCTCGTGGACCACTCCCCCGGCCCGCACGCCGAACAGCTCGCGAATCACCCGCGCCCCGGCCCGCCAACCACTCGGCACCCACCGCCCGGCCCACCAGCCGCCCACCACCCCCCACTCACCACTCACCCAACGCAAAAGCGGCGGCCACCGGCCCGAAGCCGACAGCCGCCCCTCGCGGTGGACGCGGTCAGTCCCCCTTCTTCGCCTCCAGGGACGCCGCCATCTCCGCCAGCCTCCCGTACGGGGCGGTGCCCGTGACCACCGTCGTCACGCCCGGCTCCTCACGGACCAGGGCGTTGTACGTCTCCCCCTTGTAGCGGTCCCACTTCGCGGCGCCGACGGCCTGGGTGCCCTCGACCTTCTCGGCCCCCAGGGTGACGTCCTTGATGAACTTCTCCGCCGGCGCGTCGCTCTGCTCCAGCGCCGCGTACTCCCGCTCGGGGTCCAGGAAGCCCAGGTGCCAGGCGCCACCCTTGCCGTCGTTGGACGCCTTGTACCAGACCGAGGTGGCCCGCCACCCCTTGCCCAGCCCCTTGGGCTCGGCGATCGCGTACGGGGCCGTGCGCCGGGCCGTGAGCAGCGCGACACGGTAGTCGGCCGTCTGTACCGCCTTGTCCTCCGCCGACTCGCTGTCGTCGTGCGGGATGAAGACGTAGATCCCCGCGACGAGGACGCCGATCACCGCCAACGACAGGACCATGTCCCGCACCGTCTGCTTGCCTCGCATACCTGCCACGCCCTCTATGGTCCCCCATGCCCGTGTCCGTACGGAGATGGCCCCCACCGGGTCGCCGAACGATCACCCGCCACGCGCAGCGCCCTCGCCCGCGTGCCACACGGCCCCGGAGCGCCCACCCGCGCCGGCGCTCCCGCCCACCCCGCGTTCCCCGCGAAAAGCCCCCCGTCCCTCCGCGCGGGTCATCTTGTCGCCGCTCATGCGTGGGGGGCCCTGCTCATTTTCACGACCTACCGATAAAGTCATGTTCACCCTCACCAGTCCGGCCGTCACCGTACGAAGCCGTACAGAAAGGTGCGCTCGATGACCGAGCATCATCTGCCGTCCCAACTAGAGGTCAGCCCCGAGGCTCCCGACCGCAACCTCGCCCTGGAACTCGTCCGGGTCACCGAGGCGGGTGCCATGGCGTCCGGCCGCTGGGTCGGCCGCGGCGACAAGAACGGAGCGGACGGCGCGGCGGTCAGGGCCATGCGCGCGCTGATCCACACCGTCTCCATGAACGGCGTCGTGGTCATCGGGGAGGGCGAGAAGGACAACGCCCCGATGCTCTACAACGGCGAGCGGGTGGGCGACGGGACCGGCGCGGAGTGCGACGTGGCCGTGGACCCGGTGGACGGCACCACCCTCACCGCCAAGGGCATGGCCAATGCCGTGTCCGTCCTGGCCGTGGCCGAGCGGGGCTCCATGTTCGACCCCAGCGCCGTCTTCTACATGGACAAGCTCGCCACCGGCCCCGAGGCCGCCGACTTCGTCGACATCACCGCCCCGGTCGCGGTGAACATCCGCCGGATCGCCAAGGCCAAGAAGTCCTCCGTCGAGGACGTCACCGTGGTCATCCTGGACCGGCCCCGCCACGAGGGCCTCGTCAAGGAGGTCCGGGAGGCCGGCGCCCGGATCAAGTTCATCTCGGACGGCGACGTGGCCGGCGCCATCATGGCCGCCCGCGAGGGCACCGGCGTGGACCTGCTCCTGGGCATCGGCGGCACGCCCGAGGGCATCATCGCGGCCTGCGCCCTGAAGTGCCTGGGCGGCACGCTCCAGGCCAAGCTGTGGCCCAAGGACGAGCAGGAGCGCGAGCGGGCCCTGGAGGCCGGCCACGACCTGGACAAGGTCCTGCAGATCGACGACCTGGTCCGCGGCGACAACGTCTTCTTCGTCGCCACCGGCATCACGGACGGCGACCTGCTGCGCGGTGTGCGGTACCGCGCCGAGACCGCCACCACCCAGTCGCTGGTCATGCGCTCGAAGTCGGGCACCATCCGCCTGATCGACTCCGAGCACCGGCTCTCGAAGCTGCGCGCCTACAGCACCATCGACTTCGAGCGCCCGAGCTGACGCCGTTACCGCGCCGGGACGACGACGGGAGGTCCGCATCGACCCGGTACGGGCGCCCGTACCGGCACGGCACGGCCCGGCCGCCCGCCCGGCACCGGCACAACGACACGGCCGGGGTCCCGCCGATCACGCGATGCGCGTCGGC